>NZ_CP060704.1:4085041-4397772 GCF_014353015.1 Chitinimonas koreensis
CCGACTGGCTGACCAGCGACAAGTACGACTCGGCCTACCCGGCCTTCAGCCCGGACGGCAAGTGGCTGTACTTCCTGTCCGACCGCAGCTTCCAGCTCGCCAACCGCTCGCCCTGGGGCGACCGCAACACCGGCCCCTACCTGGCCGACCGCACCAAGATCTACGCGCTGGCGCTGCAGGCCGGCGCGCGCTTCCCGTTCCAGCCCAAGGACGAGCTGCAGCGCGGCAAGGCCGGCGCCGACAAGGACGACGACGGCGACGGCAAGGACGAGGCCCGCGGCAAGGACGACAAGCCCGCCGACGACAAGGACAAGAAGGACGCCAAGCCGCGGCTGCCGGCGATCGCCTGGGAAGGCCTGGCCGACCGGCTGTACGAGGTGCCGCTGCAGGCCGGCAACTACCGCGAGCTGCAGACCGACGGCAAGCGGCTGTACTACCTCGAGAGCGACAGCCCGTCCGACAGCGCCAAGGCGGCGCTCAAGAGCCTGGCGATCGACAACGAGTCGCCCAAGCCCGAGACCTTCGCGCTCGACGTGGCCGAATTCGCGCTGGCGCAGAAGGCCAAGAAGCTGTTCTTCCGCAAGGCCGGCGAAGGCGCCGAGATGTATATCGTCGAGGCCGCCGCCAAGACGCCGAGCGACCTGACCAAGGCCGCGGTGCGCATGCGCGACTGGACGCTGCAGGTCAATCCGCGCGCCGAATGGCGGCAGATCTTCGGCGACGCCTGGCGCATGCACCGCGACTTCTTCTTCGACCGCACGCTGCGCGGCGTCGACTGGGCCGCGGTGCGGCGCAAGTACGCGCCGCTGGTCGAGCGGGTGAACGACCGCAGCGAGCTCGACGACGTGCTCGGCCAGATGATCGGCGAGCTCGGCGCGCTGCATTCGCAGATCGGCGCCGGCGACGTGCGGGTGAGCCGCGACGCCGCCCAGCCGGCCGGCCTCGGCGCCCAGCTCGAGCGCGTCGACGGCGGCTGGAAGGTGGTCCACATCTACCGCACCGAGCGCGAGCTGCCGAACGAGCGCGCGCCGCTGGACATGCCCGGCGTCGACGTCGACGAGGGCGACGTCATCACCGCGGTGAACGGCCGCGCCAGCGCCGAGGTGCGCGATTTCTCCGACCTGCTGCGCAACCAGGCCGGCCAGCAGGTGCTGCTCGAGGTGAAGCGCGGCAAGGCGGCGGCGCACCGCACCGTGGTGGTGCCGGTCGATGCCCGGACACAGCAGGCGCTGCGCTACACCGACTGGGAGCAGACGCGCAAGGAAGCGGTCGAGCAGGCCGGCGGCGGCAAGCTCGGCTACCTGCACCTGCGCGCGATGGGGCCGGCCGACATGGCGGCCTTCGTGCGCGAGTTCTACGGCCAGTACGACCGCGACGGCCTGATCATCGACGTGCGCCGCAACAACGGCGGCAGCATCGACAGCTGGGTGATCGAGAAGCTGCTGCGGCGGCCATGGGCCTACTGGGCCGGCCCGACCGCGCTGCCGGCGCAGAACATGCAGCAGGCCTTCCGCGGCCACCTGGTGGTGCTGACCGACGCGCTGACCTACTCCGACGGCGAGACCTTCGCCGCCGGCGTCAAGGCGCTCAAGCTCGGCCCAGTCATCGGCAACCGCACCGCCGGCGCCGGCGTCTGGCTGTCGGACCGCAACGATCTGGTCGACGACGGCCTGGCCCGGGTGGCCGAGAGCCCGCAGTACGGCATCGACGGCAGCTGGCTGGTCGAGGGCATCGGCGTGGCGCCCGACGTCGAGGTCGACAACCCGCCGGTCGCCACCTTCAAGGGCGAGGACCGCCAGCTCGAGGCCGCGATCGGCTATCTGCAGAAGAAGCTGCAGCAGGCGCCGGTGCCGCCCTTGAAGCCGCGCCCCATCCCCCCGCTGCATCCGCCCGTGCAGCAGCAGCCGTGACCGCGCCGGCGGACCCGTCGCTGGCCGGCCGGCTGGCCCTGGTGGTCGGCGGCAGCTCCGGCATCGGCCTGGCCAGCGCCCGCCGGCTCGGCCAGGCCGGCGCCAGGCTGGTGATCGCCGGCCGCGACGCTGCGCGCGGCGAGGCGGCGCGGGCCGAGCTGGCCGCGGCCGGGTTTACCGCGGAATTCGAGCCGGTCGACGTGGCCGAGGCGGACAGCGTGGCCGGCCTGTTCGAGCGGCTGACCCGCCGCCACGGTCCGCTATCCATCGCGGTCAACAGCGCCGCGGCGTCCTTCCGCCCGGCGCGGATCGACGCATTCGACCTCGACGAAGCCGACGCCGTGCTCGATTGCGACCTGCGCGGCATCTTCCTGCTGCTGCGCGGCGAGACCGCCGCGATGGCCGGCGGCGGCGCCATCGTCAACATCGCCTCGACCAACGGCCTGGCCGGCACGCCGCAGGCGGCGATCTACGCCGCCGCCAAGGCCGGCGTGATCAACCTGACGCGCTCGGCGGCGCTCGAATGGATCGTCGCGGGCATCCGCATCAACGCGGTCTGCCCCGGCGCAGTGATCACACCGCGCCGGGCGAACCGGCTGGCCGGGCTCGACGAAGCCGGCCGCGCCGCTGCCATGGCGGCCACGGCGGCGCACATCCCGATCGGCCGACTGGCCGAGGCCGAGGAGATCGCCGAAGCCGTCTGCTGGCTGTGCAGCGACGCCTCGCGCTACGTGGTCGGCCACAGCCTGGTGGTCGATGGCGGGCTGTCCGCATGAGATGATGGCGGCCCACCCGACCGGGAACCGCCGCCATGACCGAACCCTGCCGCTGCAGCTGGGCCAATCCGAAGAATCCGCGCTACCTCGCCTACCACGACGAGGAATGGGGCGTGCCCTGCCACGACGAGACCACGCTGTTCGAGATGCTCAACCTCGAAGGCGCACAGGCCGGCCTGAGCTGGGAGACCATCCTCAACAAGCGCGAGCACTACCGCGCCGTGTTCGACGGCTGGGACGCCGGCGCGATCGCCCGCTACGACGAGGCCAAGGTGGCCGCGCTGCTGGCCGACCCCGGCATCGTGCGCAACCGGCTCAAGGTGGCTGCCACCATCGGCAACGCCCAGGCCTATCTGCGCCTGCGCGAGTCCGGCGGGACGCTCGACGGCTGGCTGTGGCGCTACGTCGACGGCCGGCCGATCCAGCGCAGCGGCGCCGAGCCGGTGCCGGCGCGCACCGAGCTGTCGGACCGGATCTCGAAGGACCTGGCCAAGCAGGGCTTCAAGTTCGTCGGTTCCACCATCGTCTACGCCTACCTGCAGTCGATGGGCCTGGTCAACGACCACGCGCCCGACTGCTTCCGCCATGCCCAAGTGAAGGAACTCGCCCGATGAGCGCAGCGCTCGATCCCACCCTCGACTCCAACCTGCTCGACCACATCGAAGTCGAGACCCGGCCCGACCCCGCGTGGGCGGTGATCTGGATGCACGGCCTGGGCGCCGACGGCAACGATTTCGTGCCGGTGGTGCCCGAGCTGGGCCTCGACGACGGCCCCGGCGTGCGCTTCATCTTCCCGCACGCGCCGATGATCCCGGTGACCTGCAACAACGGCTACGTGATGCGCGCCTGGTACGACATCGTGCTGTTCGACAATATCGACCGCCATGCCGACGAGGCCGGCATCCGCGCCAACCGCGAAGCGATCCGGGCGCTGATCGCCCGCGAGAACCGCCGCGGCATCCCGACCGAGCGGATCTTCGTGGCCGGCTTCTCGCAGGGCGGCGCGATGGCCTACAGCGTCGGCCTGACCCATCCGGAACGCCTGGCCGGCATCGTCGCGCTGTCGACCTACATTCCCTCGCCCAAGCTGATCGAGGCCGAAGCGAACGCGGCCAATGCCGCCACCCCGGTGTTCGCCGCCCACGGCGCGCAGGACCCGGTGGTGCCGCCGATCCTGGGCGAGCGTGCGGCCGAGGCGGTCAAAGCCGCCGGCCATCCGCTGCAATGGCATACCTACCGCATGCCGCACTCGGTCTGCCTGGCCGAGATCGAGGAGATCGGCCGCTGGTTCAAGGCGCGCATGGCGGGCTGAAAATCCTCATGTCACCTCTATAGCTGTTGCATCAACCCACTCATTGCGCATGGCAGGTCGGGCTTTATGCCCGACAGCGATCTTCATTAGCGGCGTTGTCGGGCATAAAGCCCGACCTACGAAAGCTCACCGTAGGAGCGGCTTCAGCCGCGAATGGTCGTTGCGACATGAATCGCCATTCGCGGCTGCAGCCGCTCCTGCCCATTTGCATGCCGTCGCGGTGCGGGATCAGCGAACGGCCTGGGCCGGAATCACCTGGCGCTCCACCAGCAGCGCCAGCAGCCGCGCCGTCGCCTGCTCCGGCGTCAGCACGCCGGTATCGAGCGCCAGATCGGGCGCCGCGGGCGCCTCGTAGGGCGCCGAGACGCCGGTGAACTCGCCGAGCTGGCCGGCCCGCGCCCGTGCGTACAGACCCTTGGGATCGCGCGCCTCGCACACTTCAAGCCCGGCGCGGCACCAGATCTCGAGGTAGCCGTCGCCGATCCGCTCGGCGAACAGCGCGCGGTAGGCGGCCAGCGGGGCGATCATCGCCACGATCGCGATCTGGCCGGCGTCGTACAGCAGCGCCGCCGCCTCGGCCGCACGGCGCAGGTTCTCCAGCCGGTCGGCCGGGCCGAAGCCGAGGCCGGCGTTGAGGCCGGTGCGCAGCCGATCGCCGTCGAGCACGCTGCTCTGCAGCCCGCGCGCGAACAGCGCCGCGTCGAGCGCGTGCGCCAAGGTCGACTTGCCGGCGGCCGACAGGCCGGTCAGCAGCAGCACCGCGGCGCGGTGGCCGTTGCGGCGCTCGCGCTGGGCACGGGTGACGGTCTGCGGCGGAGGAACGATGAAGGAAGGCGGGCGCTGGGACATGAAACCTGGGTTTCCGGCGATGGGCTGAAACGCAGTCTAGAATGCGGCCATCATTTCCCGCCAATCCCGCATGCTGTTCGAACTTCCCCCCTTCGCCCGCTTGCCGCTGCGCTTCGACGCAGCGGCCCTGCGCGCGGCGCTCGACGTGCTGCCGCAGGACGCCTGGCAGCCCCACTTCAACACCGGCTACTACCAGGGCGACTGGAGCGGCATCGCGCTGACGGCGCCGGCCGACGCGGTCACCCCGCTGTCGCCGGGCCAGGGCGAGGGCCGGCCCACCGCCCATTGCGACGACTTCTGGCGCGAACAGCTCGGCCGCCTGCAGACCCGCCTGCGCAGCGCGCGGCTGCTGCGGCTCGGTCCCGGCGGCAGCATCGCCGAGCACCGCGACTACGACCTGGGCCAGCCCGGCGCCGACCTGCGGCTGCACGTGCCCATCGTCACCGACGAGGCGGTCGAATTCCTGCTCGACGGCCGCATGGTGCCGATGGCGGCCGGCGAGTGCTGGTTCCTCGACCTGTCACGGCCGCACCGGGTCGACAACCACGGCGGCCAGGCGCGCATCCACCTGGTGCTCGACTGCAGCCCGAGTCCCTGGCTGGCCGGCCAGATCGAAGCCGGCCTGGCCGATACCCCGCCGGCGCGCGACAGCCGCGGCGCGCAGGCCTTCGCCGAGTTCCGCGGCCGCGTGCAGGCCGATGCCGCGCTGACCGCCGAACTGGCCGCCCACACCGACCACGAAACCTTCGCCGCCGCCGTGCTCGCGCATGCAACGGCAGCCGGCCTGCGCTTCAGCCGGGCCGACCTCGACTCGGCCATGACCCGCGGCCGCCGCGAATGGATCGAACAATGGATCGTCTGATGGACCGCACCGACTACCGCGACTGGCTGCCGATCCGCTTCTGGCGGGATGCCCAACGCTGGCGGCTCGACTGGGCCCGCTTCGGCGACCAGCCGCTGCGCGAACCGTTCTTCCGCGACAGCGCCGAGGTGGCGCTGAAGCGGCCGTTCAACCTGGCTTTCCGCCGCCAGACCGATGCCGACGCCCTGCTCGACTGGCAGGCCGCCAGCCCCGGCGTCGAGCCGACCGCCTTCATCTTCCACGCCTCGCGCTGCGGCTCGACGCTGATCACCCGCATGCTGTCGCGGCTGGACAGCCACGTCGTGCTGTCCGAACCGCCGCCGTTCGACGCGTTGCTGCGCGCGCATTATGTCGACCCGGCCATCGCCGCACGCCAGCCGGCGCTGCTGGCCGCGCTGCTGTCGGCCTACGGCCAGCGCCGGCGCGGCGCCGAGCGCGCGCTGGTGGTCAAGCTCGATGCCTGGAACCTGTGCGAGCTGCCGCTCTTGCGCGCGCGCTTCCCCGCTACGCCGTGGATCTTCCTCTACCGCCATCCGCTCGAGATCGCGGTGTCGCAGCTGCGCTCGCCGGCCACCTATATGGTGCCCGGCATGATCGCGGCCTCGCCGCTGCTGTTCCCGCTGCAGGAGGGACTGATGATGTCGCGGCCCGAGCTGGTGGCGCGCACCGTCGGCCGCATCCTCGCGGCCGGCCTCGCCCACTGCCGCCAGTACGGCGGCATCGCGGTCAATTACGAGGAGCTGCCGGACGTGGTCGGCGGCCGGCTGGCCGGCCTGTTCGGCCTGGCGGAGGCCGACCTGCCGAGCGTGCTCGACGGCGCCCGCCAGCACGCCAAGAACCCGGTCCAGGCCTTCGAACCGGACCGCGAGGCCAAGCGCCGCGCCGCCGACCCGGCCACGCGCGAGCTGGTGGAACGCTGGGCCGAGGCGCCGTATGCCGAGCTGGAAGCCTTGCGGGAAGCGCAAAAAGCCGACGCGCGGACCGCGGCTTGAGGTTCGAGCCTCGCAACGAAAACGCCCAGCGCAGCCGGGCGTTTGCACATACGGAAGATCGGCACGACGCCCGGGTGGCTCGAAGCGCGTCATGACGCGCCAACGGCCGAAGCAGGCAGGATCGGGCCGGGCCCCCACAAGCATCAGCGCCCGGCTCGGCCGGGCGCCAGCGCTACACGCCACGCCGGCACGATCGCCGGAACGACGGCCGAGCCCTCAGGAATCCCGGCGTACCAGCTCCACCATGGTCCAGATCCAGTCCGGCCCCTTTTCCAGCGTCTCGCCGATCCGCACCACGAAGCCCTTGTCGCGCGCCTGTACCTGGTAGTGGCGGCCCGGCACGTAGTCGGCCGCGTGCATCAGCAGCGTATTGGCGCGCTTGCCCTCGCCGAGGTAGGGAATGTAGAGCCCGCTCTTGGGCGCGACCAGGCCGATGGTATCGATGCCGTCGACCAGGCTCGGGGCGCGCTTCTCCTCGTCGAGCGACTTCATGCTGGCCGCCACCGGCGTGGTGCTGAGCACCTGCACGCCGGCATACAGCTGCTCGGAATTGACGCGATTGAGCCGGCGCACCACCCCGATCATCCAGTTCTGCTGGTCGTCGCCGCGCAGGGCCAGCAGCACGCCGAGCCGTACCCAGTCGTGGCTGCCGTCGACCGGCAGCACCGCGCCGAAGCCGCCGGCCGACTGGTTCTCGATCACCCACTCGTCGTGCGTGACCGCGCGCGTCTTGTTGACGTAGGCGTGGTTGCGCGCCTGCATGTCGGCGATCTTGCGCTTGGTGCGCTCGGTCACGTAGCCGTACAGCTTCATGTCCATGATCTCGTCGTGATCCGGCGCCGTGCGCGCGGTCGAGCGCGCCATCGCGCGTTCGTCGTCGCCGCGCACCGCGGCGAAGATGTTGACGAGGCCGGACACCACCTGCGCGAGCTTGCTGACCTTGGTGCGCTCGCTGCGCGTCATCTTCTGGTTGCGCTCGCGCGACCACAGGATCTCGAGCTGGCGCATGAAATCGAGGCAGGCCGGCATGCGCGCGTCTTCACCGAGGCCGAGCCGGGCCGGCGAATCGCCAGCTTCGAGCTGCTGCATCACGCGGTTCATCTCGGCCAGCAGCTCGCCCACGCCCCAGAAGCGCAGCATCTCGCCTTCGACCGCCTCGTGGATCTTGGCCGGCCCGGTCGGCTCGGCCAGGTTGACGCCGAACTGGTGGATGCCGTCGCGGTACTTGCGCTCGATCTGCACATGGCGCGACCACATGCCGAGCCAGCGGTCGGCCCAGTCGAACTGGCGCAGGTTGAAGTTGCCGTTGTTGAGCGTGGCCAGCATCTGGATGCGGATGAATTCGTCGGCGCACGAGGTGGTCGGGCCGTCGCGGCCGTAGAGCGGAAACGGATCGCTGTCGACGTTGTCGATCTCGGCCAGCCGGTAGAGCTGGTTGGCGCTGGCCCACAGCACCGCGGTCGGCGCCTGGAAGCGGAAGAAGTGCCACTTCACCTGGATGCCGACGTAGTGGAGCGCGCGCGCCAGCATGCGGCCCAGCAGCGAGAGGAAGCCGGCCTCCTCGGTCGGCAGCGGGTTCTCCAGCCGCACGAAGGGGTGGTAGGCCGCCAGCATCGTCCGCGCGAAGCCGACGATGTCGTTCCACAGCCGCTCCTCGATCGCCTTGCCGGCGCGCGGATTCTGGATGTACTGCTGGCAGACCAGGTCGTAGGTCGGCTGGATCTGCTCGTCGATCAGCATCAGCGCTTGCAGCATCGACAGGTTGACGGTCTCGCGCTGGTCGAGCTTGGCGACCATCTCGCGCACCGCGGCCAGCCGGCCGCCGATATCTTCCTGCAGGACTTCCTTCATCCAGACCGCGGCGGTGCGCGGATCGGCCAGCGGATCGGTCTCGCGCTTGACCAGGTTGCCCAGCGAACCGAACAGCTTCAGCATTGGTCCACCACCGCCAACCCATCCACCAGCCAGCGTTCGGCGTCCGCCCCGTTGTCGAAGATGCGGACCTCGCTGTCGACGAACAGGCGTGCGAGCCAGGTCGCCCAGGTGGTCCACTGGTCGGTGGTGATCACCGCGATGCGGCCGAATTCGGTGCGATGCGCGCGCGAGAACTTGATCTCTTCCCACACCACGTCGAGCGTGTAGTCGAGCATCTCGGTCAGATCGATCAGCAGATTGGGCCGGCCATGGAACTGGAGTTCGTAGAGCACGTTCTCCTCGAATTCCTTGTAGTCGGCCAACGTGAACTCGCCCGCCACGGTGGCGAGCACGCAATGGGACTTATGCTCGATTGCGATCATGGCTGTTCTCCCCTTTTTGTAAGGTTACCGCCTGGCCGGCCCTCAATATAAACCGGTCGCCAATTATGACTGTGTTATAGCCGAGCCGTTCATCCGGCTTCCAGTAACACGAAGGCGACGGCCGACGCGCGCTCGTCGCTGAGCGACAAATGGGCGCGGACGATGCCTTTTTCACGCAGCAGGGCCTCGATCGCCGGCGCGAAATGCAGCAACGGCCGCCCCGCCGCATCGTGGCCGACGGCGATGCCGGCCAGCTCCACCGGCGGCCGGATGCCGGTGCCGAGCGCCTTGGCGAAGGCTTCCTTGGCGGCCCAGCGCTTGGCCAGGAAGCGGACCGGATCGCTCACGCCGGCGAATTCCTCGCGCTCGGCCGGCGCCAGCAGCCGGGCGAGGAAACGCTCGCCATGGCGCGCGTGCGCGCTGCCGATGCGGGCGATCTCGATCAGGTCGGTGCCGATGCCGAAAATCATAGCTGGTACAAGTCGCGCAGAATCTTGCGGGTATGCAGCGGGGTGTCGCCCAGGAGTTCGGCCAGCAGCGCGCGCATCAGCTGCTTGGCCTGCTGGGTCGACTGCGGATCGCTATAGTCGTCGGCCGCCATCGCGGCCAGCGTGCGGCCGCGCACCAGGACGCCGGCGCTCTCGCCCTCGGCCGGCACGAGACCGCGGCCCGGTACGAAGCGGTAGTTGTCGTCCGGCTCGATCGGCCGGCCGGCCAGGTCGCGGTCCAGCGCGAAACCGTAGCCGAGCTCGGCCGCCAGCACGCGCTCGAAGCGGCGCAGCACCGGCTCGACGTCCTGGCCGGGCTGGGCCAGCGCGCGCACGGCGCGGTCGTAGGCCTCGAACAGCCGGCCGTGGCCGTCCTCGCGCGGCAGGAGCTTGAGCAGCAGTTCGTTCAGGTAGAAGCCGCACAGCAGCGGCAGGCCGGCCAGCTGCGGCACCCCTCCCTGCCATTCGGCCGCGTGCAGGGTCTTCAATTCGCCGGCGCCGAACCACGACAGCTCGAGCGGCTGGAAGGCCAGCAGGCTGCCGCGCAGCGCCGACATCGGCCGCCGCGCGCCGCGCGCCACCAGCGCGACGCGGCCGTGCTGGCGGCTGAAGGTCTCGACGATCAGGCTGGTTTCTTTATAGGGGTAGCTGTGCAGCAGCCAGGCCGGCACCGCTTCGACGCGCTGCTTGCTGGAGGCGAAGGTGACGGCCATGGCGGATTCGCGCGGGATGGTGGATGCGCGGCGGCGGCCGCCGCGCGGGGCCTCACTCGTAGCCGAACTGCCGCACCAGGCGGGAATCGTCGGCCCAGCCGCTCTTCACCTTGACCCAGACCTCGAGGTAGATCTTGCAGTCGAACATCTTTTCCATGTCGGTGCGGGCCTGGGTCGAGATCTCCTTGAGCTTCTCGCCGTTCTTGCCGATCAGGATCGCCTTCTGCGCGTCGCGGTCGACCAGGATGGCGGCGAAGATGCGGCGCAGCCCGCCCTCCTCCTCGTACTTCTCGATCTCGACCGTGGTCGAATAGGGCAGCTCGTCGCCGACCAGGCGGAAGATCTTCTCGCGGATCAGCTCGGTCGCCAGGAAGCGCTCGCTGCGGTCGGTGACCTGGTCTTCCTCGTACATCGGCGTGCCGATCGGCAGCAGCGGCTTGATCGCGTCGAGCAGCACGTCGACCTTCATGATCTTCTTGGCCGAGACCGGCACGATCGCGTGGAAGGCGAACTGCGAGGCCATGCCCTGGATGAAGGGCAGCAGCTGGTTCTTGTCCTTGAGCAGGTCGGCCTTGTTGACCACCAGGATCACCGGCCGCTTCTTGGGCAGCAGCCGCATCACCTCGACGTCGCGCGCGTCGAACTTGTTGGCCTCGATCACGAACAGCACCACGTCGACGTCGGCCAGCGTGGTGGTCACGCCGCGGTTCATCGCCTCGTTGAGCGCGCTCTTGTAGCGGGTCTGGAAACCCGGCGTATCGACGAACACGTATTGCGCGTCGGCCTCGGTGCGGATGCCGGTGATGCGGTGGCGGGTGGTCTGCGCCTTGCGCGAGACGATGCTGATCTTCTGGCCGATCAGGCGGTTGAGCAGCGTCGACTTGCCGACGTTGGGCCGGCCGACGATGGCGATGAAGCCCGCCCGGAATGCCTGTTCTTGATCCATGTTGTCGCTATCGCTCATGTCTTATTTCGCCTTCCGCGCACTGCCCGGCAGGGCCTCGATGGCGCGGGTCGCAGCCTGCTGTTCGGCGGCGCGGCGGCTGGCGCCCTCGCCCTGGGTGACCAGTCCGAGCGGCTCGATGCGGCACTCGACCACGAAGAACTGGTCGTGCGCCTCGCCGCGCTGCTGCAGGATGGTGTATTGCGGCAAGGCCAGCCTGCGCGCCTGCAGCCATTCCTGCAACTGCGTCTTGCTGTCCTTGCCATGGGTTTCGGGGTCGATCGCGGCGATCAGCGGCGCCATCAGCCGCGCCACCGCGCGGGCGGCGGTGTCGTAGTCGCTGTCGAGGCAGATCGCGGCGAACAGCGCCTCGAGCGTGTCGGCCAGGATCGACGGCCGCTGGTAGCCGCCGCTGCGCGCCTCGCCGTCGCCCAGGCGCAGGAAGCCGCTCAGCTGCAGGTTCTGCGCCAGCTCGGCCAGCGTCTCCTTCTTGACCAGGCTGGCGCGCAGGCGCGACAGCTCGCCCTCGCTGCAATCGGGGAATGCATCGAACAGCATGCGGGCGACGGTGGCGTTGAGGATGCTGTCGCCGAGGAATTCGAGCCGCTCGTTGTGGGGCACGCCGTAGCTGCGATGCGTCAAGGCCTGGCGAAGCCAGGCCTCGCGGCGGAAGCGATGATCGAGCGCCGCTTCGAGCGGCGCGATGTCGTGTGCCACTGATCGGCCCGCTTACTGGGCCGAGCCGTTGCGGTGCTCTTCGACTGAGAAGTCGAACACCAGGCTGGCATTCGCGATCAAGGGAATGGTGCGCTGGTACTGGACCGAGATGGTGATGCCGGACTGGTCCTGCACGATGTCGAGGTCGCTGCTCTTGACCGAGGTGATGTACTCGATGGTGGCGCGCTTGTCGAAGGAATCGCGGATCTCGGACACCGGCGCGCCGGCCTGCTCCTGGACCAGCGCCTTGAGCACGCTCTTGACGCCGAAGTATTCACTGAAGGTCGGGATCAGCTTGACGGTCAGCAGGGCGCCGAAGCCGAGCACGATCGCCCACAGCAGCATGTTGATCAGGCTTACGCCACGTTGTTTGTGCATGTTCTTCCTCGTAACTGTGTGCCGCGGCTGCAGGTTGCCGCGGTCAGCCGCCATTCTAGATGCTGGCGGCATGGATGACACGCGCCCTTACTGGATGCGCGTGCCGATCCGGCTCGGCTCGCCGATGTTCATCCAGATGAAGAAGGCCTTGCCCGCCAGGTGGTCGTCGGGCACGAAGCCCCAGTAGCGGCCGTCGTTGCTGTTGTCGCGGTTGTCGCCGAGCATCAGGTAGCGGCCGTCCGGCACCGTGCAGGTAAAGCCGGTCTCGTCGTGCTGGCAGTTCTCGCGCTGCGGGAAGTCGACCACGCCGGGCGGCAGCAGGGTCGGCGCACCGGGCTGGTTGAGCGTGTTGTAGGTCTTGCCGCCGAGGCTTTCCTGCATGCGCACGGTCTGGATCGTCTCGTCGGCGCGGTCGTTGTAGCGGTATTCGCCGACCGGCACGCTGTCGATCTTCTGGCCGTTCACCGTCAGCTGCTTGTTGCGGTATTCGATCTTGTCGCCCGGCACGCCGATCACGCGCTTGATGTAGTTGAGCTTGGTGTCCATCGGGTAGCGGAACACCACCACGTCGCCGCGCTGCGGCTTGCCGTTCGGAACGATCGGAACGTTGAGGAAGGGGATGCGCACGCCGTAGGCGAACTTGTTGATCAGGATGAAATCGCCGACCACCAGGCCCGGCCGCATCGAGCTCGAAGGAATCTGCATCGGCTCGACCAGGAAGGTCTTGCCCACGCCGATCAGGGCCAGCACCAGCGCATTGGAGAAACCGAACGCCGCCCAGGCCGGCAGCGGCTTCTCGTTGCCCTTGCTGCGGTAGCCCAGCAGCTTGGCGATCAGCGCCAGCACCGCGGCCGCCATCATCACCAGGAAGAACAGATCGCTCGGATTGGCCCAGATCGACAGCACGCCCCAGGCGCCGACCAGCAGCAGGAAGTAGCCCCACAGCGCGCTTTCGGACATCTGTTCGGCATCGAATACCGGCGGCGAGGTACGGCGCGAACGCCAGATCAGGAGGGGGCCGACGACGAGGGCGACCACCGCGAGCAGTGTCCAGTTCATGCGGGCTTTCGGTTCAGGTCTTGCGGGTTGTTCGGAGCTTGCAGTCTAGGCCGCGCTGCGGACAGGCGGCGCCGACGATGCGACGGAATACGAGATGGCCGGCATCGACGCCGGCCATCGTGGATCAACTTACTTGTCGCTGACCTGCAGGATGGCAAGGAAGGCCTCCTGCGGAATCTCGACGTTGCCGACCTGCTTCATGCGCTTCTTGCCGGCCTTCTGCTTCTCGAGCAGCTTCTTCTTGCGGGTGATGTCGCCGCCGTAGCACTTGGCCAGCACGTCCTTGCGCATGGCCTTGACCGTCTCGCGCGCGATGATGTGGGCACCGATGGCGGCCTGGATCGCGATGTCGAACATCTGGCGCGGGATCAGCTCGCGCATCTTCGAGACCAGCTCGCGGCCGCGGTAGACGCTGTTGGCGCGGTGCACCATCAGGCTCAACGCATCGACGCGCTCGCCGTTGACCAGCACATCGAGCTTGACCAGGTCGTCGGGCCGGAATTCCTTGAAGTCGTAGTCGAGCGAGGCGTAGCCGCGCGACACCGACTTGAGCCGGTCGAAGAAGTCCATCACCACTTCGGCCATCGGCAGCTCGTAGGTCAGCATCACCTGGCGGCCGAGGTACTGCATGTTCTTCTGCACGCCGCGCTTGAGGTTGCACAGCGTCATCACCGGGCCGACGTAGTCCTGCGGCATCAGGATGGTGGCGGTGATGATGGGCTCGCGGATCTCCTCGATCTTGCTGAGTTCGGGCAGGCGCGACGGGTTCTCGATCTCGATCACCTCGCCGTCCTTCATCAGGAGCTGGTAGACCACCGTCGGCGCGGTGGTGATCAGGTCCATGTCGAATTCGCGCTCGAGCCGCTCCTGCACGATCTCGAGGTGCAACAGGCCCAGGAAGCCGCAGCGGAAGCCGAAGCCGAGCGCCTGCGACACTTCGGGCTCGAAATGCAGCGAGGCGTCGTTGAGCTTGAGCTTCTCGAGCGAATCGCGCAGCGAATCGTAGTCGTGCGATTCGACCGGGTAGAGACCGGCGAACACCTGCGACTTCACTTCCTTGAAGCCGGGCAGCGGCTCCTCGGCGGCCGGCTTGACCAAGGTGATGGTGTCGCCGACCTTGGCCGAGGCCAGTTCCTTGATGCCGGCGATGACGAAACCCACTTCGCCAGCCTTGAGCGACTCGCGCTCCATCGACTTGGGCGTGAACACGCCGACCTGCTCGCACAGGTGCTGCGCCTTGGTCGACATGAACAGCAGCTTGTCCTTGGGCTTGATCTCGCCGTCGACCACCCGCACCAGCATCACCACGCCGACGTAGTTGTCGAACCACGAGTCGATGATCAGCGCCTTGAGCGGGCCGGCCGGGTTGCCCTGCGGCGCCGGCACCTTGGCCACCACCGCCTCGAGGATGTCCTCGATGCCGATGCCGTTCTTGGCCGAGGCACGCACCGCGTCGGTCGCCTCGATGCCGACGATGTCCTCGATCTCGTCGATCACGCGCTCGGGCTCGGCCGCCGGCAGATCGATCTTGTTGAGCACCGCCACCACCTCGACGCCCTGCTCGATCGCGGTGTAGCAGTTGGCCACCGTCTGCGCCTCGACGCCCTGCGAGGCGTCGACCACCAGCAGCGCGCCTTCGCAGGCGGCCAGCGAGCGGCTCACCTCGTAGCTGAAGTCGACGTGGCCGGGGGTATCGATCAGGTTCAGGTTGTAGATCTGGCCATCGCGCGCCTTGTAGTGCAGCGCGGCGGTCTGGGCCTTGATGGTGATGCCGCGCTCCTTCTCGATGTCCATCGAATCGAGCACCTGCTCGCTCATCTCGCGCAGCTCCAGGCCGCCGCAGTATTGGATGAAGCGGTCGGCCAGCGTGGATTTGCCGTGGTCGATGTGGGCGATGATCGAGAAATTGCGGATGTGATTCATACACTCGGGCCGTGGCGGCCTGGAAAAGCCATGAAAAATGGGCACGTTGCGGCGTGCCCACGTTGAATTTCCAGGGATTTTACCGGATTCGGCCCAGATAGGCATCCAGCTTGCGGCGATCGAGGTGGTAGAAGCAGATCACCTCGTCGTCCTGGCCGGCCAGCACCGGCACCATGGCGGTGTATTTCTCCTCGACGGCGTCGTCGTCGTCGATGTCGAACCAGGCGACGTCGAGGCCGAGCTCGGGGGCGAGGAGCCGCAGCTCCTCGCGCATCTGCTGGCACAGGCCGCAGTACTCGCGACCGTACAGCGTCACCAGCGCCAATTGCCGCGGATCAGTCATCGCCCGATTTCGCCGGCAGCTTGAGGCTGACGAACAGCGAAGCCTCGCCGCGCCGGATCAGGAGCGGCACCGAGCTGCCCGGCTTGGCCTTGGACAGCGCACCGTCGAGCTGGGCGAACGACTTCACGTCCTCGCCGGCGATGCCGACGATGAAGTCGCCCGGCAGGATACCGGCGCTGGCCGCCGCACCCTGCACGTTGACCACCTGCAGCGCGAACTTCACGCCGAGCTGCTTGAGCGCGCGCGGATCGGCTTCGCGCACCGCCAGGCCCGACTTGTTCAGCGCTTCCTCGCTGCCGGGTTTCTTGCGTTCGCGCTGGGCCGAGCGGCCGGTGGCGGTCTGGTCGAGCTCGCCGACGGTGACGTTGAGCGTCCTGGCCGCCTTGTCGCGCCAGATCTCGACCGGCACGCTGACGCCGGGCTTGGTGGCGCCGACGATGCGCGGCAGATCCGACGACTCGCCGACCTCGATGCCGTTGAACTTGACGATCACGTCGCCGGCGCGGAAGCCGGCCTTGGCGGCCGGGCCGTCGGTCTCGACGTTGCTGACCAGCGCGCCGCGCTTGTCCTTCAGTCCGAAGTCGCGCGCCAGGTCCTCGTTCAGCGGCTGGATGCCGACGCCGATGCGGCCACGCACTACCTTGCCGCCGGCCTTGAGCTGCTTGACGATGTCCATGGCGTTGTCGATCGGGATCGCGAACGACAGGCCCATGTAGCCACCCGAACGGCTGAAGATCTGCGAGTTGATGCCGACCACCTCGCCGCGCACGTTGAACAGCGGGCCGCCGGAGTTGCCGGGGTTCACCGCCGCATCGGTCTGGATGAAGGGCACGTAGGTCTCGTCCGGCAACTCGCGCCCCTTGGCGCTGACGATGCCGGCGGTCACCGAGTTGTCGAGGCCGAACGGCGAACCGATCGCCACCACCCATTCGCCGACCTTGAGCTTCTCGCTCGAACCGAGGTCGACGGTCGGCAGGCCCTTGGCCTCGATCTTCAGCAGCGCGACGTCGGTGCGCGCATCCGAGCCGATCACCTTGGCCTTGAACTCGCGCTTGTCGCCGAGCTTGACGGTGATGTCGTCGGCGTCGGCCACCACGTGGGCATTGGTCAGGATGTAGCCGTCGGCCTCGACGATGAAGCCCGAACCGAGCGACTGGGCCTTTTCCTCGCGCGGCTGCTGCGGCTGCACTTGGCCGCGCGGGATCGGGAAGCCGAAGCGGCGGAACAGCTCGAATGGATCGTCCTCGCCGAAATCGGGCGCCTGCTGGGCGCGGTTGGCGCGGATGGTCTGGGTGGTGCTGATGTTCACCACGGCGCGGCCTTCGCGTTCGACCAGGGCGGTGAAATCGGGCAGGCCGCTCACCAGCGGCGCGCTGGCGGCCACCGCCGGTGCCGCCGTGGCTACCGGTGCGACCGGCGCCTTGGCCGGCGTCGCGGCTTCGGTACAGGCAGCGAGCCCGAAGGCGAACGCGAGGGCGGTCAACAGGCTATTTCTCATCATTTTGAATCGATCCTTCTTGTCGTTGACTGGCATGACAGATTGGAAAAACGGCCGCCACCGACGGCGGCCAACCGGAATGCAGGCTTCGAGCGACCGGTGCACGGCCGAGTTCCCACCGCGGTCTGGCGTGCGACCAAACCGCGATTCGGCGGCGCGGGCGGTCGGTGGAGAGGCCGGACGGGATTGCATGAACGCGGGAAAACAACGGGCGGATGACGCGTCTCAGCGCGGCGAGAAGGCCTGGGTGAACAGCTGCACGGTGCGCAGCGGCACCTCGCCCAGCGCCGTGATGCGCCAACCGTCGACCTGGCGCGAGAAGAAGTTCACCGTGCCCTGGGCCAGCGGCAGGCTGACCGGACCGTTGCTGGCCGGCTCGATGAACACCGATACCGTCGCCAGCCCGTCGCTGAACAGGTAATGGAGTACCGGCAGGCTCTTGCCGGGCAGCTGGCTGTGGGTTTCCTTCACCAGCCTGAAACCGCTGGGCAGATTGGCCGACGCGAACTCGGCCTGGATGCCGGCCTGCTGCGTACTGGCCTGCGCGGGCGTGCCGCGCGACGGCGGTTCCATCGGCAGCGCCTTGGCCGCCAGCACCGACTTCAGCTGGCGCTTGTCGATCGGCCCACCGATGTCGATCTGGGTGAAGGCGAACTGTTCGATCGGCTCGCCGCGCTTGTTATTGGGGCTATACATCGTGCTCTTGAGCAGCAGGCCGGAATTGGGCTCGATGCAGAGCTTGTGCGGATGGCGCAGCTGGTCGCGCGGCTCGAGCAGCACCGACTGGCATTCATAACCGGCCACGCGTTCGCCGGCGAGCCGCTTGAACGCGTAGTTGGTCATCACGTCGGCCATCTGGTCGGGCACCACGCCGGGAAAGAACTTGTTGGCCGCGCGCCGATCGAGCGTGAACGGCCGCGCGTCGGGCACGTAGCAGACGATCTGATCGTTGGTGCGGACGAACTCGCGCTGCACGCCGTCGAGCGACTCGCGCCGCTCCTGCTCGCCGGCCGCGTCGAACGAATGGACCAGCCGGAAGGTTTCCATCGAATCGGCGTGCTGGTACAGGTAGACGCCGCTGTAATTGAGCGACCGTGCCGCCACGCCCATCCGCTTGAGCAGATTGACGGATTCGGACGTGGTCAGGAGATCGGCAGCGTGCGCCGACGTCACCGCCAGCAGCACGCCGCACAGGGCAAGACGCAGATTCATCGATTGGACAGCGCTCGAGACCCGACGGTCGGTCAATGGACGGCAGCCGTACGCTCGGCTTCGGCACCGGTCAGGATCACCGGACGGTGATTGAAGCCGGGATTGCCGACCAGCGCCTGGTGCGCCACCAGATAGGGATTCACCTCGTCGGCGGCCGGACGGGCCGCCTGGCTCGGCTGGTTGGCCGCGACGCGCAGCTCGGTCTCGAGCTGCGGCACGCCACCCGCCTGGCCACGGCCGACATACCATGCCGTGGCGCTGACCAAGGCGACCGAGGCCGCCATCGACAATGCGACCCAGTGCTTGCGCGGTGCGAGCGATCGTCGCCGCAGGGCGGCGGGCGCCAGCACGATCGGCTCGGCGTCGAGCCGCGCGGAGAAGTTGGCGAGGAAGTTGTCGGACAGCATCGGACGGCGATTCATCGCATCCGAGATCAGGTGGTAGTCGCGCCAGGCTTCGGCGCAACCTTCCTCCCGATCGATGGCGGCCAGCATTGCCTCGAGTTCGTGGTCGTCCCACTCACCGTCCAGCATGGCCGAGAGCTTTTCCTGCATATTGTCCACCCGTCTACCCTGATTTCCTGTCTTTACCAACGCCGATCTTTGCCGGCTGTATCGATAAGCGGCTTGAGCCTGGTCGCGATCGCCTCGCGCGCGCGGAAAATCCGCGACCGCACGGTGCCGATCGGGCAATTCATGACTGCCGCTATATCTTCGTACGACAAACCTTCCATCTCGCGCAAGGTGATCGCCGTACGCAATTCTTCTGGCAACGCTTCGACCGCTTCGTTCACGGTCGACACGATCTGCCGGTTCATCATTTCGGTTTCCGGCGTGTTGAGGTCGGGCAGTTGGGCTGCCGTATCCAGCGTCTCGCCGTCTTCGTCCTCGTACTCGGTCGACAGCACCGGGCGGCGGCCGAGCGAAGCCAGGTAATTCTTGGCCGTGTTGATCGCGATCCGGTACAGCCAGGTATAGAACGCGCTTTCGCCACGGAACGAGGGCAAGGCGCGGTAGGCCTTGATGAAGGCTTCCTGCGTCACGTCCTCGATTTCGGCCTGGTCGCGGATCATCCGGCTCAGCAGCCGGCCGATCTTGCGATGGTACTTGGTGACAAGCAGCTCGAAGGCTTTCTTGTCGCCGCGCTGTACGCGCAATACCAATTCGTGGTCGATGTCCCGCTCGCTCGACATGCTCGCTGTCTTCTCCTCGGTCACGGCTGCGGCGCTCGGCGCCTCCACCGCTTCAACCGGGTGAACATGCGGACGCACGACCGGCTTTTCAAGCTTGCGCGCAGCGCGCGGTTCGAGTCCAAGCGCATCGAGCAGACCGGCGGGGTGTAGTGTAATGGTTTCCATCGTTCTTAGGCCTTTCCGCAATGCCTCCCTTGCGGGCACCTAGCAATGACACCGGCGGCGCGAATTAAGTTCCGCGATCGCCGCGACCGATTCCGTCGGGCGGTGCTTTGGTATAGTGAAAAGCCCGCCTCGACCCCTCCGACGACTTCCCCATGCAACGATACGACGTCCTGATTCTCGGCAGCGGCCTGGCCGGCCTGACCCTGGCGCTGCAACTGGCCAACCACCGCAAGGTCGCGCTGGTCACCAAGCGCACGCTGACCGACGGCGCCAGCCAATGGGCGCAGGGCGGCATCGCCGCGGTGCTCGACCAGACCGACAGCGTCGACGAACACGTGCGCGATACGCTGATCGCCGGTGCCGGCCTGTGCGACGAGGCGGCGACGCGCTTCATCCTGAGTCATGCGCGCGAGGCGATCGAATGGCTGATCGAGCTCGGCGTGCCGTTCACGCCCGACGCCAACCACGAGACCGGCTTCCACCTGACGCGCGAAGGCGGCCATTCGCACCGCCGCATCGTGCACGCCGCCGATGCCACCGGCGCCGCGGTGATCGCCACACTGGCCGCCAAGGCGCTGACCCATCCCAACATCACCCTGCTCGAGAACCACATCGGGCTCGACCTGATCACCGGCCGCCGGCTCGGCCGCGGCGACGTCGGCTGCCTCGGCGCCTACGTGTTCAACAAGGATGCCGAACGGGTCGAGACCCTGCTGGCCGACCATACCGTGCTGGCCACCGGCGGTGCGGGCAAGGTCTACCTGTGCACCACCAATCCCGACACCGCCACCGGCGACGGCATCGCGATGGGCTGGCGCGCCGGCTGCCGGGTGGCCAACATGGAATTCCTGCAGTTCCACCCGACCTGCCTCTATCACCCGCACGCCAAGTCCTTCCTGATCTCGGAAGCGGTGCGCGGCGAAGGCGGCCTGCTCAAGCTGCCCGACGGCACGCGGTTCATGCCGCAGCACGATCCGCGCGGCGAACTCGCGCCGCGCGACGTGGTGGCGCGCGCGATCGACTACGAGATGAAGAAGCACGGGCTCGACTGCGTCTACCTCGACATCAGCCACGAATCGCCCGATTTCATCCGCGCCCACTTCCCCAACATCCACCAGCGCTGCCTCGAGCTCGGCATCGACATGACGCGCGAGCCGATCCCGGTGGCGCCGGCCGCGCACTTCACCTGCGGCGGCCTGGTCACCGACCTGGCCGGCCGCACCGACGTGGCCAATCTGTACGCGATCGGCGAGACCGCCTGCACCGGCTTGCACGGCGCCAACCGGCTGGCCAGCAATTCGCTGCTCGAATGCCTGGTGCTCGGCCGTGCCGCCGCGCGCGAAATCCTCGCCGCCGCGCCGACCGAGCGCCTGCCGGTGCCGGCCTGGGACGAAAGCCAGGTGACCGACGCCGACGAGGAGGTGGTGATCGCCCACAACTGGGAGGAATTGCGCCGCTTCATGTGGGACTACGTCGGCATCGTCCGCACCGACAAGCGGCTGGAACGGGCGGCGCACCGCATCGCGCTGCTGCGGCAGGAAATCGACGAGTACTACAGCCATTTCAAGGTCGGCAACGACCTGATCGAGCTGCGCAACCTGGTCGACACCGCCGACCTGATCGTGCGCTCGGCCCAGCAGCGGCGCGAGAGCCGCGGGCTGCACTACAGCCTCGACCACCGCGAGACGCTGGCCGAGGCGGTGCCGACCGTCCTGCCGTCGCGCTACGGGACCTAGGCGCCCGCCCTTCGCATACCTCACCCACAGGAGCGGCTTCCGCCGCGAATTGCGCCGGGGAAGCACGCTCGGCGATTCGCGGCCGAAGCCGCGCCTACATGTGTCTCCGCTACAGGTCAGTTGCCGGCCTGGCGAGCCCCTCCTACCTGCTCGCTCGTGCCCGCATCGTCCGCAGTTCCGCCGTCGTTCGCCGCGCCCCAGCGCAGCCAGGCGCGCAGGCGGCGCAACTCGTCGGCGCCGGCGCTATCCGGCCACAGCAGCAGGCGCCGGCGGCTGCCGTCGGTGCCTTGCAGCGGCAGCACGATCAGCCAGCGCGTGCTGTAGACCGGCAGGCGCAGTGCGGCTTCGATCTCGTCGCCGCCGCTCGAGAGGCCCCAGCCGCCGTCGGGCAGCAGCCGCAGCAGCGTGAGCGCCGGCTCGCGCCGCCAGCGCCGGATGCACAATGCCCACGACGCCAGCAGCACCAGCGTGATGCCGATGCGCGCCGGCAGCGGCAACGCCGCCAGCCAGGGCATCGGCAAGGCCGCCAGGTGGAGCAGCGCGGCGCCGCGGCGTTCCAGCCGCGACGGCCGCAGCAGCAGGCGCAGGGATGGGATGGATTTCATGGCTTGGCCGTGGACGCAAAAAAGGGCGGCACCTGCCGCCCTTCTTCATCGGTCGGATCAATCGACCTGGATGCTGCCCGAGACGTCGACCACCACCTGGCTGTCGCCGCCTTCCATCGGCGGCGGCGCCGCGTCGGCCATCGCTGCCTTGGCGGCGTAGAACTCGACGCGCGGACGCGGACCGCCGCCGGCGCCGGTGTTCACGTTCAGGTTGACCAACCGGTAGCCCTTGCCGCCGACGCTCTTCTGCACCACCGTCGCGCGGTTGCGGAAGGCTTGCACGGCCTGGTCGATCAGCTCGGTCTCGACCTTGTCGCGCAATGCCGGCGACACGCCGAAATTCACGCCGGCCAGCTGCATGTTGTTCTGCAGCTTGCCGATCAGCTCGGCCAGCGCCTTGAAATCGGTCGCCTCGAGCCGCACCTCGGCGCGGCCGCGCCAGCCTTCGGCCTTGTTCTTGTTGTTGTAGACCGGGTAGACGTTGTTGCCCGAGGTGGAGACCTTCACGTTCGGGTAGGTCTTGGCCAGCTTGACCGCTTCGGCCTGGGCACGGTTGAGGCGGTCGGACAGCGCCGCCGCGTTGGCATCGCTGAATTCGGCGTAGAGCGTGGCCTGCGCCAGGTCGTTCTGGATCTCGCGGCGCGCTTCGGCCTGCAGGCTGATCACGTTGTACTGCGGCGCCTCGGCGGCCAGGACGCCACCGGCGAGCAGCACGGCGGCGGTCATGCGGGCAATCTTGTTCATGGGCTTCCTCTCAGTGGGTATCGGCGGGCCACTCTAGCGACGGCGGCCTGAATCGCGTCTGAATCGGACCGGCTCAGTGCAGGCCGTGATCGGTGGTCGGGGTATTGCGGATGTCCTGGTCGACGCTGTCCATCAGCACGGTGTGGATCTCGACCTCGAACCAGTCCCAGAAGGTCTTGAGGTTGCGGCTCTTGGGCCACAGCTTGTCGTCCTGGGTCCAGGACGCCAGCTCCATCTCGAACACCTTGTCCGCCATGTCGTCGATATAGGCGATGCCGTCTTCCTGCTCGTTCACCTCGGGGATCATCAGCACGGTGCAGTCGCTGCGGATATCGTCGAGCGCGAGCGTCACTTCGTTTTCCGGCAGCCCGTTGAGCCAGTCCAGGAAAGGCTTCTTGGGCTTGATGACGGCAATGGAACGATCAACGAAATACATCTTTCTTCTCTCCATGAATCGGGCCGGCCCAGCATAGCATGCTGGCCCCTGCGCGCTATGAAGCGCACCGGCCATCGCTTAGAATCGGCTCACCTCCATCCATCCAGACAAGACGCGGGACTTCATGTTCGATCAACGCACCTCGGGACGCCGGCTCGTACGCTGGAAAGCGGCGGTGATTCCGCTCAACCAGCCCGAGCACGTGATCGCCGGCCTGGCCACCGAGGTCGCCCAGAAGGGCATGTCGCTGTTCTGCCAGGAACAGCTGTTCCCGCACATCACCTACAAGATCATCCTGCAGATCCCGGACGCGATGCACATCAGCGTGTCCTACGTCGACGTCGAGGGCAAACCGATCTATTCCTCGCTGGTCGGCTCGATGGGCGAATTCCGCACCGGCATGAAGCTGACCGACGTCAGCAACGAGTACCGCACCAAGATCGACCAGTTGCTGCGCGGCATCGGCTAGGCGCCTCGCCCAGCCCACGAAAAAGGCCGGCTTTCGCCGGCCTTTTCGTTCTGGACGCTCAGTTCTGCACAGGCTTCTTGCGCCGGGAGCGGGTCTTGGCCGGCTTGGCCTCGGCCGCCGGCTCGCCTGCGCCTGCCGGGGCCGGCGGACTGGACGGCTTGGCGGCGGGCTTGGCCTTGGGCGCCGGCGGGTTGGCCTTGGCGGAGGGCTCCGGCTTCGCAGCCTTGGCCTGCTTCCGCTTCTTGCCGGCAGGCTCGGCCGGCTTCGCTTCGGCAGCAGGCTTGGCAGCCTTGCCGCCGGCCCCGGTCCGGCCGCCCGCAGGCTTGGCCGCAACCGCCTGCGCATCGGAACGGCGCGTGCGCTTGCCGCGCCCCTCGTCGGCCGTGGACGGCAGCGGCAAGTCGACCACCGCGACCACCTGCGGCGCCGGCGTCTCGCCGACCGGCGGCATCAGCAGGGCCGCCACCTGGGCCGGCTTGCGGCCGCGCCCGAGCGGCGCCGGAGCCGGAGCAGGAACTGGTGCGGGTGCCGGCGCGGACGGAGCCGCAGCCACCGCCGTGTCGACCGGCGCAGCAGCCGACACCAAGGCCGACGGCGTGCGCTTCTTCGACCTGGAGCGGCCCGGCCGGGCTTCGGCAACGGGGGCCGGGGCCGGGCCGGTGCGGGTTCCGGTGCGGGAGCAGCCGCCACCTCGGGCGAACTGGCCGCCGGCGCCGCCACGGCCGGCTGGTCCTTCTTCGCCTTGCCCGAGCGCTTGCCGCCGCTGCGCGGCGCCGCATCGCGCCCGGCCGGCTGCTCGTCCTGGCCGGCGGAGGCGGCCTGCGCCTTCTCGACCAGCACGAAGTCGATCTTGCTGGTCTCGATGTCGACGCGGGCGACCTTGACGGTCAGCTTGTCGGTCAGGCCGTACACCTTGCCGCTGCGCTCGCCGCGCAGGCAGTGGCCGGCCTCGTCGTAGCGGAAATAGTCGGCGCCGAGCTCGGAGATATGCACCAGGCCTTCGACGAACAGGCCGTCGAGCAGCACGAACAGGCCGAAATTGGTCACCGCCGAGATCACGCCGTCGAACACCTCGCCCAGCCGGTCGCGCATGAAGTAGCACTTGAGCCAGTTCTCGACGTCGCGGGTGGCCTCGTCGGCGCGCCGCTCGGTCTGCGAGCAGTGCGCACCGATCTCTTCCCACTTGCCCGGCTTGTAGGTGGTGCCGGCCAGCACCGCGCGGATCGAGCGGTGCACCAGGAGATCGGGGTAGCGCCGGATCGGGCTGGTGAAATGGGTGTAGGCGTCGTAGGCCAGGCCGAAGTGGCCGAGCCGCTCGGGGCTGTAGACCGCCTGCTGCATCGAGCGCAGCAGCATGGTCTGCAACAGCGCGGTATCGGGCCGGCCCTTCACCTGCTCCATCAGCAGCGCGTAGTCCTTGGCCTGCGGCTCGTCGCCGCCGCCGAGCGACAGCCCGCGTTCGTTGAGGAAGCGGCGCAGGTTCTCCAGCTTGCGCTCGGTCGGCCCCTCGTGGATGCGGTACAGCGCGGTGTGCTGGTGCTTGCCGAGGAAATCGGCGGCGCAGACGTTGGCGGCCAGCATGCACTCCTCGATCAGCCGATGCGCGTCGTTGCGCATGACCGGCTCGATCCGCTCGATCTTGCCGGCCTCGTTGAACACCATGCGCGTCTCGGTGGTCTCGAAATCGATCGCGCCGCGACGGTTGCGCGCCTTGAGCAGCACGCCGAACAGCGCGTACAGGTCGGCCAGGTGGCCGGCCACCGCCTTGCGTGCCTTGGCGGCCTCGCCCTTGGGGTCCTGCAGGACCTCCCACACCTCGGTGTAGGTCAGCCGCGCCTTGGACAGCATCACCGCCGGGTAGAAGCTGTACTTGCCCAGCTCGCCCTTGGCGTCGATCTGCATGTCGCACACCATGCAGCAGCGCTCGACCTCGGGATTCAGCGAACAGATGCCGTTGGACAGCTCCTCGGGCAGCATCGGGATGACGCGGCGCGGGAAGTAGACCGAGTTGCCGCGCTCGTAGCCGTCGCGGTCGAGCGCGTCGCCCGGCTGGACGTAATGGCTGACGTCGGCAATGGCCACCACCAGCCGCCAGCCCTTGCCGGCCTTCTCGGCATAGACCGCGTCGTCGAAGTCGCGCGCGGTCTCACCGTCGATGGTGACCAGCGGCAGCTCGCGCAGGTCGACCCGCTTGAGGCCCTCGGCGGTCTTCCAGTCTTTCTTCAGCACCTTCTGCGGCGTCTTGCGCGCCTGCGCCTCGGCATCGGGCGAGAACACGTGCGGCAGGTCGTGCTTGCGCAGCGCGATCTCGATCTCCATGCCGGGGTCGGCATAGTTGCCGAGCACCTCGACGATGCGGCCGATCGGCTGCGAATAGCGGTTGGGCTGGGTCACCAGCTCCACCGTCACCACCTGGCCCGGCTCGGCGTCGAGGCTGCCCTCGGGCGAGACCAGGATCTCCTGGGTGATGCGCCGCTCCTCGGCACGGATGAAGCGCACGCCGCGCTCGACGAACAGCCGGCCGACCAGCCGGTCGTGCACGTGCTCGAGCACCTCGACGATCTTGCCCTCGCGCCGGCCGCGGCGGTCGACGCCGATCTCGCGCACCATCACGCGGTCGCCGTGCAGCACCTTGTGCATCTCCTTGGGCCCGACGAACAGGTCGCCCGAAGCGTCGTCGGGCACCACGAAGCCGAAGCCGTCGGGGTGGCCGACCACCCGGCCCTTGATCAGGTCGAGTTTCTCGGCGATGCACAGCGCGCCCTTGCGGTTGATGACGACATCGCCCTCGCGCGCCATGGCATTGATGCGGCGGGCGAAGAAATCGGCCTCCTCGGGCTGGATCGCGAACAGTTCGGCCAGCTCGGCCGGCTCCATCGGCGCGCCGCGTTCGGTCAGGATCTGCAGCAGGTAGGCGCGGCTGGGCAGCGGTTGCGCATAGCGGGCGACCTCCTGCTCGTAGAAGGGATCGGCCTGGCGCAGCTTGAGCGCCGCGCGCGGCAACTTGGGCGGTTTGGTTTTTTTCGTTTCCATGGTTGACACGTTCTCATGCCTCTCTATAATGCGCATCTCTTTCGACGCGCTGCTGCAAACGCAGCGATGTTCGAAGCCCAGGTGGCGGAATTGGTAGACGCACTAGGTTCAGGTCCTAGCGGTAGCAATACCGTGGAAGTTCGAGTCTTCTCCTGGGCACCAATTCTCGAAAAGGCCGATGCACACGCATCGGCCTTTTCGTTTTGTCCTGCCGAAACTCGCGCTGCCGAAACGCCGCTCTGACCCTGAACGGCGGTGGCCGGCACGGTGCCGGACCCGATTTCTGCAATCTTTTTCGCCCGCGCCATTGACACGGATTTTCCAGCCACTACAATGCGCAGCTCTCGACGCAGCAAGGCGCAAGCCGAACTGCTCGAAGCCCAGGTGGCGGAATTGGTAGACGCACTAGGTTCAGGTCCTAGCGGTAGCAATACCGTGGAAGTTCGAGTCTTCTCCTGGGCACCAATTCTCGACGAGGCCGATGCGCAAGCATCGGCCTTTTCGTTTTGACCCCGACGCCGCATCGGGTACCACGTCAGCAAGGCGCCGGCCCGCGCGATCGCGCGCACCGCCGCCCTGCCCTCCCCCGCCCCGGCAAGCCGATCAAGCGCGCACCGCCGCGATCACGGCCAGGTAGTTGCGCACCGTCGGCACCAGGCCGTCGTACAGCGCCTCGCCGATCAGCGCATGGCCGATCGACACCTCGTCGATGCCCGCCACGCCGCGCAGGAACGGCCCCAGGTTGGCCTGGCTCAGATCGTGGCCGGCATTGACGCCCAGACCGGCCGCGCGAGCCCGCTCGGCGGTCCTGGCGCAGGCTTCCAGCGCCCTGCCGGCGTCGCCGGCGTCGAAGGCCTCGGCGAACGGGCCGGTGTAGATCTCGATCCGGTCCGCCCCCACGTCCGCCACACGCTCGATATCGGGCGAATCGGCGTCCATGAACAGGCTGACGCGGCAGCCGAGCGCCTTCAGCTCGCGGATCAGCGGCTTGAGCCGCTCGCCGTCCTGGCGCAGGTCGAAGCCGTGGTCCGAGGTGATCTGGCCGTCGCCGTCGGGCACCAGCGTGGCCTGTGCCGGCCGCGCCTCGGCGCACAGCGCCACGAAGCCCGGATAGCCGTCGCGCGCCGGCGCGAACGGATTGCCCTCGATGTTGAACTCGGCCGTCCGGCCCCGCAGCAGCGCCGCCAGCGCGCGCACGTCGTCGGGACGGATATGGCGCTGGTCGGGCCGCGGATGCACGGTGATGCCGCCGCAGCCGGCATCGAGACAGGCCTGGGCGGCCTGCGCCACGCTCGGCAGCGCGCCGCCGCGGGAATTGCGCAGCACGGCGATCTTGTTGACGTTGACGGAAAGAACGGTCATGCGGTCCCTCATGGCACGACGCCCGGTGCTAACCGGGCGTCGCTGAACGATCAGTGGTTGAACGGGTGCCGCAGCACGATCGTTTCCTCGCGGTCCGGCCCGGTCGAAATGATGTCGATCGGCGCGCCGGTCACCTCGGCGATGCGCTCGAGGTAGTTGCGCGCATTGAGCGGCAGATCCTCGTAGCGCTTCACGCCGAAGGTCGATTCGCTCCAGCCCGGCCATTCCTCGTAGATCGGCGCGCAACCCGACAGCTCCTCGGCGCCGACCGGCAGGATGTCGGTCACTTCGCCGTCGATGCGGTAGCCGGTGCACAGCTTGATCACGTCCATGCCGTCCATCACGTCGAGCTTGGTCACGCACAGGCCCGACACGCCGTTGATCTGGATCGAGCGCTTGAGCGCGGCGGCGTCGAACCAGCCGCAGCGGCGCGGCCGGCCGGTGACCGAGCCGAACTCGTTGCCGCGCTTGGCGAGGCCGGCGCCGACGTCGTCGAACAGCTCGGTCGGGAACGGACCCGAGCCGACGCGCGTGGTGTAGGCCTTCACGATGCCGAGCACGTACTGCAGCATCTGCGGCGCCACGCCGGCGCCCGGCGCGGCCGCGCCGGCCACGCAATTGCTCGAGGTCACGAACGGGTAGGTGCCGTGGTCGATGTCGAGCAGCGTGCCCTGGGCGCCTTCGAACAGCAGCGGCTTGCCGCCCTTGTTCAGGTCGTGCAGCGTGCGCGACACGTCGGCCACCATCGGCTTGATGCGCTCGGCCAGCTTCAGCGTCTGTTCCAGCGTCTCCTGGAAGTCGACGGTGGCGACCTTGAAGTATTCCTTGAGCAGGAAGTTGTAGTAGGCCAGGTTCTCGCCAAGCTTGGCGGCCAGCCGGTCGGGGAAGAACAGGTCCTGCACGCGGATGGCGCGGCGGGCGACCTTGTCCTCGTAGGCCGGGCCGATGCCGCGGCCGGTGGTGCCGATCTTCTTGTCGCCCTTGGCCGCTTCGCGCGCCTGGTCGAGCGCGATGTGGTACGGCAGGATCAGCGGGCAGGCTTCGGAGATCTTGAGCCGGCTCTCGACGTCGATGCCGGCGGCGTTGAGCTCGTCGATCTCCTTCAGCAGCGCCTCGGGCGAGATCACCACGCCGTTGCCGATGAAGCAGGCCTTGCCCGCGTGCAGGATGCCCGACGGGATCAGACGCAGCACGGTCTTCTTGCCGCCGATCACCAGCGTGTGTCCTGCATTGTGGCCGCCCTGGAAGCGCACCACGCCCTCGGCATGATCGGTCAGCCAGTCGACGATCTTGCCCTTGCCTTCGTCACCCCACTGGGTGCCGATCACCACGACGTTACGGCTCATGGATGTTCCTTACGTTTGCTACGGATTGCTTGGCCGCCGCGCGGCGCGCGGCGGATGGAAACAGAATAGACGCCGGCGGCGCGTTGCGAGAGGCCGGCGCCAAGGATCAAAGCGCGACCACGCGCCAGGCGCCGTCGCGCAGCGCCAGTTCGCGGTCGGCGTGCAGCTCCTCGACGTCGATCACCTCGCCGAGCTTGATCACCACCGTCTCGCCCTGGGCGCGCAACCGGCGCACCTCGTCGGCCAGCGCGGCGTCGAGCACGTCGGGGGCCAGGATGGCGCGGCGCGCCGGCGCGACCGGCAGCTTCCAGGCCAGCTCCTTCAGGTCGAGACTGAAGCCGGTGGCCGGACGCGGCCGGCCGAACTGCTCGCCGACGTGGTCGTAGCGGCCACCGCGCGCCACCGCGTTGGCCCAGCCCTCGGCATAGGCGGCGAACACCAGGCCGGTGTGGTAGTAGCCCGAGCGCAGCTCGGCCAGGTCGAAGGCCGGCACGATGCCGCGCGCGGCCAGCGCCTCGGCCAATGCACGCAATTCGGCCAGCGCGGCGTTGACGCCGTCGAGCGCCGGCAGACGGGCAGCGGCGGCATCGA
The DNA here is from genome assembly GCF_014353015.1 of Chitinimonas koreensis. NCBI lineage: Bacteria > Pseudomonadati > Pseudomonadota > Betaproteobacteria > Neisseriales > Chitinibacteraceae > Chitinimonas > Chitinimonas koreensis. The sequence goes on from NZ_CP060704.1 coordinate 4,114,993, forward strand.
GCACTGCGCCGTCGCCGTACAGGCTGGGCAGCGCCACCAGGCCCTGCGCCAGAGACTCGGGCAGGCCGGCCACCAGGGTGGACAGCGTGGGTACGTCCTTCTGCTGGATCGCGCGGAAGATCGCCTCGCGCCGCTCGCCGTCGAGGCCGGCCGCGTCGGCCAGCGCCAGGAACAGGCCGATATGGCCGACGTCGAGATGGACGTGGGCAATGTCGGCCAGCTTCAGGCATTCGTGCATCAGCTCGACGATCTCGACGTCGGCCGCCACGCCCGGATAGCCATAGATCTCGGCGCCGAGCTGCAGCGGCTCGCGCGCGGCCATGATGCCGTCGGGCAGCGTATGCACCACCGCGCCGGCATAGCACAGCCGGGCCACGCCCTGGCGGTTGAGCAGGTGGGCGTCGATGCGCGCCACCTGCGGCGTGATGTCGGCGCGCAGGCCGAGCTGGCGGCCGCTGAGCTGGTCGGTCAGCTTGAAGGTCTTGAGGTCGAGCGCGGCGTCCTGCCGGGTCAGCAGCGAATCGGCGTACTCGATCAGCGGCGGCATGACCAGCTCGTAGCCGAAACCGGCGATCAGGTCGAGCGCGGCACGCCGCAGGGTTTCGACCCGGCGCGCCTCGGGCGGCAGCAGGTCGGCGATGTTTTCGGGCAGGATCCAGTTGCGCATGGGAGAGACCGGCTACAGCGCCAGCAGAATTGATCCGATCAGGAGCAAGGCGAGGCCGACGAAACGGAGCTGGCCGTCGGTGAGCTTCGCGAGCTGCTCGAAGGTATTGCGCCAGGTGCGTGGCGACAGGAACGGCAAGAGGCCCTCGGCGACGAGCACGAGGGCCACTGCGAAGGCGAGATTATCCCACAAGCCGTTCACTTCGCCCGCGGATCCTTCATGTATTTGAAGAAGGCCGAGCTCGGGTCGATCACCATCACGTCCGATTTCGACTTGAAGCTGGCGCGGTAGGCATCGAGGCTGCGGTAGAACGCGTAGAACTCCGGGTTCTGGCCGTAGGCCGCCGAATAGGTGGCGGCCGCCTTGGCGTCGCCCTCGCCCTTGAGCTGTTGGGCGCGGCCGTAGGCCTCGGCCATGATGATCTCGCGCTGTCGGTCGGCATCGGCCTTGATCTTCTCGGCTTCGGCTGAACCCTCGGAGCGCAGCTGGCTGGCCACCGTCTTGCGCTCGGAGATCATGCGGTCGTACACCGCGTTGCTGATGTCGTCGGGGAAGTCGACCCGCTTGAGCCGCACGTCGACGATGCGCACGCCCATCTTGCGCGCATCGGCGTCGGCGACCTGGCTGACGATCTCCATGACCTCGTCGCGCTTGCCCGAGATCACGTCCTGCACGTTCTTCTTGCCGAACTCGGCGCGCAGCACGTCGTTGACGGTCTTGCGGAGGCGCGCGGCCGCGGTGCGCTCGTTGCCGCCGACGCTCTTGTAGTACTGCTCGACGTCGACGACCTGCCACTTGACGTAGCTGTCGACCAGAACGTTCTTCTTCTCGATGGTGTTGAAGCGCTCGGGCGTCTCGGCGTCCATGGTCAGGATGCGGCGGTCGAAATAGCGCACCGACTGCAGCATCGGCACCTTGAACTGGATGCCGGGGTCCTTGACCACGCGCACCACTTCGCCGAGCTGGAACACCATGGCCGACTGGCGCTGGTCGACCGTGAACACGCTCATGCTGAGGACCATCAGGCCGAACAGCACGATGACGATGGCGGGAATGATCTTGTTCATGTCAGCGTCCGTCCCTTTCGCCGCGCAGGGCGAAATCGCCGCGCGCGCGCGCGGCCGCGTTGACCGGATCCGCGACCGGCGCAGGCTCGGCCTGGACCACCGGCGCAGCCTGGTTGCTCAGCTGGACCAGCTTGTCCAGCGGCAGGTAGAGCAGATTGCCACCCGACTTCTGATCGACCAGCACTTTGCTGCTGCGCTCCATGATCTGCTGCATGGCGTCGATGTAGAGGCGGTCGCGCGTCACCTGCGGCGACTTGGCGTACTCGGCGGCGACCTGGCGGAAGCGCGAGGCATCGCCCTCCGACTTGGCGATCACGCTGGCCTTGTAGCCCTCGGCCTCCTGCAGCAGGCGGGCAGCCAGGCCGCGCGCCTTGGGGATCACGTCGTTGGCGTAGGCGGTGCCTTCGTTGGTCTGCTTGACCTTGTCCTGGCCGGCCTTGACCGCGTCGGCGAACGCTTCCTGCACCTGCTCGGGCGGCTGCACGTCGTTGATGTTGACGCGGCTGACCCGCAGGCCGGTGCCGTAGCTGTCGAGCAGGGTCTGGATCAGCCGGGTCGAATCGGCAGCCACCTGGCCGCGGCCCTCGTTGAGCACGAAGTCGACCTTGTTGCGGCCGACCACTTCGCGGATCGCCGTCTCGGCCGCCTGCTTGACGATGTCGCGGCCGTCGCCGTCGGTCGACAGGTTGTTGAACACGAAGTCCTTGGCGTCCTTGACGTCGTACTGGACCTCGAGCTGCATGTCGATGATGTTCTGGTCCTGCGTCAGCATCAGCGATTCGTCGGCGACGCGGTTCTTGGTGCTGCCGCTGAAGCCGACCTCGACCGAGCGGATCTCGGACAGCTTGACGATCTCGTGCTGCTCGATCGGCCACGGCATGCGCCAGTGCAGGCCGGGATCGGTGGTCTGCACGTAGCGGCCGAAGCGCAGCACCACCGCCTCCTCGCGCGCGTCGACCACGTAGAAGCCGCTGGCGACCCACAGCACCGCCACCACGCCGAGCACCACCGTGACGCCGCCGGCCAGCGCACGGCCGTCGGAGGGCCCGCCGGCGCCCGGTTCGGGCGGACGGTTCGGCTTGCCGCCGAAGAACTGTTTGAGCTTGTTGCCGAACTGGCGAATGATTTCGTCGAGATCGGGTGGGCCGCCATTGCGGCGACCACCCCACTGGGGGTCTTGCGACATATCAGCCTTGTTCCGTCTGAAGAGGATCGTAAGGGGTGTGATGCGAGGCTGCGGCGGGCGTACCGCCATGGGCGCGCGCATCGACCGTTTCGACCAGGGCCTGGCGCAATAGATCCAGGCCCAGCCCGGTCTTGGCGCTGATTCGGACCGCGCGAATCCTACCATACTCGTCCCGCTCGACCGCCGGCTCGCCGGCCTTGAGGTCGATCTTGTTGAACACCACGATCTGCGGGATGCCGGCCGCGTCGATCTCGGCCAGCACCGAGTCGACCGCCGCGATCTGCGCGTCGCGCGTGTCGCTGGCGCTGTCGACCACGTGCAGCAGCAGGTCGGCGCGCACCGTCTCCTCGAGCGTGGCGCGGAAAGCCGCCACCAGGCCGTGCGGCAGGTCGCGGATGAAGCCGACCGTGTCGGACAGCACCACCGAGTGCTCCGGATCGAGGAACAGCTTGCGGCTGGTGGTGTCGAGCGTGGCGAACAACTGGTCGGCCGCGTAGGCGCGGGCATGGGTCAGCGCATTGAACAGCGTCGACTTGCCGGCATTGGTGTAGCCCACCAGCGAGACCGAGAACTGCTTGCCGCGCTCGCGCGCCCGCCGTTGGGTATCGCGCTGGCGCTGGAGTTCCTTGAGCTTGTCCTTCAGCCGCTTGACCCGCTCGGTGATCATGCGCTTGTCCATCTCGAACTGGGTCTCGCCCGGGCCGCCGCGCGCGCCGGTACCGCCGCCCTGGCGCTCGAGGTGGGTCCAGCCGCGCACGAGGCGGGTCGACATGTACTGCAACTGGGCCAGCTCGACCTGCAGCTTGCCCTCGCTCGAGCGCGCACGGCGGCCGAAGATGTCGAGGATCAGCCGTACCCGGTCCGAGACGCGGCATTCGAGCGCGCGTTCGAGGTTGCGCTCCTGCGCGCCGCTCAGCGTATGGTTGAACAGCACGGTCTGCGCCTCGCCGGCACGCACCGCGGCGGCGATCTCCTCGACCTTGCCGGAGCCGGCATAGAGCTTGGGGTCGGGCCGCTGCCGCTTGCCCTGGATCACGGCCAGCACGGTGTAGCCGTTGCCCTCGGCCAGCAACTTGAATTCTTCGATGTTTTCGAGATAGTCCGGCTCGCCGAAGTCGAGGCAGACGAGAACGGCTTTGTCGCCGCCCTGATGGCGTTCAAACACGCGCGGGTTCCCTGGTCGGGTTGGTGATCGGATCGCCGATCGGATTCAAGAAATTCAGGAGAAACGGTGGTCGGACAGCAAACGGGGCGCTTGCAGCGCCCCGTTTTGCTTGCGCCGCGCGGTCAGGCATCGGCAGCCGGTGCACCGTCCTGCTTTTCGTAGGGGATACTGACCGGACGCGCCGGCACCACGGTCGAGATGGCGTGCTTGTAGACCATCTGGGTCACGGTATTGCGCAGCAGGACCACGTACTGGTCGAAGGATTCGATCTGCCCTGCAGCTTGATGCCGTTGACCAGGTAAATGGACACCGGCACGTGTTCCTTGCGCAGGATGTTCAGAAACGGGTCTTGTAGCATTTGCCCTTTCGCGCTCATTTGTAGTTCTCCACTATGTGATTGAAAAAACGACGGATTTCCGTCCAATGCGGGTACTGCGCAAAACGTGTACTAGTCACTTGTAGCAGTTTTTCGGCCAAGCACAAAGCTTACGGAACGCTTCACGCCGGCTTTTTTACGACCTTCCGGATCGTTTTCCGTTGCGGTTTCTCGCCGCGCATCACGCCGACCCGGTCGGGCTTGAATTCGCCCGGCTTGGCGTCGAAGGGGTTGTCGCCCTTCTTGAACTGGATGCGCAGCGGCGTGCCCTGCAATTTGAACAGCTTCAGGAAGGAATGTTCCAGATAGCGCCAATAGCTGTCGGGCACCTGTTCGAGCGCGGTGCCGTGCACGATCACCACCGGCGGATTCATGCCGCCCTGGTGCGCGTACTTGAGCTTGGGCCGCACCAGGCCGGCGCGCGGCGGCTGCTGCTTTTCGGTGGCGAGCTGCAGCGCGCGCGTCAGCCGCGGCGTCGGCAGCTTGACCATGGCGGCCTGGTAGGCGGCGTTGATGCTGGCGAACAGGTCGCCCACGCCCTGCCCTTCGAGCGCCGAGATGTAGTGGAACCGCGCGAAATCGAGGAAACCGAGCTTGCGCGCGATGTCGCGCTTGACCTGGTCGCGCCGGTAGAGGTCGAGCCCCTCCCACTTGTTGACCGCCACCACCATGGCGCGGCCGGCCTCGAGCGCGAAGCCGGCGATGTGGGCATCCTGCTCGGCCACGTCCTGGCGCGCGTCGAGCACCAGCACCACCACGTTGGCGTCCTCGATCGCCTGCATGGTCTTGACCACCGAGAACTTCTCGATCGCCTCGTTGACCTTGCCGCGCTTGCGCACGCCCGCGGTGTCGATGATGGTGTAGTGCTGGCCGTTGCGCTCGAAGTCGATATGGATCGAATCGCGCGTGGTGCCGGGCTGGTCGAAGGCGATCACCCGCTCCTCGCCCAGGATGGCGTTCACCAGCGTCGACTTGCCGACGTTGGGACGGCCGATGATGGCGAACTTCGGATGCTCGGGCGCCTTTTCCTCGGCCGCCACGTCGAAGCCGGCCAGCACGTCGTCGATCAGGCCGCGCACGCCCTCGCCGTGGCTGGCCGAGATGGTCCACGGCGTGCCGAGCGCGAGCTCGTAGAACTCGGCCGTCACCACCGCCGGCGCCAGGCCCTCGGCCTTGTTGACCGCCAGCCGCACCGGCCGGTCGAGCTGGCGCAGCCGGTTGGCGATCAGCTTGTCCTGCGGGGTGAGGCCGACGCGGGCGTCGACGATGAACACCACCGCGTCGGCCTCGTCGATCGCCTGCAGCGTCTGCTTGGCCATTTCATGCAGGATGCCGTCGTCGGCGACCGGCTCGAAACCGCCGGTGTCGATCACCAGGTAGGGCTTGGCGCCGACCTTGCCGTGGCCGTAGTGGCGATCGCGGGTGAGGCCGGGCTGATCGGCCACCAGCGCGTCGCGGCTCTTGGTGAGCCGGTTGAACAGCGTGGATTTGCCGACATTGGGCCGGCCGACCAGGGCGATGGTGGGTTTCATGCTTACTTCTTATCGGGAATGGCGAAGGCGTGCAGGCCGCCGTTCTCGGTCTGGACCAGCAGCTTGCCGGCCACCAGGTGCGGGGCGACCAGCACCGCGCTCTTGTCGGTGGTCTGGCGCGCGAGCAGCGCGCCGTCGGCCGGCGACAGCAGGTGCAGATAGCCCTCGTAGTCGCCGACCACGACGTAGCCGCCGATCAGCGCCGGGCCGCTGACGCGGCGGCCGTACAGGGCGGTCTGCTTCCACAGGCTGCGGCCGCCCGAACGTTCGAAGGCCTGCACGTTGCCGACGTCGTCGGTGACGTAGACGTGCTCGGCGTCGACCGCCAGGCCGACGTAGCTCGAGACCTCGCGCGCCCACAGCAGCGTGCCGTTGCTGACGGCGAAGCAGGCCACGCGGCCCTGGAAGGCCACCGCGCAGACCTGGCCGCGATCGACCACCGGCGCCGAGGTCACGTCGCTGATGCGCTCGAGTTCGGTCGCGCCCTTGGGCGGCGCCACCAGCGCTTCCCACAACACGCGGCCGTCGGCCAGCGACAGGGAGGCGATGCGGCCGGCAGCGAGGCCGGCGTAGACCGCGCCGTCGGCGATGGTGACCGGCGCGTAGTTGCGCAGGATCAGCGCCGGCTGGCTACGGGCGAACTGCCAGCGGGTCTTGCCGTCGGCGGCATCGATGCCCCAGATGGTGCCGTCGACGGTGCGGACCACCGCCACGCCTTCGGCGACCACCGGCGGCGACACCACTTCGCTGGACAGGCGCACGCGCCACTTGAGCTTCCCGGCGGCATCCCAGGCATAGACGTCGCCCTTGAGCGTGCCCGCGACCACCAGGCCGCTGCCGGCGCCGACGCCGCCGGCCAGCGGCACGTCGCTGCGGATCTCGCTCAGGCGGCGGCCGTCGGTCAGCGCGATGCCGGCCACGCCGTCGGTGCCGGCCATGTAGACGGTGTCGCCGAGCAGGTCCGGCGCGAAGCGGTAGAGGCTGCCGCCCGAATACGAGGCGCGCCACAGCGGCTCGAAGGCGACGCTGTTCTTCAGGTCGGTCAGCGGGGTCGGCTGCGGGCTGTTGTCGGTGCCGGCGCAGGCGGCCAGCAGGGCGGTCAGGCCGAGGGCGAGGAGACGTTTCATCGGAAGGCTCTTCATCAGGCTCAGGCGCCCAGCGCCGACAGTTTGACTTCGATCATCTGGCGCGCCGGCGCGTCCTTCTCGAGCTTGGCCACGGCGTCCTGGTAGGCCTTGCGGGCGCCGGTCTTGTCGCCCTTCTCCGCCAGCACGTCGCCGCGCGCGTCGGCGAAGGTGGCCTTGAAGGCTTCCTGCTTCGGCGTCTCGATCGCCTTCAGCGCGGCGTCGAACTGCTTCTGGTCGAGCAGCACCGCGGACAGGCGTAGGCTGGCGATGTCGGCGACTTCGTCTTCCTTGGCGTTGGCGATCACCCATTCGAGCGCCGAGCGCGCACCGGCCAGGTCGTTGCCATCGAACGCCAGCTTGGCCGCCAGCAGCATGGCGCGGGCGGTCAGCGCATGGCCGCTGCGGTCCTTGGCCATCTCGTCAGCGGCGGCGCGGGTCTTGGCCGCATCCTTGGCCTTGAAGGCCGTCTCGACCTTGGCATAGGCCGCGGCCGCTTCGTCGGCCTGGCTCTTCTGGTAGGCATTCCAGCCGTACCTGCCGAAATAGCCGATCACCACCGCGGCCACCGCGGCGATCAGCAGCTTGCCCCACTGCGCCCACCACGCCTTGAATTCGGCGATCTGTTCCTGTTCCTGCAAATCGAAAGCGGCCATCTGTTGCGTTTCCAGTTAGCGGTTGTCTTGTTGATCCTGCCCTCGCTGGGCGCGGATGCGTTTGAAAAGGTCGAACATGAACCAGGCCATCAGCGCGAGGCCAGCGCACAGCAAACCGGCGGACACCGCCGGCAAGGCCAGCAGCGGGTGGATCGCCGCCCCGTTGCCGCCGACGCCCAGCATGCCGAAGGCCGCCATCACCGAGCCCAGCAGGTTGAGCGCGAACAGCCTGAACGAGACCTTGAGCCGCGGCGTCGGTTCCATCGTGCGCTCGCCCACGATCAGGTCAGGCGCGCAGCGCGGCGGCCAGCTCGGCCTGCGCCACCGTGCGCTGTTCGCCCTCGCCGCGCAGCGACTTGACGGCGGCGGTGCCGGCCGCGGCCTCGTCGTCGCCGACGATCACCGCGAAACGCGCGCCCGAGCCGTCGGCCTTCTTCATCTGCGACTTGAAGCTGCCGCCACCGGCGTGCACCGTCACCGCCAGGCCGGCGTCGCGCAGCCGCTCGGCCAGCACTGGCGCCTGCCGTTGGGCCGCTTCGCCGGCGTTGACCAGGTAGACGTCGGGCGCATCGCTGGCGGTCACGCCGTATTCCTGCATCAGCAGGAAGACGCGTTCCATCCCCATGCCGAAGCCGCAGGCCGGCGTCGGCTTGCCGCCGAGCGTCTCGACCAGCGTGTCGTAGCGGCCGCCGGCGGCGATGGTGCCCTGGCTGCCGAGCCGGGTGGTCACCCACTCGAACACGCTGCGATTGTAGTAGTCGAGCCCGCGCACCAGCCGGGTGTTGAGGGTATAGGCCACGCCGGCGTCGCTCAGCCGCAGGCACAGACCGTCGTAGTGGGCGCGCGATTCGGCGCCGAGCACGTCGAACAGCTTGGGCGCGGCCTCGATCATGTCCTGCATGCGCGGGTTCTTGCTGTCGAGGATGCGCAGCGGATTGGCGTGCAGCCGGCGGCGCGCGTCCTCGTCCAGCAGCTCGGCATGCTGCTCGAAGTAGGCGATCAGGGTCTGGCGGTAGGCAGCGCGTTCGGCGGCGTCGCCGATGGTGTTGATCTGCAGCTCGACGTCGGCGATGCCGAGCGCCTGCCACAGCCGGGCCAGCATCACCATCAGCTCGGCGTCGACGTCCGGGCCGTCGTAGCCGAAGGCCTCGACGCCGACCTGGTGGAACTGGCGCTGGCGGCCCTTCTGCACGTTCTCGTGGCGGAACATCGGGCCCATGTACCACAGCCGCTGCGGGCCGTTGTAGGTGAGGCTGTGCTCGACCACGGCGCGCACGCAGCCGGCCGTGCCCTCGGGCCGCAGCGTCAGCTTGTCGCCGTTGAGCGCGTCGGTCCAGGAGTACATCTCCTTCTCGACGATGTCGGTGTGCTCGCCCACGCCGCGCACGTAGAGCCCGGTCGGCTCGACCATCGGCAGGTGGATGTAGCGGTAGCCGTACTGTGCCAGCACGCGGCTGGCGGTCTCCTCGAGCTTGCGCCACAGCGCGGTATCGCCGGGCAGGATGTCGTAGAAGCCCTTGATGCTTTGGAACTTGTCGGCCATCTGTATCGAACCTAAACCGCTTTCACGGGAATGATCTTGGGGAGTTCGGCGCCGGCGCGGCGCAGCTTGCCGCCCTCGGCGTAGTGTTCGCGCACGTAGCGCTCGACGATGGCCTGGAATTCCTCGGCGATGGCCTCGCCCTTGAGCGTCACCGTCTTCTGGCCGTCGACGAACACCGGCGCGACCGGCACCTCGCCGGTGCCGGGCAGGCTGATGCCGATGTTGGCCAGCTTGGATTCGCCGGGACCGTTGACCACGCAGCCCATCACCGCCACGTTGAGCGTCTCGACGCCCGGGTATTCGGCGCGCCAGACCGGCATCTGCTCGCGCAGGTAGCGCTGAATCTTCTGCGCCAGCTCCTGGAAGAAGGTCGAGGTGGTGCGGCCGCAGCCGGGGCAGGCGGTCACCAGCGGGGTGAACGAGCGGATGCCCATGGTCTGCAGGATTTCCTGCGCGACCACCACTTCCTTGGTGCGCGGCTCGCCCGGCTCGGGCGTCAGCGAGATGCGGATGGTGTCGCCGATGCCGTCCTGCAGCAGCACCGACAGGGCGGCGGTCGAGGCGACGATGCCCTTGGAGCCCATGCCGGCCTCGGTCAGGCCCAGGTGCAGCGGATAACGGCAACGGCCACCGAGGTCGCGGTAGACCTTGATCAGGTCCTGCACCGCGCTGACCTTGCACGAGATGATGATGCGGTCGGCCGGCAAGCCCAGCGCCTCGGCCTGCGCTGCGCTCTCGAGCGCCGACTGGATCAGCGCCTCGCGCATCAGCGCGTCGGCTGCCAGCGGTTCGGCCCGCTTGGCGTTCTCGTCCATCATGCGCGCCATCTTGGCCTGGTCGAGGCTGCCCCAGTTGACGCCGATGCGCACCGGCTTGCCGTACTGGATCGCCGCCTCGATCATCGCGGCGAACTGCTCGTCGCGCTTGCTGCCCTTGCCGACGTTGCCCGGGTTGATGCGGTACTTGGCCAGCGCGCGGGCGCAATCGGGATAGGCCGCCAGCAGCTTGTGGCCGTTGAAGTGGAAATCGCCCACCAGCGGCACGTTGCAGCCCATGGCGTCGAGCCGGCGGCGGATCTCGCCGACCTGGGCCGCCGCCTCGGGCGAATTGACGGTGATGCGCACCACTTCCGAACCGGCCTGCCACAGCTCGAACACCTGCTGGGCGGTGCCGGCAGCGTCGGCGGTATCGGTATTGGTCATCGACTGGACCACCACGGGCGCGTCGGAGCCGACCGGCACGTGGTCGATCATGACGCGGTGGGTGGGGCGGCGGGGAAGCAGGCTCATGCTCAGTTCAGCTCGAGATTGGCGACGTCGACCTTGGTGTAGGGCGCGAGGTCGGTGAGTTTGCCCTTGTAGTAGAGCTCGGTGTTCGGGCCATTGCCGATGCGGAGGCGATAGGGCGGCGTGCCGCCGACGGTGCGGGTCTGGCCGGCCAGCACCAGTTCGCCGAGCAGGCGCTTGCCGCTGGCGTCGGTGATCGAGACCCAGCTGTCCTGGCGGGCAAGGATGCGGATGTCGCCGGCGGCGGCCGGCGCGGGCGTCGGCGACGGCACGGTGGAAGGCACCGGGGTAGGCGCCGCAGGCACGGTGGTCGGCACCGGCGATGCCGCGGGTGTCGGCAATGCGGCGGGCGACGGCGCGAGGGTCGGCCCGTCCGCGCTGGCCGGGGTCGGCGCCACCGAGGTCGGGGCCGCATCGGCCAGGGCCGGAGCCGGGCTCGGAATAGGCGCCGGCAGCTCGATCGCCGGCGGCGTGCTCAGCGTGAGCTCGGGCTGGTAGCCGTTGCGCTGCAGCAGCCAGAAACCGCCGACCACCAGGCCGGCCAATACCATGCCGGCCAGCACCCACAGCAGGAAGGGCGGCGCGCCGCGCGCGCCGCCGGGCCGCAGGATCGGCATCGCGTCGTCGTGGATGCGCGGCAATGCGGCCTGCTGCGGCTCGACCGGCAAGTGGCGTTCGAGGTACTGCACCAGCGGCTGGGCATCGATCTTGAGGAAGCGCGCGTAATTGCGCACGAAGCCGCGCACGAAGGTATTGCCCGGCAGCGCGCCGTAGTCGTCGGCTTCGAGCGCCTCGATCTGGCGGCGCGACAGCTTGAGCTCGCCGGCGACCTCCTCGAGCGACAGGCCGGCCTCCTTGCGATGGGCCGCCAGGATGGCGCCAGGCGTCGGCGAGGCGGCCGCGACGGCTGCGGTGGGAGCGATGGCTGGGTCTGAGGAAAGATCAGGCGTCATGCCGGCACGACTCGGTTGGAGCGGAAAAGGGGGATCGATCGGGCGGTCCGCGGCATCAGTCGAACTGACCCGCGGCCAGGGCGCGCGCCTCGTCGCTGTCGGGGAAGCGGTTGCGCAGCTCCTTGGCGAAGCCGGCCTCGTTCTCGGCATTGCCGAGCCGGCGCTCGATGCGCAGGTTGAGCCAGACCGACTCGGCGGTCGGCGAAGTCAGCCGCGCCTGGCGCGACAGCAGCGTGCGGGCCGATTCGAGCTCGCCGCGACGGAAAGCCAGCCGGGCCAGGCCGTACAGCGTCTGCGGATTGTCGGGCAGCGCACGGTCGGCCTTCTTGAGGAAATCGTCGGCGGTGACGAAGTCGCCGGCCTTGAGCGCACACAGGCCGGCCTGCTGCAGCGATTTTTCCGGCGTGGAGTAGAGCGGATTGCGGATCGCCGCGACGAAATAGCGAATCGAATCGGCGGCGCGATTCAGCTTGTTGCAGAGGAACCAGCCGTAGTTATGGTTGGTGTCGGAATCACTGGGATCGAGCTCAAGCGCGCGGCGGAAGCTGCGGTCGGCCGTATCGAACTCGCGCAGATCCATGTAGATCAGGCCCTGCACGTTGTAGGCCAGCGCATAGTCGTTGCGCAGCGCCAGCGCGTTGCGGATCTCTTCCAGCGCCACGCCGTACTGGGCGCGCGCGTAATAGGCGGCGGCAAGCTCGGTGCGCAGCTTCACGACTTCCTGCCGCCGGTCGGCATCCTCGGCGCGCACCGCGACACCGGCCATGACGAACGACACGAAGACTACGAAGGCGATCAGTCCCGATTTCATGCCTACTCCCTGACGAGTTGAATTGCTTGCGTGGTCTTGCCCTCGGCGGCGAGGCGCAGCGTGCGGCGGGTCTTGTCCTTGACCTGGCCGGCCAGCTGGCCGCAGGCGGCGTCGATGTCGTCGCCGCGCGTCTTGCGCACCGTCACCACGTAGCCGGCCTGGATCAGGTGGTCGCGGAAGCGGCGGATCGCCTCGGGCCGTGACCGATCGTAGCCGGAATTGGGGAAGGGATTGAACGGGATCAGATTGAACTTGCACGGCACGTCGCGCACCAGCGCGACGAGCTGCTTGGCGTGCTCGAAGGTGTCGTTGACGCCGTCGAGCATCACGTATTCGAAGGTGACGAAATCGCGCGGCGCCTTTTCCAGATAACGCAGGCAGGCTGCCATCAATTCCTTCAGCGGGTACTTCTTGTTGATCGGCACGATCTCGTCGCGCAGCGCGTCGTTGGGCGCATGCAGCGACACGGCCAATGCCACCGGGCAGGCTTCGCGCAGCCGGTCCATGGCCGGCACCAGGCCGGAGGTCGACAGCGTGACGCGACGGCGCGACAGGCCGTAGGCGTGGTCGTCGAGCATCAGCCGCATGGCGGCCACCACGTTGTCGAAATTGGCGAGCGGCTCGCCCATGCCCATCATCACCACGTTGGAGACGATGCGGTCGCCCTTGGGATCGCGCCCGAGCGCCTTGTTGGCCCACCACAGCTGGCCGATGATCTCGGCGGTGCTGAGGTTGCGGTTGAAGCCCTGGCGGCCGGTCGAGCAGAAGGTGCATTCGAGCGCGCAGCCGACCTGGCTCGACACGCACAGCGTGCCGCGGTCGTCCTCGGGAATGAACACCGTCTCGACGCCGTTGCCGGTACCGACGTCGAGCAGCCACTTGCGGGTACCGTCCCCGCTGGCCTGCTCCATCATCAGCGCCGGCGGCGCGATCACGGCGTCGCGCGCGAGCTTCTCGCGCGTCGCCTTGGCGATGTCCGTCATCGCGCCGAAATCCGACTCGCCGAAGTGATGGATCCAGCGCATCAGCTGCTTGGCACGGAACGGCTTCTCGCCGCGCTCGGCAAGGAAGGCGGCGAAGCGTTCGGCGTCGAAATCGAGCAGGTTGACGGACATCGCGGCGAGCGGCTTAGCGGCCGTAGACTTCGGAAGCCGGGAAGAAGTAGGCGATCTCGATCGCGGCGTTCTCGAGGCTGTCCGAGCCGTGCACGGCGTTGGCGTCGATCGAATCGGCGAAATCGGCGCGGATGGTACCCTTCTCGGCCTTCTTCGGATCGGTCGCGCCCATCAGTTCGCGGTTCTTCAGCATGGCGTTCTCGCCTTCGAGCACCTGCACCACCACCGGGCCGGACACCATGAAGTCGACCAGGTCCTTGAAGAAGGGGCGCTCGCGGTGCACGGCGTAGAAGCCTTCGGCCTCGGCGCGCGACAGGTGCTTCATCTTGGCGGCGACGATCTTGAGGCCGGCGCCTTCGAAGCGCGAGTAGATCTGGCCGATCACGTTCTTGGCGACGGCATCGGGCTTGATGATGGAAAGGGTGCGTTCAACAGCCATGTAACACTCCAGATTTCGGTAAGGGACAAGGTTGGGATAAGTCGGTTTCACCGGCTGCAAGCGCGCTCGCACTGCGTCCACGCGGCTTGTCGGCGCAAAAATGACCGAATATTCTAACAGCTTTGCTGCTGCGACGCGCAAAAGCCATACCACGCCGCCGTACCGACCCGCCGCCCGAGAAGCGACCCTAATGAGCGCGATCCGCCCCAGCCCCAGTCGTCAGCCCCCACCGCCAAGCCCCGAGGAAGACCAGGAACAGCAGGAAATCCGCCAGCGCCTGCTGCAACGCCTCGCCATCGCCACCTGCCTGATCGTGGCGGTCGCCATCGCCATCATGCTGATCAACCGCTTCGAGGACGGCCAAGGCAGCGCCGTCGAGGGGCCGACCATCAATCCGCTGCAGGCCGAGCCGGCCACGCCGCCGCCGAGCCCGGCGCCAACGGCGGTTCCGACCGCGGACACAGCCACGCCGATTCCCTCGCCCGAACCGACACCGGCAACGCCGGCCGAGCCGTCGGCCATCCCGGCCGATCCGACGCCGGCCCCAGCCGGCACCGAAGCCCCGCCGAACGCCGCCGCAACCATGCCGGCCACGGGCACGCCCCAGCCGGCCGGCGCCTCGCCAAGTCCGACCGTCACCCCCAGGACCGCACAAGCCGGCTCCAAAGCCGCGCCTTTCGATCCCGACGGCGCCACCGTCGAGATCGTGCCGCCCGCACCGACGGCCGCAGCGGTCCGCCCCAGGCCAACCACCGCACCGTCCGCCAGCGCCGCCATCACGCCGGTGCCGCGCAGTCCGGCGCCCGCACCGGCCGCGACACCCGCACCGGCCACCGGCAGCCTAGTCCTGGCCCCGCCGCCGCGCAGCGCGACACCGCGCCCGAGCGCACCGAGCCCGGAGCAGACCATCACCGCGCTGGCGGCCGGCATCCTGCCGCCCGGCGCACGCGGCTTCACCGTGCAGGCCGGCGTATTCCAGAGCGCCGAGAACGCGGAAAAGCTGATCGGACAGCTGTCGTCGGCCGGCATCCCGGCGCGGCTCGAAACCCGCGTCCAGATCGGTCCGTTCAAGAACCGCGACGAGGCGAACCTGATGATGCGGCGGCTGCGTGAACTGGGCGTGACACCGATCCTGCAGGCCCCGACGCCCTGATTCCTACGCCACGCGCTCAGCGCGCCGGCCCAGGCAACAGCCAGGCCGGCGCATCGGGCCAGTCATCGGGCCGCCACTCGGGCCGCCAACCGGCCTCGACCTGGCACTCGGCCGCCACCGCCAGCCCCGCCACCGCCACCAGCCGATCGCCTTGCCACAGCAGCGGCCAGCGATCGCGCAGCCAGGGCGGCACGCCGGCCTCCTGCAACAAGTGTTTGACCGGCCGCCGCGGCCCGCCGCGCCGGAGCCGGATCGACTCCCCGCCCGCGCGCGGCCGCAATTCCAGCGCCTTGCGCCCCTCGGCCGCCAGCCCGAACGAAGCCGGACACCAAGTCAGCACGCCCCCCAACCCGGCAACGGCGCCGATTCCGCGTCGCTCAACCCCTGCGGCCCCGGCGGCAGCGGGCGCGCCTCGCCCAGCCACAGCTCGCCGCGATAGCGATGCACGGCGATGCCGCCCAAACGGAAACAGGGATTGGCGTCGGCGCGCGCCTCCAGCATCTGCTCGAGCAGCAGCGCCAGCTGGCGCTCGTCGGGACGCAGGCCGGCCCGCGCCAGGAACGCACGCAGCAGATTGCGTCGTCGCGCCGGCGTCAGCGGCTCGAAGCATGCCAAGGCGAGACGCGGCGACCAGCCGCCGGCATCGAGCTCGGCCAGCTCGTCGAGCAGCTGCGCCGCCTCGCCGAAATGCCGCGCCGCACGCGCCAGCGCCGCCGGCGCAGCAGGAAAGCGCGCCTCGAGCTCGGGCAGCACGCGCCGGCGCAAGTAGTTGCGGTCGTATTCGATCGACCGGTTGCTCTCGTCCTCGACCCAGCCCAGCCCATGCTGCTGCGCGTAAGCCAGCAGATCGGCGCGTGGCACGTCGAGCAGCGGACGCCAGACCCGGCTCAAGCCCAGCGGCCGCAGCGCCGGCATCGCCGCCGCCCCATGCACGCCGGCGCCGCGCGCCAGCCGGTAGAGCACCGTCTCGGCCTGGTCGTCGCGATGATGCGCGAGCGCCACCCGGTCGACGCCGAGCGCGGCGTAGGCCGCATAGCGCGCCGCGCGCGCACGCGCCTCCAGGCTGTCGCCGGCCGCGGCGTCGAGATCGGCGCGGCGCCAGGAAAACGGCACGCCGAGCCGCTCGCAGACCGCGGCGCAATGCGCCAGCCAGTCGTCGGCATGCGGACTCAGGCCATGGTGCAGATGGAAAGCGCTCAGAACGAACGGACGTTCGTCGCGCAGGCAGGCGAGCAGATGCAGCAGCACACTCGAATCGAGCCCGCCGGAAAAGCCGACCGCCACTTGCGTGGCGGCGGCGAGATCGGCCCCGGCCCGGGCCGAGAAATGACGGTAGAGCGCGTCCGCCTCAGTCGGCGGCGACTTCCTTGAACTTGCCATAGCTCATCAGGCGCTCGAAGCGGTGCTCGAGAAGGGCCGCGACCGGCTTGTCCTGCAGACCCTTCAACGCGTCCTGCAGCGCCTTGCGCAGCGACACCATCATGGCCTGCGGATCGCGGTGCGCGCCGCCGACCGGTTCGTTCACCACCTTGTCGACCAGGCCCAGCGTCTTGAGCCGGCCGGCGGTGATGCCGAGCGTCTCGGCCGCCTCGGGCGCCTTTTCCGAGCTCTTCCACAGGATCGAGGCACAACCCTCGGGCGAGATCACCGAGTAGGTCGCGTACTGCAGCATCTGCACCACGTCGCCGACCGCGATGGCCAGCGCGCCGCCGGAGCCGCCCTCGCCGATCACCGTCACCACCACCGGCACGCGCAGCTTGGTCATTTCGTACAGATTGCGGCCGATCGCCTCGGACTGGCCGCGCTCCTCGGCACCGATGCCGGGATAGGCGCCCGGCGTATCGACGAAGGTGAACACCGGCAGGCCGAACTTCTCGGCCAGCCGCATCAGGCGCAGCGCCTTGCGATAGCCCTCGGGCCGCGGCATGCCGAAGTTGCGGTACTGGCGGTCCTTGGTGTCGCGACCCTTCTGGTGGCCGATCACCATGCAGGCCTGGCCGTTGAGCCGGGCCAGCCCGCCGACGATGGCGGGATCATCGGCATAGGCGCGGTCGCCATGCAGCTCCTCGAAATCGGTGAAGATCTCGCGGACGTAGTCGAGGGTGTAGGGACGTTGCGGATGGCGGGCGACCTGCGAGATCTGCCACGGCGTGAGCTTGCCGTAGATGGTCTTGGTCAACTCCTGGCTTTTCTTGCGCAGATGATCGATTTCGACGGAGATGTCGACAGCCGAATCGTCCTGCACATAGCGGAGTTCTTCGATCTTGGTCTCGAGCTCCGCGATCGGCTGTTCAAAATCGAGAAAGGTGGTCTTCATGCTTGGGCGTGTCGCTGGCGCGATCCTCGAAACCCGCCGCCCCATGGCTGGATAAGCCACTCGGGCGTAACGGATTTCCTCTATGCAGTTGCACCGATGTCCGGCGAAATCGCGCCATTATGGCGAAACTCGGCCGCCCCGCAAGATTGACACACCGGATGTTCGAGCAGCCGTCCGGCTTTGGAATCCGGACCGATCCGCCGTTGAAGGCGCGCTATTCGTTGGTGAAGACGATCTCGGCGCGCACGCCGCCCTTCTGGATCGCGAGGCGGCTTCTGGCGTTGAGCACGATGGGCGAACGGGTGTTGGCCTGGATGCCGTCGCCGCCGCGCGTCAGGGTCAGCAGCATGACCAGGCCGTCGTCGCCGGAGAAACCGATCTTCTCGCACTCGGCATCGGACAGGGTCAGCTGGTAGTTGAGGCCCAGGAGCTGCGCGTCGATGACGCTGAACACCACCTCGGCGTCGTCGAGCGACTGCATCCACAGCACCTTGGGTTCGGCCACGTCTTCGTGCAGCAACTTGAAGCGCTGGCAGCGCTCGAAACCGGGCAGGCCGTCGGGGAACACAATCAGCGATTGCTCGTCGACATCGAGGGTACCGAAACGGGGCGTGACGACTTGCATGCTGGCCTGGCTCCTGGTTCAAGTTCTCCGGAATCTAGCCGAAATCATGCAGGACAGCCAAGCGCGACGCGCGCGCGAAAAATTTTTGCAATCACCGCTAAAGTTTTCTCCGCACTCGCCGATACCGCGTATAGCGTGGTATTAAAAGACAGGAAAATCGACCGGCCGCAGGCTGGCGAAAGGCTCATCATGAAGATCGACAATTCAGGCAAGCCGCTGAACACCTCGCTGTCGCGCACCGACACGCGCGGCGGCAAGACCGGCCAGGCCGAGACCGCATCGGCGCCCGAAGTCCGCGGCGACAGCGTCGAGATCAAGCCGTTCAGCGCCAAGCTGGCGTCGCTCGAGGCGAATCTGGCCAGCCAGCCCGTCATCGACGAGGCCAAGGTCGCCGAAATCCGCCAGGCGATCGCCGAGGGCCGTTTCACCGTGCGCGCCGACGCCATCGCCGACAAGCTGATGGCCAGCGTCAAGGAGCTGCTGTCGGGCAAGTCCTGACCGCAAGCACGCCGCAGACGAGGCATACTATGCAGCGCCGGCCGCCGGTTGATCCCGGCGCCGGCGTTTCGCTTTTCCGCACCGCCGACGCGAGGCCGCCATGCCCCCCCTTCCCCTGCTGGTCGTACTTCAGAATGAGCTGGCCGAGCTGCAGGCCTTCGTCGCCCTGCTCGAGCGCGAGCAGCGCGCGCTGGTCGCCAACACGCTGGCCGACCTGGTCGAGTTCGCCAAGGAGAAGGCTGCCCGCGCGCAGACGCTCGAGGCGCTGGCCAAGGAGCGCAAGCGGCTGTTCGAGGTCAACGGCGTCGAGCTGTCGCCCGATCCGCCGCACCCGCTGACCGGCGCCCGCCAGCTGCCGGCCGAGCATCTGCCGACGCTGGCCGCGCTGTGGCAGGAGCTGATCCAGAGCGCCCGCCAGGCCAGCGCGCTCAACCTGACCAACGGCCGGCTGATCGACACCCGCCAGCAGCAGAACCAGCAGCTGATGTCGATGCTGCAGGCGACCCACACCACCTCGCTGTCCTACGATGCCTACGGCCAGCCGCGCATGTCGCGGCCCGGCAGCTCGCTCGGCAAGGCCTGAGGCGGCCCTCATCCGGCCGGCGGGGACGACCCCGCCGCGCCTCTCCCGATCACGGGGACGACCCCACGACGACAAGGACGAGGCACGACCATGGCCTGGATTCTTCTTTTCTGCGCGGGACTGCTCGAAGTGGCGTGGGCAGTCGGTCTCAAATACACCGAGGGCTTCACCCGGCTGTGGCCCAGCGTCGGCACGCTGGCCGCGATGGCCGCCAGCCTTGCGCTGCTCGGCCTGGCCGTGCGCTCGCTGCCGCTCGGCACCGCCTATGCGATCTGGACCGGCATCGGCGCGGTCGGCACGGTGGCACTCGGTATCGCGCTGTTCGGCGAGGCCGCCACGCCGGCCCGGCTCGGCTGCGTCGCGCTGATCGTCGCCGGCATCGTCGGCCTCAAGCTGGTCGGCGACGGCCACTGAAACCGGCCGCAGCCATGAAAAAGCCCGTCGTTCGACGGGCTTTTTCTTTCGATCGGGCATAGCCGAACCACGCGGTCACGGCGCCGCCGGGATCGGCAGCGTGGCCGCCTCCTGCTCGTTGTCGGCCAGGATCTGGATGGTGACGCGCCGATTGCGCGCACGCGCCTCGGCGCTGGTACCGGGATCGACTGGCCGGTTGGCGGCGTAGCCCAGCGCGACCAGCCGCCTGGCGGCGACGCCGTTGGCCTCGAACAACCGCACCACGGTGCCGGCGCGCGAGGCCGACAGCTCCCAGTTGGACGGGAACTGGGCCGAGGCGATCGGCACATCGTCGGTATGACCCTCGATCTGCACCGGATTGATGCCGTTGGCGAGCTTGCGGGCGATGCCGGCCAGCGATTCGGCCGCGCGCGGATCGAGCGTGGCCGAGCCCACCGGGAACAGGAGGCTCGCGTTCACCTCGATCGCGACCCCTCGCGCGTTCTGGCTGACCTGCACCTGCCCCTCGTCGATCAATCCCTTGAGCGAACCCTGCAGATCGGTGGCGATGGCCTTCATCGCCGCCTCGCGCTCGTGCTTTTTCTTGAGCAACTCCTGCGCTTCGCGCCGGTCACGGAACGGCAGCGGAATCAGCGCCTGGTTGGCGCCGTTCGGGTCGTTCTTGAGCACCGCGTCGCTGGCCGGCTCGTTCTTGTTGAAGGCCGAGGTCAGCGCATTGGACAGCACCCGGTACTTGCCCTCGTTGACCTGCGAGATCGCGTACATCACCACGAAGAAGGCGAACAGCAGCGTGATGAAGTCCGCGTAGGACACCAGCCAGCGTTCGTGATTCTCGTGCTCTTCAACCCTGCGTTTGCGCGCCATGCGCCACCCCGGTCGTGAAACGGCCCGGCGATGCCGGGCCATGCTTGCAGCGGATGCCTGCCGCCGAACTTACTTTAGTTTGAATTCGAAGTAGCTGCCGAGCTTGGCGCCGGCGCTGGCGCCGATCGACTTGGCGAAGCGGTCGGCCCAGCTTTCGCGCGGCGTGAAGTCGACGATGTCGGCGGCCTTGATCACGTCGCGGGCGACCGAGTCGGCCGAGCCGTAGGCATCGGACAAGCCGAGCTCGACGCTCTTCTCGCCGCTCCAGACCAGGCCCGAGAACATGTCCGGCGTTTCCTTCAAGCGCTTGCCGCGGCCGTCGCGCACCACCTTGATGAATTGCTGGTGCACTTCTTCCAGCATCTGCTTGGCGTATTCGACCTGCTGCGGGTTCTGCGGCGAGAACGGATCGAGGAAGCCCTTGTTCTCGCCGGCGGTCAAGAGGCGGCGCTCGACGCCGAGCTTGTCCATCGCACCGGTGAAGCCGAAGCCGTCCATCAGCACGCCGATCGAGCCGACCAGGCTGGCCTTGTCGACGAAGATCTTGTCGGCCGCGGCGGCGACGTAATAGCCGCCCGAGGCGCAGATGTCGTCGACCACCACGTAGAGCGGGGTGTTCGGATAGAGCTTGCGCTGGCGGCGGATCTCGTCGGCGATCTGGCCGGCCTGCACCGGGCTGCCGCCGGGGCTGTTGATGCGCAGGATCACGCCGCGGGTGTTCTTGTCCTTGAAGGCTTCGCGCAACGCGCCGTTGATGTCGTCGGCGTTGGCCTGCTCGCCCGCCGCGATCACGCCGCGCAGATCGACCAGCGCGCTGTGCGGGCCGGCGGTGCGCCGGCCGGCTTCGGCGCCGCCGCTGCCGTGGCGCCAGGTGACGATGATGGCCAGCACCAGGAACAGCCAGGCGAAGCCGACGAAGCGGAAGAAGATGCTCCAGTTGCGACCCTTGCGCTGCTCCTTGAGCGCGGTCACCAGCATCTTTTCCAGGGTCTGGCGTTCCCAGTTCGGGTTCTGCTGCTCGTTCATGCGATTCCTCTATGGATGTATGCGTCGTCGGGCCGGCTCAGCGCGGCGGCGGCGCATCGGGCAGGAAGAACACGTCGCCGTCCTCCTCCACGACCGTCAGCTTGGTCAGCCGCGCGCCCTTGCAGGGCCCGCCCAGGCACAGCCCGGTGTCCGGCCTATAGTAAGCGCCGTGCGTCGCGCAGATCAAATAGCTGCGGGACAGATCGAAGAAGTCGCCCTCGTTGAAATCGAGCTCGATCGGGATATGGGCGCACTCGTTCAGGTAGCCGTGCACCCTCCCCGCCCAACGCACCACGAAGGCCGGTGCCGGCACCCCGCGCCACTCGGCCTGGAAGCGCTTGCCCAGGCCGCCGTCGGGCAATTCGTCGGCCGCGCAGATGCGCCACCTGCGCTCAGCCATAGTTGCGCAGCCAGAGGTCGAGATCGTGGAAGGCGTCGAACAGGCCCAGCGGCGACAGCGCCGCCAGCTCCGTCTTGGGATGCGCGCCGTAGGCCACGCCGAGCGCCGAGGTGCCTGCGTTGATCGCCATCTGCAGGTCGTGGGTGGTGTCGCCGATCATCACCGCGCGGTCGCGGGCGACGCCGAGGTGGTCGGTGATCTGCTCGATCATCTGCGGATGCGGCTTAGAGTGGCATTCGTCGGCGCAGCGGGTGACGTCGAAGTAATGACCGAGCCCGGTCTGCTCAAGCACGCGGTCCAGGCCGCGGCGCGACTTGCCGGTTGCCACCGCCAGCCAGTAGCCGGCCTGCTTGTAGTGCTCGATCGCGGCGGCCACGCCCTCGAACAGCGCGATCTCGCTGTCGCGGCCCAGGTAGTGGCGCTTGTAGCTCTCCACCACACCGGCCACGTCGGCCGCCGTGGCCTGCGGCGCCAGGTACTGCATCGCCTCGGTCAGGCCGTAGCCGATCACGAAATTGGCCTGCTGGCGCGTCGGCACCGGCAGGCCGGCGTCGGCGAAGGCGGCCTGGATGGCATGGGCGATGATCGCGGTGGAATCGCACAACGTGCCGTCCCAGTCGAAGATCAGCAGGTCGAAACGTTCAGCCATCGAAGCGCTCCAGGGAATCGAGATAGGACTGCAGCTCGACCGGCAGCGGCGCCTTGAGCGGCAGCGGCTGGCCGGTCAGCGGGTGGTTGAGCGTGAGCCGCCAGGCATGCAGGAACATGCGCTTGAGGCCCTGCCGCGGCAGCGCCTTGTTCAACGCGAAATCGCCGTACTTGTCGTCGCCGAGGATGGGGAAGCCCGATTGCGCGCAATGCACGCGGATCTGGTGGGTGCGGCCGGTCTTGAGCTCGCACTCGAGCAGCGTCGCGTCGCCGAAGCGGTCGCGCCGGTTGAGCACGGTGTGCGAGTCCTGGCCGTCGGGCGTCACGCTGACGCGGCGCTCGCCGTCGGCGGTCACGTATTTCTGCAGCTTGAAGCGGACGTGGCGGCGCGCGTCGGGGAACTGGCCCTTGACCAGCGCCAGGTAGCGCTTGTCCATGCCGCGGTCGTTGCGCAGCATCTCGTGCAGCGCGACCAGCGCGCTGCGCTTCTTGGCGATCAGCAGGATGCCCGAGGTCTCGCGGTCGAGCCGGTGCACCAGCTCCAGGAAGCGCGCCGTGGGCCGCTGCGCGCGCAGCTGCTCGATCACGCCGAAGCTCACCCCGCTGCCGCCGTGCACCGCCAGGCCGGCCGGCTTGTCGATCACCAGCAGCGCCTCGTCCTCGAACAGGATCGGCAGCTCGGGGCTGCGCGCCAGCGCGCCGGCCGAGGGCTTGGCCGAGGGCTCGGCCAGCCGGATCGGCGGGATGCGGATCAGGTCGCCCTCGGCGATGCGGTAGGTCACGTCGGCCCGGCCTTTGTTCACCCTCACCTCGCCCGACCGGACGATGCGGTAGACCAGTGATTTGGGGCGCCCTTGAGCTGCTTGAGCAAGTAGTTGTCGAGCCGCTGGCCCGCTTCCTCGCTGCCGACGGTGAGGTAGGAAACTTTGCTGGTGTCGTCCATCTGTCATATACTCGTGCGGTCTTGCCCACCGCTTCGGCCGGCTCCCGGTACCACCGGCGGCGAGACCATCCGCCACCCGTCCCGGCCGCTTCCGCCGCCGAATCGGGTACGCCGAATTGGGCGCTAAAGCGGCGGATTATCTCACGCGCGACCGGCTCGCGCGGCCTTTCCTGCTCTTTCCCCGCGTCCGTACTCTTCTTGCCGTGCCGGCACAGTTCGCCGGCACCGATGTGCGCAAGACCGGCGCAAGCAATCACTTCGCTCTTTTGGGGAATCGCGGCCGAGGCAATCCAGCCTGTGCGGTTAACGTCGTTCACCGCCAAGCAACGACGGCACCAGCTACAAAACGCATCACCGGACATCCGCAGGGTCGGCGCTCCAATCGAGGCCGGCCGGCATCTACCCAGGACACACCCGCGCGCGGCAACGACATCTCGGCCGCGACGACAGCACGGAACCCCAGGACTTCCCGCCTTGCCGATCCAAACGCAACGCCTTACCCCCTGAGTCTTCCCTCGACGGCTACCCGCCGTCGGTGTGTTCGCCCCTGCCCGTCCGGTAGCGGGAGAACCTTCATGAAACGCATGCTGTTCAATGCGACCCAAGCCGAAGAGCTGCGCGTCGCCATCGTCGACGGCCAAAAGCTCATCGATCTCGACATCGAGACCGTCGGCAAGGAACAACGCAAGAGCAATATCTACAAGGGTGTCATCACCCGCATCGAGCCCTCGCTCGAAGCCTGCTTCGTCGACTACGGCACCGACCGCCACGGTTTCCTCCCCTTCAAGGAAGTCGCCCGCGCCTATTTCCAGGACGGCGCCGACGGCCGCTCGCGCATCCAGGATGCGCTGCGCGAAGGCATGGAAGTCATCGTGCAGGTGGAAAAGGACGAGCGCGGCAACAAGGGCGCCGCGCTGACCACCTTCATCTCGCTGGCCGGCCGCTACCTGGTGCTGATGCCGAACAACCCGCGCGGCGGCGGCGTGTCGCGCCGCATCGAGGGTGAAGAGCGGCAGGAACTGCGCGCTACCATGGACCAGCTCGACGTGCCGGGCGGCATGTCGATCATCGCCCGCACCGCCGGCATCGGCCGCAGCGCCGAAGAGCTGCAGTGGGACCTGAACTACCTGCTGCAACTGTGGCGCGCCATCGAGAACGCCGCCGGCGCCCAGAAGGGCCCGTTCCTAATCTACCAGGAAGGCAGCCTGGTCATCCGTGCGATCCGCGACTATTACCAGCCCGACATCGGCGAGATCCTGATCGACACCGAGTTCGTCTACGAACAGGCCCGCCAGTTCATGAGCCACGTGATGCCCGGCTTCGTGAACCGCGTGAAGGTCTACAAGGACGACGTGCCGCTGTTCTCGCGCTTCCAGATCGAACACCAGATCGAGACCGCCTTCTCGCGCGAAGTGGCCCTGCCTTCGGGCGGCGCCATCGTGATCGACCACACCGAGGCGCTGGTCTCGGTCGACGTCAACTCGGCGCGCGCCACCAAGGGCGGCGACATCGAGGAGACCGCGACCCGCACCAACCTCGAAGCCGCCGACGAGATCGCCCGCCAGCTGCGCCTGCGCGACCTCGGCGGCCTGATCGTGGTCGACTTCATCGACATGGAGAAGGCCGGCAACCAGCGCGAGGTGGAAAACCGCCTGCGCGACGCGCTGCGCCACGACCGCGCCCGCGTGCAGACCGGCAAGATCTCGCGCTTCGGCCTGATGGAACTGAGCCGCCAACGCCTGCAACCCTCGCTCGGCGAGACCGCCCACCAGCCCTGCCCGCGCTGCCACGGCACCGGCTTCATCCGCGGTACCGAATCGTCGGCGCTGCACATCCTCCGCATCATCCAGGAGGAGGCGATGAAGGAGAACACCGGCGCCGTGCACGCTCAGGTCCCGGTCGACGTCGCCACCTTCCTGCTCAACGAGAAGCGCGCCGACATCTTCGCGGTGGAATCGCGCCTCAAGGTCGGCGTGGTGCTGATCCCCAACATCCACCTCGAGACGCCGAACTACTCGGTGGTGCGCCTGCGCCACGACGACCTCAACCACATCGAGGAAGTGCTGCCGTCGTACAAGATGATGGAAGCGCCGGCCGAGGAAGAGCAGGCCCACGGCAAGGACAGCGAGCCGGCCAAGCCGCGCCAGGAAGCCGCCGTGAAGGGCATCACCCCGTCGCAGCCGGCCCCGGCCCCGGTCGAGAAGCCCGCGCCGACGCCGGTCCCGGCGCCGCAGCCCGAGGCCAAGCCCTCGCTGTTCGCCCGCATCGTCAACTGGTTCAAGGGCGAGGAGCCGGTGGAAGAGGCCAAGCCGGCCGCGCCGGCCGCCAAGGGCAACCGCGAGCGCAGCAGCAACGGCAACGGCAACAACCGCCGCGGCGGCGAAGGCCAGAACCGCCGCGAGCGCGGTGAGCGTGGCGAGCGTCCGAACCAGGAAGCGCGCCGCGACGAGCAGCGCCGCGGCGGCAACAAGCCGCGCATCGAGGAAGACGAGCAGGCGCGCGCCGAACGCCAGCCGCGCGGCGAGCAGAAGCAGGATCGCCAGCGCAGCGAACGCAGCGACCGTGGCGAAGGCCAGGGCCGCAACGAGCGCCAGGCCGAGAACCGCGAACCGCGCCAGCCGCGCGAGCAGCGTGAAACGCGCGAGGGCAACGAGCCGCGCGCCGAACGCGAACCGCGTCAGCCGCGTGAACAGCGCGAGCCGCGCGAAGGCGGCGAAGCGCCGCGCACCGAACGCGAACCGCGCCAGCCGCGTGAACCGCGCGAGCCGCGGGCCGAGCGCGAACCGCGCCAGCCGCGCCCGCAGGCCGAAAACAAGCCCGAAGCCAAGCCGGAAGTGAGCAGCGAGGCCGCCGAGCCGGCGCAGCAGGAACTGCTGCCGATCGACGGCGCGCCGACCGAAGGCCAGGAAGCCGGCAACGAAGGCCGCGGCCGTCGTCGTCGTGGCCGTCGCGGTGGCCGTGGCGAGCGTACCGAGTCGGGCCAGCTGGTCGAGGGCGCCGAAGGCATGGCGCAGGACGATGGCGCCGCAGCGGCCGAAGTCGCTGCGATCGAAGCGCCGGCAGCCGTGCAGGATGTCGCCGCCGCGCCGGCCGAAGTCCAGCCGGTCGCCGCGCGTGCCGAGGTCGAGGCGCCTGCCGCCGTGGCCGAAGCCCCGGCCCCTGCGCTCGAAGCCGCGCCGGTCGCGGCCGTCGAGACCGTGGCCCCGCCAGCTGTCGAAACGGTGGCCGCACCGGCCGTAGTCGAGTCCGCCGCGCCTGTCGAAGCGCCGGCCGTGACCGAAGCGCCCACGCCGGTGGAAACCGTCGCAGTGCCGGCCGCCGTCGAAGCGCCTGTCGCCGCAGCGGTGGAGACCGAAGTCCAGCCGGCCGCCGAGCCGCAAGCCGAAGCGGTGGTCGCCGCTCAACCGGCAGCCGAAGCCGCCGTCCAGGCCGAACCGGTAGCCGAAGTGGCCGAGGCCGCAGCACCGGCCCCGGCCGAAGCAGCCGCCGCACCGGTCGAAGCCCCGGTCGAAGCCGTCGCAACCGCGCCGGTCGCAGCCCCGGTGGCGGAAGCGCCTGCCACGCCCCAGGTCGCCGAGATCGGCCGGCCCGAGGACGTCGGCCTGGTCCAGGTCGATACCAAGCTCAAGGCCTTCGAGCCGGTCGAACTGCCGCTCGAACCGGCCGCCCCGCGCCGCCGCCGCAGCGACGTGAAGCCGTCGCAGCAGGCCGCGCCGGTGCAGGAAGAGCTGGTGATGATCGAGACCAGCCAGGCCGGCAAGTCCGAGCCGTCGGCCTGATCGGTCGGCGCTAGGTAGCAAACAGGGGAGCCTCGGCTCCCCTGTTTGTTTTGGCGCGTCGTATTTCGAAGCCGGTTCGCCCGGCCAAGCCAGGCGGCGATGTTTCTTGTAGGAGCGGCTGCAGCCGCGAATGACGGCCAGGCGAAGCCCGGCCCATTCGCGGCTGCAGCCGCTCCTACACATGGCCGTGATCGTGCTGTAGCGGATCGAGATCGGCCGCCGCTAGCCGGCGAAAAAGCTCCGCGCCGCCTCGTAGCGCGTCGCGAAGTACTTGCTCTTCATGCTCTCGATGCGGATGCGGCCGTTGGTGCTCGGCGAGTGGATGAACTTGTCGTCGCCGATATAGATGCCGACGTGCGAGAACGGCCGGTTCATGGTGTTGAAGAACACCAGGTCGCCGGCCTGCAGCTGGCTGCGGCCGACCGGGCGGCCGCGGCGCGCCATGTCGGCGGCGCTGCCCTTGAGCTCGACGTTGATCGCGTTGCGGTAGATGAAGCTGACCATGCCCGAGCAGTCGAAGCCGGCCTCGGGATTCTTGCCGCCGAACTGGTAGCCGACGTCGACCAGGCCCAGCGCATACATCACGATCTCGCGGCCGTTGTCGCCGACCTCGATGCGCG
The DNA here is from genome assembly GCF_014353015.1 of Chitinimonas koreensis. Lineage (NCBI taxonomy): Bacteria > Pseudomonadati > Pseudomonadota > Betaproteobacteria > Neisseriales > Chitinibacteraceae > Chitinimonas > Chitinimonas koreensis. The sequence continues at coordinate 4,142,783 of NZ_CP060704.1, forward strand.
CCAGCGAGGTGTCGACCGGCTCCGGCCGCTTCGCCGCCTTGCGCGCCGGTGTGCTGCCGCAGCCGGCCAGCGCCAGCAGCGCGCAGGCCAATGCCGCCAGGCCCAGCCGCGTCATGGCAGCTCCTCCAGCCAGTCGGCCAATGCGTCGGCCGCCAGCCGCCAGTCGCGATCCAGCATCAGCAGGTGGCCCGGCCCCTTGAGCATCTGCGCATGCACCTCGAGCTGGCGCGCCGCGCTGTAGATCAGGTGGACCGGCATCAGGAGGTCGTCCTCGCTGCCCAGCACCAGCGCCGGCGGCATGCCGAGCGGTGGGCGGTAGTCCAGCTGCGGCAGCGTCATGTCGATCAGCGCGCGGTCCGATTCGTGCTGGAAGCGCGTCGCGTATTCGAGCAGCTCGCGCTCGGGCATCTGCGGCGAGAACAGCAGCTCGCGCAATTTGTCGAGCCGCGGCGGCACGCCGCCGTGCTGCAGCGCGTTCAGTTCCCACATCAGGCGCGGATGGCGCCACAGCAGGTGCAGCGCCGAGCCGATCAGGCCTTCGGGCGGCACCGTGGCCAGCAGCGCCAGGCCGGCCACCGCATGCTTGCGCGCATGCATCTGGGCCAGGAAGCCGCCCATCGAATGGCCGACCAGCACCGGCTTGCGGCCGCAACGCGCCTCGACCCGGGCCGCGACGCGGGCCAGGTCGGCGGCGTAATCGGTGATGCGCCAGGCGGACAGCTCGGCCGCGCCCGCGCTGCCGCCATGGCCGCGCAGGCTCAGGGCGAAGCTGCGGTAACCGCGCTCGGCGAAATAGGGCAGGAAGTAAGGTTGCCAGCACCAGGCGCCGGCATAAGCGCCATGGATGAACAGCAGCGGCGGACGAAGATCCGGCCCCACGGGGCCGGATTCGATTATTTCCAGTTCAAATTCAGTAGCTTGGGGCAATTTATTCATGCACTAGGCGAATGTTTGAGGTCACCTTACGCCTTTCGGCCATGGCCTTCAATCCTGCCGCGCATTGTTGACCTTAGAGTCATTAAGTAATAAATTACCAGTGGTTCACTTACAGGAAGCCGCCATGGACACGCCCCAGCCGCGCTGGCAACGGCGCAAGGAAGCCCGTCCCGCCGAGATCGTCGAAGCCGCGCTGCAGCTCTTCATGGAGAAGGGCTATGCCGCCACCCGGCTGGACGACGTCGCCAAGCTCGCCGGCGTCACCAAGGGCACGGTCTATCTCTATTTCGACAACAAGGAAGAGCTGTTCAAGGCCGTGGTGCGCGAAACCGTGCTGCCCAGCCTCGAATTCGCCGAGAACCTGGTCGACGGCCATCGCGGCAGCTGGGCCGAGCTGCTGTGGCAGCTGCTCGAGGGCTGGGCCGAGCGGATGGTCGAGTCGCCGGCGACCGGCATCTCCAAGCTGATGATCGCCGAGGCGGCCAACTTCCCCGAGCTCGCGCGCTTCTACGTCGACGAGGTGGTGGTGCGCAGCCGCCGGCTGTTCGCCGGGGTGATCGAGCGCGGCATCGCGGCCGGCGAATTCCGCCCGGTCGACGTGCAGATGGCCACCCGCGCGGTGATCTCGCCCTTGATGATGATGAAGGTATGGAAGCAGAGCTTCTCGCTGTGCGACGCCGAGCCGGTCGACCTGCTGAGCTTCGCCCGCTTCCACTACGACCTGCTGCTCCAGGGCCTGCAGCGGCGCTGAAGCTGCGCCCGACTTCCCCGATGGCCGCGACCTGCCGGCACAAGAAAACGAGACAGAGACAGAATCCATGAGCGACGTTTCCCAACCGAAGAAACAGAACAAGGCCCGCATCGTCTTCGCCCTCGCCGCGGTCGGCATCGCCGGCTGGGTCGGCTACCACTGGTGGCACGGCCGCACCTTCGTCGAGACCGACAATGCCCAGGTCGAGGGCCATATCGTGCCGGTCGCGGCCAAGGTGAGCGGCTACGTGACGCGCGTCGACGTGAGCGACAACCAGTCGGTCGCGGCCGGCGCCGTGCTGGTGCAGATCGACGACCGCGACTACGCGGCGCGGCTGGCCCAGGTCGAGGCCGACCTGAAGATCGCGGTGGCGGCCGCCGGCGGCAAGAACCAGACCGGCCAGGCCGAGGCCCAGGTCGGCTTCGCCCAGGCCAGCGCCTCGGCGGCGCAGTCGGCCATCAGCCAGGCCGATGCCGGCGCCGAATACGCGCGCAACGAACTGAACCGGATCCGCTCGCTGGCCAGCAAGGGCATGGCGACCGCCTCGCAGCTCGACGCCGCCCAGACCGCGCTGCGCACCGCCGAATCGCAGCTGAAGACTGCGCGCGACACCGCCAACGCCGCCGGCAAGCAGATCGGCGTCGCCGGCGCCGGCCTCAAGTCGGCCCAGGCCAAGGTCGACTCGGTGCGCGCCCAGCGCGACCTGGCCGCGATCCAGCTCGGCGACACCCAGGTGAAGGCGCCGGTGGCCGGCGTGAGCAGCAAGAAATCGGTCGAGATCGGCCAGCTGGTGCAGCCGGGCCAGACCCTGCTCTACCTGGTGCCGCTGCAGGACGTATGGGTGACCGCCAACCTCAAGGAAACCGAGGTCGGCAAGGTGAAGGCCGGCCAGCCGGTCGAGGTCGAGGTCGACGCCTATCCGGGCAAGGTGTTCTCCGGCAAGGTCGATTCGTTCAGCGCCGCCACCGGCGCCAAGTTCGCGCTGCTGCCGCCCGACAACGCCAGCGGCAACTTCACCAAGGTGGTGCAGCGCGTGCCGGTGAAGGTGAAGCTCGACGCCTACGACAGCCAGGCCACGCCGCTGCGGCCCGGCATGAGCGTGGTCGCCAGCATCCGTATTCGATAGCCGACTTCTTCGAATGACGGCCATTGTGTACGCAGCCTGCGGCTCACCCCCCGGCAAAGCCGGGGTTTGCAGTCCGTGCGTGCTCGGCCATCGGCTATCCCCTGTTTCATCCCGACTCCCCCCGCCCTCGCCGCCGACGGGGATCCCCGCGAAATCGAAGCTTTCGCGGGGTGGTCCAGAGGGGCCTCGCTTCGCTCGTCTGCGCGGTGTCGGTCGCCTGCTCGTCGCACGACCGGGCTCGCGGCGCACTTCGTAAGTAGAGTTGCAGGCAATCCCGGACACCGACCATGCGCCTCGCCCTCGTCTCCGACATCCACGGCAACCTGCCCGCGCTCGAAGCGGTGCTGGCCGACCTCGCCCGCCGCGCGGTCGACCGCATCGCCAACCTCGGCGACAGCCTGAGCGGCCCGCTGTGGCCGGCCGAGACGGCCGCGCTGCTGATGCGGCAGGACTGGCCGCAGCTGGCCGGCAACCACGAACGCCAGTTGCTGGCGCCGGACCGTGCGCGCATGAACGCCAGCGACGGCCATGCCCGCGACCGGCTCGGCGACGAGACGCTGGCCTGGATCGCCGCGCTGCCGGCCACGCTGGCGCTCGACGACGACGTGCTGCTGTGCCACGGCACGCCGGACAGCGACCTGGTCTATTTCCTCGAGACGGTGACGCCGCAAGGCAGCCGCATGGCCAGCCGCGCCGAGGTCGACGCCCGGCTCGGCGACGTGGAAGCCGGCCTGGTCGCCTGCGGCCACACCCACCTGCCGCGGACCATGCGTGCGGGCCGGGGCACGCTGGTGGTCAATCCGGGCAGCGTCGGCCTGCCGGCCTACGACGACGACCATCCCTACTTCCACCTGAGCGAGACCGGCAGCCCCGACGCGCGCTATGCGATCGTCGAGCGCACCGACGCCGGCTGGCGCGCCGAGCTGATCGCCCTGCCCTACGACCACGAGGCCGCGGCGCAACAGGCCGAGCGCAACGGCCGGCCCGACTGGGCGCATGCGCTGCGCACCGGCTACGCGCTGCTGCCTTCCCCCGCGGGCGGAGCCCGGGCATGACCGCGACGATCAAACTCCCGCCGCGCACCGAGGACGAGCTGGTCGCCTCGCTCAAGCGCTATTTCGAACTGCACCTGGACGGCGAACTGGGCGACCTGCCGGCGCGCAACCTGCTGCGCTACATCGCCGAGGAAATCGGCCCGAGCCTCTACAACCAGGCGGTGCGCGACGTGCAGGACCACCTGCAGCAGCGCGTCGCCGATCTCGACGTCGACTGCCACGCCGACGAACTGCCGTACTGGCGCAAGCGCAAGGCCTGAAACGCACAGCCATGCTCGGTACCCACGACCTCGCCCTGTTCATCGCCTCCGGCCTGCTGCTCAACATCACGCCGGGCCCGGACTCGCTCTACATCGCCAGCCGCGCCGCCAGCCAGGGCTTCCGGGCCGGCTCGGCCGCCGCGCTCGGCATCGGCGCCGGCACGCTGGTCCACGTGCTGGCGGCCGCCTTCGGCCTGTCGGCGCTGCTGGCGGCGTCGAGCATGGCCTTCACCGCGGTCAAGCTGGCCGGCGCGGCCTACCTGGTGTGGATCGGCCTGTCGCTGCTGCGCAGCCGCGCCGCGGCGGCGGACGAGCCGGCCCGGCTGGCGGCGGCGCCGCTGGCCACCATCTTCTGGCAGGGCTTCTGGACCAATGTGCTGAACCCCAAGGTCGCGCTGTTCTTCCTGGCCTTCGTGCCGCAGTTCATCGACCCGGCCGCGCCGAGCAAGGCGCTGGCCTTCGTCTTCCTCGGCGCGGTGTTCGATTTCAACGGCATGCTGTGGTGCCACCTGCTGGCCTTCATGGCGGCCGGCGCCGGCCGCCGTTTCAAGGCCAGTGCGCGCACGGCTGCCTGGCTCAACCGCGGCGTCGGCGCCGTGTTCCTGTTCCTCGGCATCAAGCTCGCCTTCGCCCGGCCGGCCTGACCCATCGATCCTCCCGAGTCGACCATGAAACCCTTCCTCCCCGGCCTGTTGCGCAGCACCGACGCCGACAGCATCTACCGCAACCGCTTCATCATCGCCGCCACCGTCACGCTGGCCTGCGTGCTCGAGCTGCTCGACACCAGCATCGTCAACGTCGCGGTGCCGCACATGATGGGCACGCTCGGCGCCACGCTCGACGAGATCACCTGGGTCTCGATCGGCTACGTGGTGGCCAACGTGATCGTGCTGCCGATCTCGGGCTTCCTGGCCAACCAGTTCGGCCGGCGCAACTACCTGGCGCTGTCGATCCTGGTGTTCACCGTCGCCTCCTGGGCCTGCGGCAACTCGACCTCGCTGGGCGAGCTGGTGTTCTGGCGCATCGTGCAGGGCCTCGGCGGCGGCGGCCTGATCGCCACCGCGCAGGCCACGCTGTACGAGGTGTTCCCGGTGCGCGAGATGGCGACCGCGATGGCGATCTTCGGCATGGGCATCATGTTCGGCCCTCGCTGGGCCCCACCGTCGGCGGCTGGATCACCGACACCTGGTCGTGGCCGTGGATCTTCTACATCAACCTGCCGCTCGGGCGATCGCGCTGTTCATGGTGCTGACCTTCGTGCCCGACTCGGCCCACCGCAAGGTGGCGGAGGCGGTCGACTACCTCGGGCTGATCCTGCTGGCGGTCGGCGTCGGCGCGCTGCAATTGATGCTGGAGCGCGGCGAGAAGCAGGACTGGTTCGAGTCGGCCGAAATCCTGGCCTACGCCATCGCCAGCTTCCTGTCGCTGTTCGCCTTCGTCATCCGCCAGCTCGAATACGACCACCCGATCGTCAACCTGCGCATCATGCGCGACCTGCAGTTCTCGGTCGGCCTCCTGTTCACCTTCTTCCTCGGCGCGGCGCTGTTCTCCACCGTGTTCCTGTTCCCGGTCTACGCCCAGACGCTGATCGGCTTCGACGCCTTCCAGACCGGCATGATCATCCTGCCCTCGGCGCTGGCGGCCGCCTTCACCATGCCGATCGCGGCCAAGATGCTGTCGCGCGGCGTGCCGGCCCATTTCATCATCGTGACCGGCGCGGCGGTGTTCATGTATGCGATGTGGGGCCACCACGAGTTCACCACCGAATCGGGCCTCTCCGACTTCTTCTGGCCGCTGCTGCTGCGCGGCTTCGGCCTCGGCCTGGTGTTCATGCCGCTGAACAACCTGACGCTGGCCAAGATCGCGCCGAAGGAGATCCCCAACGCCACCGGCCTCTACAACCTGGTGCGCCAGCTCGGCGGCAGCGTCGGCATCGCGGTGTCGGCCACGCTGCTGGTCAAGTTCGAGGACATCAAGCGCTCCGGCCTGGTCGAGCACCTGGCGCACGACAACGCGGCGATGGCCGAGCGGCTCGACCTGTTCGGCCGCATGTTCCGCCAGAAGGGCGAGAGCGCCATGGCGGCGACGCAGAAGGCCTATGCGCTGATCAATCTGCAGGTGAACAAGCAGGCGATGATGCTGGCCTTCAGCGACCTGTTCCTGTGGTTCGGCCTGGCCATCGTGCTGCTGCTGCCGCTCTTGTTCTGGATGCGCACGCCGCCCAGGATGGCGCAGGCGGGCGACGTGGCGCATTGAGCGCGCGCCCCGCATGGAGACGCCCCTGTAGGAGCGGCTTCAGCCGCGAATGCGCCGGTTCCGCATCCATCATTCGCGGCTGAAGCCGCTCCTACGGCACGCTGCTCGACGATGTAGGTCGGACTTCAGTCCGACGGCGCTGCCGCTCGACGTCGTTGTCGGACTGAAGTCCGACCTGCGGATACGCAACGTTACCGACGGCCGTCGGCGGCGGCAGCCCGAGGCCTGCTTGACCACGCGGCGAAAACACTTGCGCCATACGACGCGCGCATCGCATGACCGGTAAAATCATGCCCATGCACAACATCTCCACCGACCTCGACCAGGCGCTCGCGCTCTTGCGCGCCGGCGAACTGGTCGGCATCCCGACCGAGACCGTCTACGGCCTCGCCGCCGATGCCGCCGACCCGGCCGCCGTGGCCAAGATCTTCGCACTCAAGGGCCGGCCGGCCGACCATCCGGTGATCGTCCACCTGGCCGGCCGCGAGCAGCTGGCCGACTGGGCGCGCGACATTCCCGACGACGCCTGGAAGCTGGCCGAAGCGTTCTGGCCCGGCTCGCTGACCTTGATCCTCCAGCGCCAGCCGCAGGTGCCCGACGCCGTCACCGGCGGCCAGGACACCGTCGGCCTGCGCGCGCCGGCCCATCCGCTGACCCACGAACTGCTGCGCCGCTTCGGCGGCGGCCTGGCCGCGCCGTCGGCCAACCAGTTCGGCCACGTCAGCCCGACCACCGCCGAGCACGTCCAGGCCGAATTCGGCGACCGCCTGCGGCTGATCCTCGACGGCGGCCCCTGCCCGGTCGGCGTCGAATCGACCATCGTCGGCCTGACCGGCCCGCAGCCGGCGCTGCTGCGTCCCGGCGGCGTGCCGGCCGAGGCGATCGAGGCGGTGCTCGGCCGCACGCTGGTCCACCACGAAAAGCCGCAGACCGCGCAGATGCGCGTCTCCGGCCTGCTCGACTCGCACTACGCGCCGCGCACGCCGCTACTGGTCGGCCCGCTCGGCGCGCTGGAGAACGAGGCCTACCGCCGCTTCGAGTCCGGCGAGCGGGTCGCGCTGCTGCATCGTTCGCAGATGCTGGCGGCGGTCTGCGGCGCGGAATGCCACGCCATGCCGCTGGGCGCCGAGGACTACGCCCGTGCGCTCTACGCCACCCTGCGCGCCTTCGACGGCGGCCGCTTCGACGTGCTGCTGCTGGAACAGCCGCCGCAGACGGCCGAATGGCTGGCGGTCAACGACCGGGTGAAGCGGGCGGCGAGCCGCTTCATCGGCTGACCCTTCAATCGGCCCGCGCCGACCGCGGCCGGGCATCTTCCAGGAACGCGCATGCAGATCTCGGCCATTCCCTTCGGCACCACCGACTGGTCGCAAATCGAAGCGACCGAACATCCGGGCGAAACCGGCCTCGCCTACTGGCGCACCGCCACCTTCGGCGACATCCGGGTCCGCATGGTCGAATACACGCCGGGCTACCTGGCCGACCACTGGTGCAGCAAGGGCCATATCCTGCTATGCCTCGAGGGCGAGCTAGAGACCGAGCTGGCCGACGGCCGCCGCTTCACGCTGCGGCCCGGCATGAGCTACCAGGTGGCCGACCGGGCCGAGCCGCATCGCTCCAGCACGGCGGTGGGCGCCAGGCTCTTCGTCGTCGACTGAGCGGCCGACGATGTAAGCCTTGCCCACCCGGTGAGCATTTCCTGCTCTGCCGACCCTGTCGCCGAGGCGATCCGCCGGCCCGAACGGCACGAAGCCCGACGTTCATCCGATGAACGTCGGGCTTCGCTCATGCAGGTTCGGCCGACGAGTTCAGCGCAGCCGGCCGGTCCGGCCGGCCATCAGCGCCGGCCCAGCAGGAAGCCGACCACCGCGCCCGAGGCCGCCGCGATCCCCACGGCCTTCCACGGGTTGGCGCGGATGTAGTCCTCGCCCATGCTGCGCGCCTCCTCGGCCTTTTCCGAGGCGGCATCACCCAGTTCGCCCAGCCGCGCCTTGGCTACGCGGGCTTCTTCGGCCAGGCGCTGGCGGGTGGCTTCCAGCGCTTCGGCGGTCAGCGCGCCGCCGTGGCTGACCAGCTTCTCGACCTCGCCGATCAGCGACGAGAAATCGTCGCGCAGCGGGTGGGCGGTACGCTGGTTGCCGCGGACGGCGGACGGCGGAATGGAAGTCGAAGTGGTCATGATGCTCTCCTGGTTGGGTAGGAATCGCTCGATGCGGGCAAAAGCTTCGGCGCGGACTCGCGCGCCGCAACAGCTTGGATCGCACATTGCGTGCCAGCCGGGACGGGACGGCACGACCGGTCCGGACGCCGGCCTCGGCGACTCGCCGGAGCGATTGACCTTGTTGCGCGTCCAAGGAACGTGACACAGTCGGAAACCGGCCCACCTATTCCAGCGGCATGCCGGCCCAAACCGAGGAGACCGCGTGGCCCCTTTCAAGCGGAACCTGAACTTCGCCGCCTTCGTCGCGCTCGGCGTCTGTCTTTCCTGCTTCTTCCTGATCATGTCCGAGCTCGCCCACCGCCGGCTCGGCGCGGCCGGCAACCAGCTGGCGCTGTCGATCGAGGCGCGCGGCCTGTTGCGCGAGACGCTGTCGATCGTGCACGAGGTCGAGGCCGGCCAGCGCGGCTTCCTCTTGACCGAGCAGCCCGACTACCTGGCGTCCTACCGCGACGCGCAGGCTCGCATCCAGCGCCAGATCGAGCGCCTGCGCGTCATCTGGGCCGCCAGCCCTGAACGGCGGTCGCAGCTGGTGCGGCTCAACAACCTGGTCGGCCAGCGCATCGGCGAATTCGACGCGGTGCTGGCGCTCTACAGCAAGCAGGGGCTCGAAGCCGCGCGCGCGCTGGTGCGCAGCGACCTCGGCCGCCGCACCAGCGAGGAGATCGCGGCGGTGGTCGACGGCGCCATCGCCGGCGAGGCGCGCCACTACGAACGCTTCGTGCGCGGTTCGCGCACCGACATCAACCTGGCCCGTGCCGGCACCGCCATCCTGGCCGCGGTCAACCTGATCCTGCTGTTGCTGCTCTACCACCGTTCCCAGCGCGAGCTGGAAGCCGGCGCGCAGCGCGCCCGCAACGCCGAGGCGCGCCGGCAGGAGCTCGAGCGCATCGTGGCCGAGCGCACCGCGGTGTTGTCCGCGCTGTCGACCGATCTGCAACTGCAACAGGAACGCGAGAAGGCCCACATCGCCCGCGACATCCACGACGAGCTCGGCAGCGCGGTGATCTCGGCGCGGATGGACGTCACCTACGTGCTGGGCAAGCTGCGCGAGAGCGACCAGGCGCTGGCGGAAAAACTCGAGCGCGCGATCCAGAGCCTCGACGCCAGCGTCGACATCAAGCGCCGCCTGATCGAGGAGCTGCGGCCCTCGGTGCTCGACACGCTGGGCCTGGCCGCCGCGCTCGAGTGGCAGGTGCAGCAGGTGTGCGAACGCACCGGCCTGACGGCGCAGCTGGACCTCGACGAGGCGATCGCCGACATGCCCGAGCCGGTCGCCATCGCGCTCTACCGCATCACCCAGGAGGCGCTGACCAATGTGGTGAAGTACGCCAAGGCCAGCCGGCTGACCGTCACGCTGCGCGGCGAGGACGACGGCTGGCGGCTGCTGATCCGCGACGACGGCATCGGCCTGTCGCCGGGCGCCGAGCTGAACCCGCTGTCGCACGGCATCGCCGGCATGCGCCAGCGCGTGGTCGGCACCGGCGGCCGCTTCTCGATCGAGGGCACGCCGGGCGGCGGCACCACCATCGAGGTGCGCGTGCCGCGGCCGGCGGCCGGCCAGCCGTCCGGCGGGTGACGGACTTGCACGCCGGCGTGCAAGTCCTACATCGCCGCGGGCCGGCCCGCGCGGCGATGCGGCCGTGCCGCCCTGGCGCATTCCTTGCTGCCCCGCAGGCATCCATTCAGGGAGAAAAACCATGCAAGCGCCCCACTCGCCCGCTCCGCCACCGGATGACCTGCCGCCGGCCGCCGGCGCCGAGCCGTCCGACGACGCCTTCGGCGCGCTGTTCCGCCACGGCGGCGCCGTGCTGCACGAGGCCTCGGCGCTCTATGCCGACAGCCTGCGGCTGGTCGGGCTCGAAGGCCGGCTGGCGCTCAGGAGCGGCCTGTTGGCGGCCGAGCTGACCGCCGGCGCAGTGGCGGTCGCCGCGCTGGCCTGGCTGGCGCTGAACGCGGCGCTGGTGGCCGCGCTGATCGCCGCCGGCTGGGCCGCCGCCATCGCGCTGCTGCTGCCGGCGCTGCTCAATGCGGCGATCGCGCTGTGGCTGTGGCGCGCCGCACGCCGCGCGCTGGCCGACATGGGCTTCGCCCGCAGCCGCGCACTGCTGCGCAGCTGGCGGCTCGAAATGGCGGCGAACGACGGCGGGAAGCCGGCATGAACCGCCGCGAGCTGATCCGCCGCTGCGACGCACTGGCCGACGACATCGCGGCCCGGCGCGGCCGGCTGCGCGGCCACTGGCGCGAGACCGGCGACTCGCTGGCCGCCTTGCTGCGCACGCCGCTGGGGCTCGCCGCCGCCGGCGCGGCCGGCGCCGCGCTGGCCTTCGCGCTGACGCGCGGCGGCCGCTCGCGTCGCGCCCGCTCCTGCCGCGAGCGGGACGTCGGCTTGGTCGCCCGCCTGCGCGGCCTGGCGGCCTACCTGCCGCTGCTGCGCTCGATGTGGCTGAGCGCGACGGCCGAGCAGGCCGAGCCGGCACCCGAACCCTCCGCCGCCGGCTCTACCGCCGGACCGGCCGTCCCTTCCCAGCGAGCCTGAACCCTCGCGGCGCCGGCCGGCGCCGCGAGGCATCCTTCCCCCTTCGCTCTTCCCCCTTCCCTGCCATGTAGGAATCGTCCTACGCAACGACGCGCCGATCTCCGACAGCCGAATGCGGTTATGACAAATTGATCGGCAGGCCCATCCGGTCGATCATGACCAGCATGCAAAACCCGACGAGCCCTCCAGCGGAAACGAGGCAATTTCCGGCCGGAAGGACTGCGAACGAAGCAATTGGGCAAGGAGCGAAAACCATGTTGGACTCTCTCAGGCACGAATCCGCCGATCCGGCGATCCCCTCGCTGTTCTCCTACTACCGCGGCACGCCGTCGACCGGTTCCGCGCGCAAGCAGCGTTCGCGGCCGGATTGCGAGAGCGGCCGCTTCGGCCAGCTCTACGGCGCCTCCAGCGCGATGCGCGACGTGTTCCAGCTGATCGGCAAGGTCGCGCCGAGCGAAGCCTCGGTGCTGGTGATCGGCGAGAGCGGCTGCGGCAAGGAGCTGGTGGCCCAGACCATCCACGAGAAGAGCCTGCGGTCCGACCGCCCCTTCGTGGCGCTCAACTGCGGCGCGCTGCCCTCGACGCTGATCGAGGCCGAGCTGTTCGGCTACGAGAAGGGGCCTTCACCGGCGCCAACAAGTCGCACCAGGGCTATTTCGAACGTGCCGAGGGCGGCACGCTGTTCCTCGACGAGATCACCGAGATGTCGCTCGACATGCAGGTGCGCCTGTTGCGCGTGCTGGAGACCGGCCGGCTGGTGCGGGTCGGCGGCGACCACGAGATCGAATGCAATGTGCGCGTGGTGGCGGCCACCAACCGCGAGCCGCTCGAAGCGGTGCGCGACGGCCATCTGCGCGAGGACTTGCTGTACCGCCTGGCGGTGTTCCCGATCACCCTGCCGCCGCTGCGTCAGCGCGACGACGACGTGATCCTGCTGGCCAACCGCTTCCTGGCCGAGCTCAACGAGCAGAGCGGCTGCGACAAGGTGCTGGCCGCCGGCGCCGAGGAAAAGCTGCGCCAGTACGGCTGGCCGGGCAATGTGCGCGAGCTGAAGAACTGCATCCAGCGCGCCTTCATCATGGCCGACGACGAGGTCGACATCGACACCCTGATGCCGCTCAAGCCCTGCGAGCGCACGCCCGCCAGCGGGGTGCTCGAATTCGAGGTCGGCACCTCGCTCGACGAAGCCGAACGGCGCATCATCTTCGCCACGCTCGAGCGCTACCAGGGCAACAAGCGGCGGACCGCCAAGGTGCTCGGCGTCAGTCTCAAGACGCTGTACAACCGGCTCAACGAATACGCCGCCAGCGACCGGTTGCCGGAAAAATTCGCGCTCGGATGTGCATAATGTCGCTTGACCGATTCACGGCCTCCTGATGGGCCGACCACGACGGACATGATCAAGATCCTGATTGCAGATGACCACGCCATCGTGCGTGCCGGCCTCAAGCAGTTCCTGGCCGACGATCCGGCCATGCTGGTGGTGCGCGAGGCCGCGGACGGCGACGAAGCCGTCCGCGCCGTGCGCGAGGAGGCGCTCGACGTCGTCCTGCTCGACATCTCGATGCCGGGCAAGAACGGCATCGACGCGCTGCGCCAGATCAAGGCGATCAAGCCCGACCTGCCGGTGCTGATGCTCAGCGGCTACGCCGACACCCAGTACGCGCTGAACCTGATCAAGGCCGGCGCCAACGGCTACATCAACAAGGAAAGCGCCCCCGACGAGGTGATCGATGCGATCGGCGCGCTGCTCGCGGGCAAGCGCTACGTCAGCCCCGCGGTGGCACAACTCCTGCTGGACCAGATCGGCAAGCCCGAAGCGGGCAATCCGCACGAGGAACTGTCGCAGCGCGAATTCCAGATCCTGTGCCGGCTGGCCCGCGGCGAGGCGATCGGCGCGATCGCCGACACGCTGTGCCTCAGCGTGAAGACCGTCAGCACCTATCGCAGCCGCATGCTCGAGAAGATGGGCTTCAGCAACAACGCCGACATCACGGCCTACGCGCTCAAGCACGGCTTGATCGAATGACGCGCTGGCCGGCATGCCGGGTCGACCAACAGGCGGGACGGAGCGGAGAAGAGCCCGGGCCGTCCGCCAGCAAGCATGACGCCATGCCAGCCCCCAATACCGTGCAGCACCGCCCCGCCCGCGCCCGATCGCAATTGCGCGTCTACATCGCCGAGGATTCGCCGGCGATCCGCGACCGCCTGGTCGAGGCGATCGACCGCGACGTACGGATGGGCGTGGTCGGCAGCGGGGCCAGCGCCGCGGCCGTGATCGCCGACCTGGACCGCATCGCGGTCGATGTGCTGATCCTCGACATGCGGCTGAGCCAGGGCAGCAGCGGCATCGAGGTGCTGCGCCACCTGGAGCGGCAGGCCGGCACGCCGCGGCGGCCGCAGATCATCGTGCTCACCTCCTACGCGCTGCCGAATTTCCGCCAGGCCTGCCTGAAGCTCGGCGCCGACTATTTCTTCGACAAGTCGCGCGATTACGAACGGGTGGGCGAGGTGCTGGCGGTGCTGGCGGAAGCGGACGCCGGCTGATCGCACCTGCGCAGACGATCGAAGCTGCCTGCAAAACGACACGCCCGGCCATGCCGGGCGTGTCGTTTTGCATGTCGCTCCTTGTCCTGTCGGGCCCAAGGCGGAACCCGGTACCGGCCCGCCGCCGGGAACCGCCCGGCGCCGTTATGAATCCGCGTCATATGCAGGGAACCGGACCTGCCCTTGCAGCCTTGTCGCCCCCGCCGGCCCGAAGGCCGGACGAGGCATTGCCGAGCATGATTTACATCGCGGCCGTGTCAAATCGACACGATTTTGGGCAGCCGGCGGGCACTCGCCGCCGGCGATCAGATCATATGCGCCGCTCGCCGCGGCGCCGGCGTGCTGCCGAGCCGGCGGGCATCGACCGTGGCCGCCTCGTCGGCCGGCGCGATCAGCAGCGCGCGCATCGGCCGCGCTTCGTCGACCGCCTGCGCCGGCAAGGCTGCAGGCCACTCCAGCTCGGAATGGCGGCCGGCCGCCGCGGCGTGGAGCCGCATCAGCGTGGCCATGCCGGACAACAGGCCGGCATCGCTCAAGGCGTGCTGGCCGGCGACGACGATGAAGACGGAGGCGAACAGCGCGGTGGCGAGCGTGGCGGGTTGCATGGTCGTTCCTTTGCACGGGACTGATATCGTTCTCCTATGCAAGCCGCATACCACTTTCCCGCCGTCCGTCCGACGGCGGTCTTCACGCTGAATTCGAATGGAAACGGGCCGCAAAGGCGCGGCCGCGGCGCTCAGCCGGCGAATGCGCCGTGACGGCTGTCGGCACGCACGGCAGCCGGGCGGGCCGCGGCGCCGGGCGGGCGGCAGCGCCAGGTGTCGACGCACATCTGCGCCAGGTCGTGGTGGGCGCGCCAGCCGAGCAGGCGGGATGCGCGATCGCAGCGAACGTACAGCGCCGCCACGTCGCCGGCGCGGCGCGGGCCGAAGCGGTGCGGCACCGGCCGGCCGCTGGCCTGGGCGAAGGCCTCGACCAGCTGCAGCACGGTATGGCCACGGCCGCTGCCGAGGTTCAGCGTCAGCGGCGCGGCCATGCCCGGCAGCGCTTCCAGCGTCGCCAGCTGGGCGACCGCCAGATCGCAGACGTGCAGGTAGTCGCGCACCGCGGTGCCGTCCACGCTCGGGTAGTCGCGGCCGTGGATGGTCAGCGGCGCCTGCCCCTGCGCCGCCCGGACGATGGCCGGCACCAGTCCGTCGCCGTGGCCCGACACGGCGTCGAGCAGGCCGGACGGATGCGCGCCGAGCAGGCTGGCATGGCGCAGGCAGGCGAACTGCCAGTCCGACTCGGCCGCCTGCAGGTCGGCCAGCATCTGCTCGCCGATCAGCTTGCTGCGATCGTAGGGATTGAGCGGCCGGGCCGGGCTGTCCTCGTCGACCGGCACGGTGGTCGGCGCGCCGTACAGGCTGGCCGAGGACGGCAGCACCAGCGTGCGGGTGCCGTGCTGGCGCATCACGCCGAGCAGGCTGCCGAGCCCGCCGACGTTGTTGTCGAACAGCGTCAGCGGCGCGAGCGCCGCGTCGGGCGCGGTGCGCAGCGAAGCGAGGTGGACCACCGCGTCGGGCCGGTGACGCAGGAACAGGCTGCGCAGGCGCGGCTGGTCGCGCACGTCGGCCACCACGCAGTCGAAGCGGCGGCCGGCCAGCCGCTTGAGGCGCGGCAGGACATGCGGATCGCTGCTGCTGAAATTGTCGATGCCGGCCACGATATGGCCGGCTTCCGCCAGGGCGGCGACGAGATGGCTGCCGATATAGCCGGCGGCACCGGTGACGAGGATGCGCATAGGGAGATCGGAGTGGAATGCGGGATCGATCCACCCCCTAAGCAATTTTTACACCTGCCTTACGTTTCGCCCGCCCGGCCGGCCGTCAGCCCTTGCCCGCATCGCCGGGCGGCACCTCGTCTTCCAGTCCGTAGGCGCTGCGGCGGTCGGTGTCGCGCAGGCCCTGCTCGGTATCCTCGAGCGCCTGGCGGATCACCTTGCGGCGCGAGCCCGACTGGCTCGCATGCGGCGACTGGTCTCGTTCGTGCGGCAGTCGCGGGGTCGCTTCGGCGCCCTCGACCGGGTCGACGCGGCGTGGCCGCGGCGTGTCGGGCTCGGTGCGCCGGCGCATGCCGGCGGGATCGGTGGATTCGGCCATGATGGGTCTCCTCGGCCCGCAACCGGGCCTGTGACGGGGCGACGGCAATCGCCGCACGCGGCAACCGACGCACGGCCCATGCCAACGTCTTGCCGCTCCGGCCGGCAAAGGCTGCAAGGCGGCTGCCGGTTGCCGCCACGGGTCGCCGGCATGCCCAGGCATGCCCAAAGCTACCCGGGCGGCGTGTAAGGCTTACCCGTCCGCCGCCGGCCCGATCGCACGAAACCCAGTCGCCACGCGGGTTTGGCAAGCAGGCACGGCTGTTGCGATCGATTGCTCGTCCGCCGCATTCCGGCGGCGATCCAATCAACCGAAAAGAGGACAGACCCATGAAAACGCTGATTATCGCCGTCGGCCTCGGCCTGGCGACCCTGAGCGGTCTCTCGGCCTGCGCCGTGACCAGCGGCCAGAGCACCGTCGGCCAGTACGTCGACGACGCGACCATTTCCACCCGCGTGAAGGCCAAGTTCGCCGAGGACAAGCAGGTCAGCGCCATGCGCATCGAGGTGGAAACCCTCAAGGGCGTGGTCCAGCTCTCCGGCTTCGCCACCTCGCAGGCCGAGAAGGACCGCGCCGGTGAGATCGCGCGCAATACCAAGGACGTGAAGGACGTGCGCAACAACATCCTGGTGCGGGCCGGCAACTAGCCGGGGCTCCGCTGCCGCCGGCGGCCAGGCCGCCGCGGCGGCTGCTCCGACCTGATTCCTCCTCCTGAGCGGCGCGCCGGGCCATCCGGCCGCCGTCCTTTTTCGTCGACCGCCGACCGTTGGTCGCCTCATTCCTCGCAAACCACTAGACGACCGGTCTAGTCAAGACTACCATGGCGACCATCATGGAACGCCAATACGACGACACCCGCGAACACCTGCTCGCCACCGGCGAGGCCATCATGCTGGGCAAGGGCTTCGCCGCGGTCGGCCTGGCCGAGATCCTCGGCTCGGCCGGCGTGCCCAAGGGTTCGTTCTATCACTACTTCGCGTCCAAGGAAGGCTACGGCGTGGCGCTGCTCGAGCGCTTCTTCGACGGCTACCTGGCGCAGCTCGACCGGCTGGTGGCCGATCCGGCGCTCGACGGCCGCGCCAAGCTCGAACGCTATTTCGGCGTCTGGCGCACGCCGGCCTGCGGCGGCGAGGGCGACGTGCGCTGCCTGGTGGTGAAGCTGACCGGCGAGGTCAGCGACCTGTCCGAGCCGATGCGCCTCCAGCTCGAGCGCGGCATCGCCGGCGTGATCGAACGGCTGGCCGCCTGCATCGTGATCGGCCGCGCCGACCGCTCGATCCCGCCCGGCGAGCCGGCCGATGCGCTGGCCACCGCGCTCTACCAGCTGTGGCTCGGCGCGGCGCTGGTCACCAAGGTGCGCCACGACGCCAGCGCCTTCGATGCGGCCAGCCGGACCACGGCGCAGTTGCTCGGCGCGAGGGTGGCATGAAGCGTCGCGACCGTTACAGGCTCGATCGATCCGCCGGATCGCCGCACCAAGCCGGATCGGCAGACGCGGCGGCCACGAACAGGTAGGCGCGGCCTCAGCCGCGAATGGCAGGCGCAGCACCGCACGACGATTCGCGGCTGAAGCCGCTCCTACAACCCCCGCCGGGCGCATTGCGCCGGCTGGGAAGCAAGACCCGTTTTCTTATCGATGCCTGCAATACCCGTCACCGGCCCTCGTGCCGGTTTATTTGAAGCCCAAACTAGACGACCGGTCTAATTCAAAGGAGTCCTCCCATGTCGCTCGACAAGCTGCTCACCCCCTCACCGTCGGCAAGACCACCGTGGCCAACCGGGTCTGGATGGCGCCGCTGACGCGTTCGCGCGCCGGTGCCGGCGAAGTGCCCGGCCCGCTCAACGCCACCTACTATGCCCAGCGCGCCAACGCCGGCCTGATCGTCACCGAAGCCAGCCAGATCTCGCGCCAGGGCCAGGGCTACGCCTGGACGCCCGGCATCTACACCGATGCGCAGGAAGCCGGCTGGAAGCAGGTGGTCGAGCAGGTGCACGGCGCCGGCGGCCGCATCTCGCTGCAGCTGTGGCACGTCGGCCGCATCTCGCATTCGCTGCTGCAGGAAGGCGGCCAGCCGCCGGTGGCGCCGTCGGCGCTGATCGCCGAGGGCGCCACCTGCTTCGTGGTGCAGCCCGACGGCACGCCGGCCCGGGTCCCGACCGAGACGCCGCGCGCGCTGGCCCTCGAAGAGCTGCCCGGCATCGTCGCCGACTACGCCGCCGCGGCCCGCCGCGCCAAGCGGGCCGGCTTCGACTTCGTCGAGATCCATTCCGCCAACGGCTACCTGCTGCACCAGTTCCTCGCCACCGGTGCCAACCAGCGCGAGGACGGCTATGGCGGCAGCATGGAGAACCGCGCCCGCCTGCTGCTCGAGGTGATCGACGCGGTAGCGGCCGAGCTCGGCGCCGAGCGCGTCGGCGTGCGGCTGTCGCCGCACTTCGTGGCGCACGGCATCGTCGACGCCGAGACCGAGCCGATGGCGCGCTACCTGGCGGCCGAATTCAGCCGCCGCGGCCTCGCCTACCTGCACATCGCCGAACCCGACTGGGCCGGCGGCCCGGTGCTGAGCGACGCCTTCCGGCGACAACTGCGCGAGGCCTTCACCGGCGCGCTGGTGTTCTGCGGCAACTACAGCGCGGAAAAGGCCGAGCAATTGATCGTGTCGGGAATCGGCGACGCGGTGGCCTTCGGCCGGCCCTACATCGCCAACCCGGACCTGGTCGCCCGCTTCGCCCGCGGCGCGGCGCTGAACCAGCCCGACCCGGCCACCTTCTACGGCGGCGCCGAGCATGGCTACACCGACTACCCGGCGCTGGCCGACTGAGGAAGACCAGGCGGTCGGTCGTGCGCAACGGCCGCTGTAGGTCGGACTTCAGGGCGCGGTCGGACTGAAGTCCGACCTACGCCCGATGCCATTCAATTAAGCCGGAATGCACTGCCGTAGGTCGGGTTTTATACCCGACAGCGATCTCGATCGACGGCGCTGTCGGGTATAAAACCCGACCTGCCCCCGCTTGTGTTGTGTGTTCCAAGGCGAGGGTCTCAACTTAATGGCATCGGACCTACGGGAGCTGACACAGGCGGCTATCCTGCCGGCGCCACGGTGACGACCGCCACGGCCATGCCGCCGCATCAAGCAAAAAGCCGGATCTCGCGATCCGGCTTTTTCGTTCGGCCCGGCCTGGAATCAGGCGTCGGTCCAGTCCAGGATCACCTTGCCCGACTGCCCCGACAGCATGGTCTCGAAGCCTTTCACATAGTCGTCGACGCCGAAGCGGTGGGTGATCATCGGCGTGAGGTCGAGGCCCGATTGCAGCATCGCCGCCATCTTGTACCAGGTCTCGAACATCTCGCGGCCGTAGATGCCCTTGATGACCAGGCCCTTGAAGATCACCTGGTTCCAGTCGATCGCCATGTCGCCCGGCGGAATGCCCAGGAGCGCGATCTTGCCGCCGTGGTTGATGGTGTCGAGCATGCTGCGGAAGGCGCTCGGGTTGCCCGACATCTCGAGGCCGACGTCGAAGCCCTCGGTCATGCCCAGTTCCTGCATCACCGCGCGCAGGTCCTGCTTGGCCACGTTCACCGCGCGGCTGGCGCCCATCTTCAGCGCCAGCTCGAGCCGGTATTCGTTGACGTCGGTGATCACCACGTGGCGGGCGCCGACGTGGCGGCAGATCGCGGCGGCCATGATGCCGATCGGGCCGGCGCCGGTGATCAGCACGTCCTCGCCGACCAGGTCGAAGCTCAGCGCGGTATGAGTCGCGTTGCCGAACGGGTCAAGGATCGAGGCGATCTCGTCGGGGATGTCGTCGGGGATCTTGAAGGCATTGAAGGCCGGGATCACCAGGTATTCGGCGAAGGCGCCCTCGCGGTTCACGCCGACGCCGGTGGTGTTGCGGCACAGGTGGACGCGGCCGGCACGGCAGTTGCGGCAATAGCCGCAGGTGATGTGGCCCTCGCCCGAGACGCGGTCGCCGATCTGGTAGCCCTTCACTTCCGAGCCCATGCCGACCACTTCGCCGACGTACTCGTGGCCGACGTGCATGCCGATCGGGATGGTCTTCTGCGCCCAGTCGTCCCACTTCCAGATGTGGATGTCGGTGCCGCAGATTGCCGTCTTGCGGATCTTGATGAGGAGGTCGTTGTGGCCGACCTCGGGCTTCTTGACGCGCTGCAGGGTGAGGCCCGGCGCGGCTTCGGCCTTGACGAGTGCTTTCATGTGTCGTTCTCCAGAACCTTGTTGTTGAAACCAGCGCCAGTCATGAAGTGAGCAGCGGCGCCGGCCCCGGGAAACCCGGGGCTTATCCGTTTGCGACAGACTGAAACAGCGGTTCTCCCTGTTTCATTCCACCCCTCCCGTCCCCGCCGCCGCGGGGAGGCTTCGCTGACGCTCATCAGTAGCCCGAACGCACTGCCGGATCGCATCCGGTACGGATTGCCATCAATGCGGCTCAGATCACGCCGAGTTCCTTGCCCACCGCGGTGAAGGCCGCCACCACCCGGTCGATGTGCTCGAAATCGTGCGCCGCGCTCATCTGGGTGCGGATTCGGGCCTTGCCCTTCGGTACCACCGGGAAGCTGAAGCCGATCACGTAGACGCCGTGCTCCAACAGCTTGGCCGCCATCTCGCCGGCCAGCCGGGCATCGCCGAGCATCACCGGGATGATGGGGTGCTCGCCCGGCGCCAGCGTGAAGCCGGCGGCGCCCATCGCGGCGCGGAAGCGCTCGGCGTTGGCGCGCAGCTTGGCGCGCAGGCGGGCGCCGTCGGTCTCGAGGATGCGGAACACTTCGAGGCTGGCGGCGGTGATGCTCGGCGCCAGCGAATTGGAGAACAGGTAGGGGCGCGAGCGCTGGCGCAGCAGGTCGATGATCGCGCGGCGGCCCGAGATGTAGCCGCCCGAAGCGCCGCCGAGCGCCTTGCCCAGCGTGCCGCTGTAGATGTCGACGCGGTCGGCCACGCCGCAGTGCTCGGGCGTGCCGCGGCCGTGCTCGCCGATGAAGCCGACGGCGTGCGAATCGTCGACCATCACCAGCGCGCCGTAGCGGTCGGCCAGGTCGCAGATCGACTTGAGATCGGCGATGAAGCCGTCCATCGAGAACACGCCGTCGGTGACGATCAGCGTATAGCGCGCGCCGGCGGCGCGGGCGGCCTCGAGCTGGGCTTCGAGGTCGGCCATGTCGTTGTTCTTGTAGCGGTAGCGCTGCGCCTTGCACAGCCGCACGCCGTCGATGATCGAGGCGTGGTTGAGCTCATCCGAGATCACCGCGTCGGCATCGGTCAGCAGCGTCTCGAACACGCCGCCGTTGGCGTCGAAGCAGCTCGAATAGAGGATGGTGTCGTCGGTGCCGAGGAAGCGCGAGATGGCGGCTTCGAGATCCTTGTGCACGGTCTGGGTGCCGCAGATGAAGCGCACCGAGGCGACGCCGTAACCGTAGTCGTCGACGCCCTGCTTGGCCGCCGCGATCAGCCGCGCGTCGTCGGCGAGGCCGAGGTAGTTGTTGGCGCAGAAGTTCAGCACGCCGCGGCCGTCCTGCAGGGTGACGTCGGCGCGCTGGTGGCCGGCGATCACGCGTTCGGGCTTGAAGAAGCCGGCCTCCTTGATGGCGGCCAGTTCGGATTCGAGATGCTGCAGGAAGGCGGTGTTCATATGTCTCCTTGGCGGCTTCGTGGGCCGGACCTTGGGTGGGGCTTGGGGTAAGGCTTGGGGTGCCGGATTTTAGCTGAGCCTCGGGGTTTGCTCGACCTTTGCATATTGTATGGGGCGGCATTGCGGCGCCCGGCGGAGCCGGGCGTTTCAGAGCTGCGTGTGCTCAACCGGCGGCCCAGCCCTGATCCACCCCGACTCCCCCCGCCCTCGCCGCCGCGAGGGAGCCTCGCTGGCGCTCGTTCGCTCTCCGTTGCACGCCTGCATTTCGCCATGCCAACGTCGCCGCATCTACCTCTCGGGAGTTTGGCCCAAACTCGGCACTACCCGATGTGCGGGATTACAGCCCCTACCAGCATGCGAGATAAGCCCCTATCCCACGCATGAAGGCATCTGCTGCTGCATGGAGGAAGCGGGGTTGGCGGTGAGGGCTGTGTTGAAAATCACTACCCTTACCCAACACACCCACATAGGCAAGCGCCGCCGCCCCCTGCTACGCTCCGCCGGTCTCCACTCCGAGCCACGGTATGAGCCACGCCAACCAGTTCGACCTGTTCCAGACCCGGCGCTTCCTGCCGCTGTTCGCCACGCAGTTCCTCGGCGCGTTCAACGACAACCTGTTCAAGAACGCGATGCTGGTGATGATCACCTTCTTCGGCCTGGGCGTCGGCGGGCTCGGCTCGGCCACGCTGGTCAACGCCGCGGCCGGCATCTTCATCCTGCCCTTCTTCCTGTTCTCGGCCACCTCGGGCCAGTTGGCCGAGAAGTACGACAAGGCCACGCTGGCGCGCATGGTCAAGCTCCTGGAGATCGCCATCATGGCGGTGGCCGCCGCCGGCTTCGTGCTCAAGAACGCCGCGCTGCTGCTGTTCTGCCTGTTCATGATGGGCGTGCACTCGGCGCTGTTCGGCCCGCTCAAGTACTCGATCCTGCCGCAGTACCTGGAGGAGCGCGAACTCCTGGGCGGCAACGGCCTGATCGAGATGGGCACCTTCGTCGCCATCCTCCTGGGCCAGATCGGCGGCACGCTGCTGGTCGAGCACAACCCCGACAACGCCGCGGTGGTCGCCGCCGCCTGCCTGGCGGTCGCGGCGGCCGGCTACCTGACCAGCCGCGCCATGCCGCCGGCGCCGCCGCAGGTCGCCGACCTGCGCATCAACTGGAACATCTTCAGCGAGACCTGGCACATCATCGCGCTGAGCCGCCGCAACATGACGGTGTTCCACTCGCTGATGGGCATCTCCTGGTTCTGGTTCTTCGGCGCGGTCTACCTGACCCAGCTGCCGACCTATGCCAAGGACGTGCTCGGCGGCAATGCCGAGGTCTACACCCTGCTGGTCGCGCTGTTCTCGATCGGCGTCGGCGGCGGCTCGGCGCTGTGCGAGGTGCTGTCGGGCCGCAAGGTCGAGATCGGCCTGGTGCCGTTCGGCTCGATCGGCATGTGCGTGTTCGGCATCGACCTGTTCTTCGCCAAGCCGGCGGTGGCCGCGGCCGGCATCGGCGCGCTGGCCTTCCTGCAGGATCCGGCGCACTGGCGGCTGATCGTCGACATCACGCTGCTGGGCGTGTTCGGCGGCTTCTTCATCGTGCCGCTGTACGCCTTGATCCAGATGCGCAGCGCGCCCGAATACCGCTCGCGCATCATCGCCGCCAACAATATCCTCAATTCCTGCTTCATGGTGGTGGCGGCCGGCGCCAGCATCCTGATCCTCTCGGCCGGCGCCAGCATTCCGCAGCTCTTGCTGATCGTGGCGCTGATGAACATCCCGGTCGCCTTCTACGTCTACGGCCTGCAGCCCGAGTTCCTGATGCGCTTCCTGGTCTGGATCGCCACCCACACCATGTACCGCGTCCGCCACCGCGACCTCGAGCGCATTCCCGACGAGGGCCCGGTGATCCTGGTCTGCAACCACGTCAGCTTCATGGACGCGCTGGTGATCGGCGGCGCGGTGCGGCGGCCGGTGCGCTTCGTGATGGATCACCGCATCTTCAAGGTGCCGCTGCTCAATTTCATCTTCCGCACCGCCGGCGCGGTCCCGATCGCCAGCGCCAAGGAAGATCCGGCGATGAAGGAACGCGCCTTCCTGAAGGTGCAGGAATACCTGTCGCAGGGCGAGGTGGTGTGCATCTTCCCCGAGGGCCGCATCACCTACGACGGCGAGATGAATCCGTTCAAGGGCGGCGTGAAGGAGATGGCCGAGCGCAGCGGCGCACCGGTGGTGCCGCTGGCGCTGCGCGGCCTGTGGGGCAGCTTCTTCAGCCGCAAGGACGGCGAGGCGATGCTCAAGTTTCCGCGCCGCGCCTGGTCGCGCATCGAGCTGGCGGCCGGCGAGCCGGTGCCGGCCGCGGCGGTCGAGGTCGAGGACCTGCAGCGGCGCGTCGCCGCGCTGCGCGGCGACTGGAAATAACCCGGTCTCGTCCTTGTAGGAGCGGCTTCAGCCGCGAATGGGTGGCGGTGCGCCGATCGCCATTCGCGGCTGAAGCCGCTCCTACACGCATCCAAGGGCCGCATGGCGGATTCGCAGGCCGGGCTTACCGCAGGTCGGGCTTCATGCCCGACGACGCCGTCTGCCGATGCCGCAGTCGGGCATGAAGCCCGACCTACGCGGATGCGCCCGAGGAGCGGATCGGCCGGAAACTTAATGGCCCGCCCCGCTGCCGTAACATCGTCCGGCCATCCTCGGCGATGCGCCCGCCGGCGCAGCAGCGCCGTTCCGGGTGCGGGCCCGATCTGCTAGGCTGGCTCGAACGCCGCACGAAAAGACGGCGCCGCCACGACACCCAAGGGAGATAGACGCCCATGCGCATCGGCATCGTCACCGACTCCAGCTGCGACTTGCCGCGCAGCTTCCTCGACCAGCATCGCATCGTCATCATGCCGATCGCGATCCAGGGCCCCGGCGGGGAATTCATCGACCGCCGCGATCCGGCCGCCACCCTGGCCTTCTATCAGGAAATCGACCAGAGCGGCGACGCCGACTTCACCTCGCGGCCGTTCAGCCCGGACGAGATCCGCGAGCTGTTCCTCGGCCGCCTGGTGCTCGAATTCGACTACGTGTTCTGCCTCACCACCATGAAGTCGCGCAGCCTGATCTTCGAGAACGCGACCCATGCCTCGCTGCGCATCCTCAACGACTACCGGCCGATCCGCGAGACCGCCGGCGTCAAGGCGCCGTTCTCGCTCAGGGTGTTCGACAGCAACCAGCTGTTCACCGGCCAGGGCCTGATCGTGTCCGAGGTCGCCCGCATGGTCGCGGCCGACTCGTCCTCGCTCGACATCATCCGCCAGATCGAGCGGCTGACCCTGCACACCCAGGCCTTCCTGGTGCCCTCGAGCCTGGCCCAGTTGCGCAAGCAGGCGCGCAAGCGCGGCGACAAGAGCGTCGGCTTCATGGCCTATGCGCTCGGCTCGGCGCTCGACATCAAGCCCATCATCCGCGCCTTCCGCGGCGACACCCATCCGGTCGGCAAGGTGCGCGGCTTCGAGGCCGGCTGCGAGCGGCTGTTCGCCGCCGCCATCCTGCAGATGCGCGAGGGGCGGCTCTTGGCCGATACCGTCTGCGTCAGCTACGGCGGCGACCCGGCCGTGGCCGAGCGCATGCCGGGCTACCAGGCGCTGCTGGCCGAGGCGGCGCAGCACGGCGTCACCGTCTACCTGTCGGAGATGGGCACCGCCGCCGGCGTCAACATCGGCATCGGCGGGCTGTCGGTGGCCTTCGCCTCCGAACACGAGACGGTGTTCGACTAGCGGCGGATCGCGCCGGGCTGGGGCGCGCCTGGCGGGCAGCGGTACGGCGGGGATCGTCCGGTATAATCGCCGATTCCCCCGATCGCACGCCCCGGAGCCTCGCCGCCATGACGACCCAGATCCGTCAGCAGGACTTCATCGACAGCATCGCCGATGCCCTGCAGTACATCTCCTACTACCACCCCAAGGACTACATCGACGCGCTGGGCCGCGCCTACGAGCGCGAGGAGAGCCCGGCCGCGCGCGACGCGATCGCGCAGATCCTGACCAACAGCCGCATGTGCGCCGAAGGCCACCGGCCGATCTGTCAGGACACCGGCATCGTCTGCGCCTTCGTCAAGGTCGGCATGGACGTGCGCTGGATGGATGCGACGATGGGCGTCGAGGACATGGTCCATGAAGGCACCCGCCGCGCCTACCTGCACCCCGACAACAAGCTGCGCGCCTCGGTGCTGGCCGACCCGGCCGGCGCCCGCAAGAACACCCGCGACAACACGCCGGCGGTGGTCCACTTCGAGCTGGTGCCCGGCAATACGGTCGAGGTGCATATCGCGGCCAAGGGCGGCGGCTCGGAGAACAAGTCCAAGTTCGTCATGCTCAACCCGTCCGACAGCATCGTCGACTGGGTGCTCAAGACCGTGCCGCTGATGGGCGCCGGCTGGTGCCCGCCCGGCATGCTCGGCATCGGCATCGGCGGCACCGCCGAGAAGGCCATGCTGCTGGCCAAGAAGTCGCTGATGGAGCCGATCGACATCCAGGAGCTGATCGCGCGCGGCCCGTCCAACCGCATCGAGGAACTGCGGCTCGAGCTGTACGACAAGGTCAACGCGCTCGGCATCGGCGCCCAGGGCCTCGGCGGCCTCGCCACCGTGCTCGACGTCAAGATCCTCGACTACCCGACCCACGCCGCCAGCCTGCCGGTGGCGATGATCCCCAACTGCGCCGCCACCCGCCACGTCCACTTCGAGCTCGACGGCTCGGGCCCGGCGCAGCTCGAGGCGCCCAAGCTGGAGGACTGGCCGGCCGTGACCTGGCAGGCCTCGCCGAGCGCGCGCCGGGTCGACCTGAACACGGTGACGCGCGAGGAAGTCGCCAGCTGGCAGCCGGGCGAGACGCTGCTGCTCAACGGCAAGCTGCTGACCGGCCGCGACGCCGCCCACAAGCGCATGGTCGACATGCTCAACAAGGGCGAGCCGCTGCCGGTCGATTTCAACGGGCGCTTCATCTACTACGTCGGCCCGGTCGATCCGGTGCGCGACGAGGTGGTCGGCCCGGCCGGCCCCACCACCGCCACCCGCATGGACAAGTTCACCGAGCAAGTGCTGGCCGCGACGGGCCTCCTGGGCATGGTCGGCAAGGCCGAGCGCGGCCCGGCCGGGCTCGACGCGATCAAGAAGCACCGGTCGGTCTACCTGATGGCGGTCGGCGGCGCGGCCTACCTGGTCTCGAAGGCGATCAAGGGTTCGAAGGTGGTCGGTTTCGCCGACCTGGGCATGGAAGCGATCTACGAGTTCGACGTGGTCGACATGCCGGTGACGGTGGCGGTCGATTCGGCCGGCACCTCGGTGCACAAGACCGGCCCGGCCGAATGGCAGGCGCGCATCGGCAAGATCCCGGTGGCGGCGCAGTAAGGCCGGCCTGCGCGATGCACGAAGGCCCCTCGTTCGAGGGGCCTTTTGCTTGGACGCAAAGGCTTGAACCACGAAGGGAAGGCATGCCGTGCTCGGGGCGGAGACCCTGTTTCACCGCGGAGGACGCCGAGGACGCGGAGGAAAGCCGCGGGATTCGAAACGGCACGGTCCTCGACGACCCGATGCGGGCCTTCCTCGGCGTCCTCCGCGTCCTCGGCGGTGAATCGCCTTCCGATTTGGCAACCCATGCGGCCGCGAGCGCAGGGGCCATGGCAGGAGCGGCTTCAGCCGCGAACGGTGGACGAATGATCGGCGCCATTCGCGGCTGAAGCC
Organism: Chitinimonas koreensis; assembly: GCF_014353015.1. NCBI lineage: Bacteria > Pseudomonadati > Pseudomonadota > Betaproteobacteria > Neisseriales > Chitinibacteraceae > Chitinimonas > Chitinimonas koreensis. The sequence continues at coordinate 4,169,967 of NZ_CP060704.1, forward strand.
GCTCCTACGGCATTTGCAGCGGGCGGTACGTCAACCGGCCCCGGCCAGTGTCACCTCGATCCGCTCCTTGCCGCGCCCGACGTTGCGGCGGCGCAGGCCGATCGGGCCGATCTCGCCGGTGCGGCGCGGATGGGTGCCGCCGCACGGTACGCGGGCCAGGCCGGCGATCTCCCAGTAGCGGCGCTGCGCCGCCTCGTCGCTGAAATCGCAGGCGATCGCCAGGTCGGCCGCCACGATGGCGGCCACCTCGGCCTCGATGGCCGGGAACAGCGCGGCGACGTTCTCGTCCAGCGCGAAATCGATGCGCGCCTTGTCGGCCGCGATATGGGCGCCGATCTTCTCGACGCCGGGCCGCAGCCGGCACAGCAGCTCCAGCACCAGCTCGGCGGCGAAATGCAGCCGCATCAAGCGATAGCGGCGCGGCCAGTCGAGTTCCATGCGTACCGGCGGGCCCACCGCCAGGCCATGATCGGCCGGCAGCGTGTAGACGATGTCGTGGCCGTCCTTGCGCGCCTCGACGATCTCGAAGCCGGCCAGCGTGCCGCGATCGCTCTCCTGGCCGCCCGAGAAGGCGTAGCAGATCGTCTCGGCCACCCGCACCGCCGCGCCGTCGACCGCGACGACCCGCGTGTCGAGCGTGCGCTGGTAGGGATCGATCCAGAAGCGCTTGATCAACATCGCTCAGCCCACCAGCCAGCCCCAGGCGAAGAACACCGCGATGCCGCCGCCGATGGCGGCCAGCAGCTTGTTCCAGCGCCAGGCGATCAGCCCGCTGGCCAGCGCGCCGGCCAGCCAGGCGTTGCGCCAGTCGAGCTGCCAGTGCTGGCCGTCGGGCAGCAGCACCATCGGCACCGTGATGGCGGTGAGTACCGCCACCGGCACGTAGCGCAGCGCGCGCTTGACCAGCGGCGGGAAGCGCACCTTGTCGCCCAGGGCGAAGAAGGCGTAGCGGATGGTGAAGGTGACCGCGGTCATGCCGGCGATCACCGCGAGTTCGAACGCATTCATGCGGCGGCCTCCCCTTGCGCATCCCGATCGGCCGGCGCGGCCTGCCGGCCCTCGAGCCAGACGCCGACCACCACGCCGGCCAGCGCCGCCAGCATCAGGCCGAGCTTGTAGGGCAACCCGCGCGCGGCCAGCGCCACGGCAGCGGCGGCCAGCGCGGCGGCGACCATCGGCCGCTGCTTGAGCATCGGCACCACGATGCCGGTGAAGGTGGCCGCCATGGCGAATTCCAGGCCGAGCTGGTCGAGCCCCTCGACCGACCGGCCCAGCAGCACGCCGCCGAGCGTCCAGGCGAACCAGTTGAGGTACATGGCGAGGCAGGAACCGAGGTAGTACCAGTGCTTGAGCGGCGAGGCGTCGGGCTCGCCGTAGCGGTGCTGCACCACGGCGAAGGTCTCGTCGGTGAGCCAGAACGCCAGCGGCAGGCGCCAGCGCTGGCCGAGGTGGGCGACGTGCGGCAGCAGCGTGGCCGAGTACAGCGCGTGGCGCAGGTTGACCACGAAGGTGGTGAGCACGATCACCGCCAGGCCGGTGCCGCTGGCCAGCAGGGTGAGCGCGATGAACTGCGACGAGCCGGCGAACACGAACAGCGACATGGCCAGCGCGCCGAGCGGCGACAGGCCGCTGGGCGCCGCCAGCGTGCCGAAGATCAGGCCGAACGGCGCGGCGCCGACCAGCATCGGCAGCGAATCGCGCGCGCCGTGCCACAGCTCGCTGCGGCGGTCGGGTGGTGCGGATGGGGACATGGACTACCTCCTGGCCGCCATCATCGCGCCGGCGCGGCAGGAGGGTCTTGAACGTTCTTGCGGTGAATGCAGTGCGTACCTGGATGCAGACGCTGTGGACGACGCGTAGGCGCGGCTTCAGCCGCGAATGGCGGCAGTCATGCGTCCACCATTCGCGGCCGAAGCCGCGCCTACCTCGCCGGCCTGCGCCGTACCGCGTACCGGCCAGCGGGAGCGCCGCCCAGAGGCGCCGCGCTCAGCCGAAGCCGTGGCCGTCGCCGCCGTGCTTGGCGTTGAAGGAGTAGGTTTCGAAACGCAGGTTGAACGAGGAGTTCACGCCGCGGCGGTCGTCGAAGGCCAGGTTCTGGCCCGGCGTGGTCAGGTTGCCGAAGGTCGTCGTCAGCGCCAGGCGCTTGGCCTGGCCCTGGCCGGGGTAGTCCTTCTCCTTCTGCGCGACCCGGCGGTTGATGTAGTTCCTCGAGCCCTTCTGGTAGTACTCGGCGGCCGACAGCTTGTGGCCCAGCTGCACCTGGCGCACGTTGCGACCGCTGTTCTTGGTCTTGTAGGTGGCGCCGAGGTTGAGCCAGGTATGGCTGTTGGTGCCGGACTTGGCCTTGACCGACCAGTTCTTGACGTCGCGCAGCTCGGTCAGCGTCGGGTTGGGATGGAAGGCCCCCTGGTACTTGGCCTTGTTGTTGGCGGCGTAGCGCTTGAGCACGCCGCGCGCATGGCTGCTGGTGAAGCTCGATCCGTGCGAGGGGATCAGCGCGGCGCGGCGGCCGCCCGACGGGATCCACTCGGCGTCGTCCTTCTTGATCTTCTTCGATTGTCTGCTCGGCATACGTCTCCTCCTGGCACGGTGACCGGCTCCGGCGCCGGTCCGGTCATCCTAGACCAGCCCGTCCGATATGCCAGCGCCATGAGGTATCGCGTCGCCCGTCCCTGGGAGCAGCCGTCAGGCACCGCCGCCCGCCAGCCGGTATTGCCCCGGCGTGATGCCGAAGGCGCGCTTGAACTGGCGGCCGAAGTGGGCCTGGTCGGCGTAGCCGAGCTGGGCGGCGACCTCGGCCAGCGGCAGCCGGCCCGCCAGCAGATTCTTGGCGCGCGCCAGCCTGAGCTGGTTCTGGTAGGCATGCGGCGGCAGGCCGAGCCGCTCGCGGAACACCCGGTTCAGGTGCCAGGGACTGAGGCCGACCTCGGCCGCCAGCGCCTCCAGCCCGAGGTTGTCGGCATGGCGCTCGCGCAGGATGGCCTGGGCGCGGGCGACCGCGTCGCGGCCCTGCCAGCCGGCCTCCGGCCGCGCCAGGCCGCGCGCATGGCGGCGCAGCAGGAGGCCCATGGCGGCATACCAGCGGCTCTCGCGCTCGAGCAGGCTGGCGCTGCCGCTCAACGCCAGGTGCAGCTCGCGCAGCGGCTGCACCATGGCCGGGTCGTCCACCACCGCCTGCGGGAAATACGGCGTGCCGCCCTGCCAGCCGTCCATCGATTCGCAGATGCGGCGGATCAGCGCCTGGTCGGGATAGAACACCCGGTAGCGCCAGCCCTCGTCGGCGGCGCGGCTGCCGGTGTGGACCTCGTCGGGATTGACGATGGCCAGCGTGCCGACGCCGGCGCAATGCTCGGCGCCGCGGTAGCGGAAGCGCTCGGCGCCGGCCTCGATCAGCGCGATGCAATAGCCCTCGTGCACGTGCGGCGCGAATTCGTGGGCGTAGTAGTGCGCGTTCAAGAGCTCCAGCCCGGCGAACTCGGCCGGGCGGTGGTAGTGGACGAACTCGCGGATCGGGGCGGGCTGGGACATGGACCGTCGATTCTAGGCCCGGCCGGCCGACGCGCCCAGTGCGGGTAAACGCGCCGGTTTTGGCATCGCGGCGCGAGCGGTTATGCTGTTTGGATGACTGGCCGTTTCTTCTTCCCGTTCGCGCTGCTGCTGGCCGCGCTGGCCGCCTGGCCGGCACCGAACGCGGCCGGGACGCCGGCCGCCGGGACGCCGATCGTGATCGGCGCCGAGGACGACTGGTACCCGTACTCGGCACTGCGCGACGGCAAGCCGGTCGGGCTGGCGGTCGACCTGGTCGCGGCCGCCTTCCGCCGCGCCGGCGTGGCGGTCGAGCTGCGGCCGCTGCCCTACGCGCGCTGCATGCAGCTGGCGCGGCAGAGCAAGATCGCCGGCTGCTTCGACACCCTGCGCAATCCGCGGCTCGAGCCGCTCTATCGCTGGCACGCGGTACCGCTGTTCAGCGCGCGCATCCTGATCTACGCCAGCACCGACCGGCCGGCCGAGACGGTCGGCTACGAGACGCTGGTCGGCAAGCTGATCGCGGTGACCAACGGTTATGACTACGGCGAGCGCTTCGACGGCGACATGCGCATGCGGCGCGACCCCGGCCTGCGCGACATCGACGCGCTGCGCAAGCTGGCCGCCGGCCGGGTCGACTACGCGCTGGTCTACGAACAGGTGGCCAACGCGCTGCTGCGCGAAGACCCGGCGCTGGCCCGCCGCATCCGGCCGGTCGGCGTGCTGATCGCGCCCGACATCTACCTGTCGTTCGCGCCGGCCTACCCGGCATCGAGGCGCTGATCACCCGCTTCGACACCGGCCTCGCCGCGCTGCACCTGTCGGGCGAATACGGCCGCATCGAGGCACGCTGGCAGGGCTTCCGGCCGAGCCGGCGCGATTGACGCGCACGGCATGCCGGCCGCGCCGCTCTGGCATAATCGCGGCTTTTCCGCCCTGCCCGACCGCATGCCGCACATCGCCAGCCATCGCTGGGGCCAGCCTGCCTGCCGCGCACCGCGCGCGCTGCGGCCGTGGCTGACCCACACCGGGTCGCTCACCGCCAGGCTGATCGCACACTTTCCCCGCTTCCGCGTCCGCCTCCTGCGCCAGCGCTGGGGCCAGCCCAACCGCGACGAGTTGCGCGCGCTCGGCCTGCGCCGCAGCGAGCGCGCGGTGATCCGCGAGGTGGTGCTGATGAGCGGCGACACGCCCTTGGTGTTCGCCCACTCGGTGATGCCGCGCCGCGCGCTGTTCCACGGCTTCGGCCGCCTGCGCCGGCAGGGCACGCGCTCGCTCGGCGCCACGCTGTTCGCCGATCCGCGCATCCGCCGCAGCCGGCTGGCCTACCGCCGCGTCGACAAGCGCCACCCGCTGCATCCGCGCGCCGCGGTCGCCGTCGGCGCGCTGCCGCCGCGGCTGTGGGCGCGCCGCTCGCGCTTCGAGCTGGGCCGTTCGCGCATCCTGGTCACCGAGGTCTTCCTGCCCGCCGTCACCGAGTCCACGCCATGAACCTCGCCGCCCTCAAGGACAAGCTGAGCCAGTACGAGAAGCTGATGCGGCTGGACAAGCCGATCGGCATCCTGCTCTTGCTGTGGCCCACGCTGTGGGGACTGTGGATCGCCGGCTACGGCCGGCCGGACTGGCTGATCGTGTGGATCTTCGCGCTCGGCACGCTCTTGATGCGCTCGGCCGGCTGCGTGATCAACGACTACGCCGACCGCGACTTCGACGGCCACGTCGAGCGCACGCGCAACCGGCCGCTGGCGGCCGGCAAGGTGTCGGGCAAGGAGGCGCTGATCCTGGCCGCCGTGCTGGCGCTCGCCGCGCTGGCGCTGGCCTGGCCGCTCGACCGGCTGGCGCTGCAGATGTCGATCCCGGCCGTGCTGCTGGCGGCCAGCTACCCGTATACCAAGCGCTTCCTGCCGATCCCGCAGGCCTACCTGGGCCTGGCGTTCAGCTTCGGCATCCCGATGGCCTTCGCCGCGATCCAGGGCAAGGTGCCGGCGGTGGCCTGGTGGCTGGTGCTGTGCAACCTGTTCTGGGTGGTGGCCTACGACACCGAATACGCGATGGTCGACAAGCCGGACGACCTCAAGATCGGCATCAAGACCAGCGCGATCACCTTCGGCCGCTTCGACGCCGAGGCGGTGATGGTCTGCCACGCGGTGTTCGTGCTCGGCATGGGCGCGATCGGCTGGTCGCTGCGGCGCGGGCTGTGGTGGTACGCCGGCCTCCTGGTCGCCGCGATCCTGATGGCGCTGCAATACCGCCAGATCCGCGGCCGCGACCGGCAGAAATGCTTCCAGGCCTTTCTCGACAACAACTGGGTCGGGGCAGCGATGTTTGGCGCGGTGGTACTCGATTACCGGTTTCCGCTGAACCTGTAACGCGGCGGGCACGATGCCGCGGCGCCGTGGCAACGCAATGTAGGTCGGGCTTTATGCCCGACGGCGCCGCCGATCGAGATCGCTGTCGGGCATAAAGCCCGACCTACAACCCCATCCAGGCATGGCGCCCTGTAGGCGCGGCTTCAGCCGCGAATGCCGCTCGTTCCACCGTCGCCATTCGCGGCTGAAGCCGCTCCTACAACACCTCTCGGACCGAGGATCGCGGCGCCATCTATTCGCGCGCCGCCAGCTCGTCCAGGATCGGGCAATCGGGCCGCGCGTCGCCGCAGCAGCCGTCGGCCAGCGCCAGCAGCGTGTCGCGCATGCCGGTCAGCGCGCGGATCTTGCCGTCGAGCTCGGCGATATGCGCCTCGGCCAGCCGCTTGACGTCGGCGCTGGCGCGGCCGCGGTCCTGCCACAGCGACAGCAAGAGCGCGATCTGCTCGAGCGAGAAGCCGAGATCGCGCGCGCGGCGGATGAAACGCAACAGATGCACGTCGCGCTCGCCGTACTGGCGATAGCCGGCCGCGCTGCGTGCGCTCTCGGGCAACAGGCCGATGCCTTCGTAGTGGCGGATCATCTTGGCCGTCACGCCGCTGGCGGCCGCCACCTCTCCAATATTCATCTGCCCTTCCCTCCCGCCGGCCGCCAGCGCCGCAACAACAGCGCATTGCCCACCACGCTCACGCTCGACAGCGCCATCGCGGCGCCCGCCAGCACCGGGCTCAGCAGGCCGAAGGCGGCCAGCGGGATGCCGACCGCGTTGTAGACGAAGGCCCAGAACAGGTTCTGCCGGATCTTGTTCCAGGTCCGCCGCGACACCTCGAGCGCGTCGGCCACCCGGGCCGGATCGCCGTGCATCAGCGTGATGCCGGCCGCCTGCATCGCCACGTCGGTGCCGCCGCCCATGGCGATGCCGACGTCGGCCGCGGCCAGCGCCGGCGCGTCGTTGATGCCGTCGCCGACCATCGCCACGCAGCGCCCTTCGGCCCGCAGCGCGGCGACCCGCTCGGCCTTGCCGGCCGGCAGCACGCCGGCTTCGACCCGCGCCAGGCCCAGCTCGGCCGCCACCTTGGCGGCGGCGCCGGCGTTGTCGCCGGTCAGCAGGGCGACCTCGATGCCGGCCGCCGCGAGCCGCGCGACCGCGGCGCGCGCGCCGGGCTTCACCGCGTCGCCGAAGGCCAGCAGGCCCAGCAGCGCGCAGTCGCGTTCGCGCGCCAGCCAGGACACGGTGCGGCCGGCGGCCTCGAACGCCGCGGCGGCGGCCTGCAGGGCATCGAGCGCGATGCCCCGCTCGTGCATCAGCCGCGTATTGCCGAGCAGGTAGGCCTCGCCGTCGGCCTCGCCGCGCAGGCCGCGGCCCGGCAGCGCCTGCAAGGACTGCGCCGCGGCGGGCGCCAGGCCTAGCTCGGCGGCGGCCCGGCCGACCGCGCGCGCCAGCGCATGCTCGCTGCCGGCCTGCAGCCGCGCGGCCAGCGTCAGCGCCGGCAGGTCGAAAGCGGCTGCCGGAACGCCGGCCGCCGGAATCCCGGTTGCCGGGTTGCTTGCCCCGGCGTCACCGGCCGCCGGGCCGTTCGCCGCGGGATCGGCCGCGGCCGGGCCGGCCGGCGCGATGCAGGCCAGCAGCACCGGCTTGCCCTCGGTCAGCGTGCCGGTCTTGTCGAAGGCCACCGCGTCGACGCGATGCGCGCGCTCGAGCGCCTCGGCATCGCGGATCAGGATGCCGTGGCGCGCCGCCACGCCGGTGCCGACCATGATGGCGGTCGGCGTGGCCAGGCCCAGCGCGCAGGGACAGGCGATCACCAGCACCGCCACGGCGTGGATCACGGCGGCCTCGAAGCCGGCGCCGGCCAGCCACCAGCCGGCCAGCGTCGCCAGCGCGATCGCCAGCACCACCGGCACGAACACCGCGCTGACGCGGTCGACCAGCCGCTGGATCGGCGCCTTGGCGGCCTGGGCGTCGACCACCAGCCGGACGATGCGCGCCAGCACCGTCTCGGCGCCGACCGCGCTGCAGCGCAGCAGCAGGCGGCCGTCGCCGTTGACCGCGCCGCCGGTCGCGCGGTCGCCGACCTTGCGCGGCACCGGCACGCTCTCGCCGCTGAGCAGGCTCTCGTCGAGCGCGCTCTCGCCGTCCACGATCTCGCCGTCGACCGGCACCCGCTCGCCGGGCCGCACCACCACCAGGTCGCCGACGCGCACGGTCTCGATCGCCACCTCGCGCTCGGCGCCCTCTTGCAGCAGCCGCGCGGTGGCCGGCCGCAGCGCCTGCAGCGCCTCGATCGCCGCCGCGGTCTGCCGCTTGGCGCGCGTCTCCAGCCACTTGCCGAGCAGCACCAGCGTGATCACCGCCGCCGAGGCCTCGAAATACAGCGCACCGCCGCGCCACAGCGCATGCAGGCTCAGGCCGAAGGCGGCACTGGTACCGATCGCCACCAGCAGATCCATATTGCCGCTGCCGGCCCGCGCCGCCAGCCAGCCGGCGCGGTAGAAGCGGGCGCCGAGGACGAACTGCACCGGCGCGGCCAGCGCCAGCTGCAGCCAGCCCGGCAGCATCCAGTGGATGCCGAGCGGCATCAGCAGCATGGGCAGCACCAGCGGCAGCGACAGCACGGCGGCCAGCGCCACCGGCCACCACGGCGCGGCCGGCCGCGGCGCCGTGGTGGCCGCATCGGGCGGTCGCCGGGCGCTGTAGCCGGCCTTCTCGATCGCGGCCAGCACCGCATCGAGCGGCATCCCGCGCCACACGCGCAGGCTGGCGCGCTCGGTCGCCAGGTTCACCGCGACCGACTCGACGCCGGGCACCCGGCCGACCACCTTCTCGATGCGGGCCGCGCAGCTGGCGCAGGTCATGCCGCCGATCTCCAGCTCGACCGGCTCGGCCGGCACGCCGAAGCCGGCCTTCTCCACCGCGGCGCGCAGCTCGGCCGGCGCGAGCGGCTGCGCCAGCGTCACGGCGGCGGTCTCGGTGGCCAGGTTGACCTGCGCGGCAGCCACGCCGGGCAGGCGGCCGAGCACCTTCTCGATGCGCGTGGCGCAGCCGGCGCAGGTCATGCCCTCGATCGGGACGGTGAGCGTGGGGTGGGACGGGGCGTTCATGGCGGATTCCCGGTGAGGCGACGGCATCAGCTTGCACCTTGCCATGATGGGAAGGTCAAGCGCCAGCCGTTCGGGTCCAGCACCGACGCCAGGCCCTCGATGTAGGAGCGGCTTCAGCCGCGAACGGGTTCCCGCATCGCTGCAGTCCATTCGCGGCTGAAGCCGCTCCTGCACGGCGCGGTCCAAGGCCGGCGCCAGCATGCGCATCGGCAAGCATCCACCCACGAAAAAGGACCCGACTGGCGGGTCCCTTCTCGGCGGCATCGGCGTGCGATCACGCCTTGGCCGGCTTCACCTGCTTGTGGGCCTTGGCCTTGTGATGGACCTTGTGCGCGACCTTGTGGGCCGCCGGCTTGGCGGCGCCCGGCTGGGCGACCGGCGCCTCGCCGGCGAAGGCGGGCAGGCTCAGGCCGCAGGCGATCAGGGCGGCGGTGGCGAGGGTCTTGGCGGTATGCATGGAAAGCTCCTGGTGCGTGGTAAGCGGGCGGATTGCCCACACTGCCCATAACGCCGCCACCGGCGGGCGCGACGACAGGCCGGGCGGCGGAAAATCGTAACAATCTGCAACAGGGGGCCGGCCTGGCATCCACCACTGACCGGCCGTACACCGCGTCGAGACCGGGTGCGGCGCTGCATCAGGCGATGGCGGACCATCCGGAAACCGCACTATCGCAATTCGCGCCGCCAGCGCCGCAGCCCGTACCAGGCGTTGATCCAGTACGCCGCATAGAGCGCCGCCGTGAAGTAAAGCCCGCGCGAGAGATAGAGCGGCACGGCGATGGCGTCGACGACCAGCCAGGCGTACCAGGTCTCGATGCGGCGGTTCATCAGCAGCAGCTGGCCCAGCGCGCTGACCGCCAACACCGCCGAATCGACGAAGGGCGCGTAGGCATCGGTGAAGCGGTGCAGCAGCAGCCCATAGCCGGCCGTCACCGCCAGCGCGGCCAGCACAGCGGCCGCCAGCCACGGCCGCGGCGTACGGCGCACCGGCAATTGCGCCCCCTCCCCGCCGTGCAGCCATTGCCACCAGCCGATCAGGCTGGTGACGATGAAGAACAGCTGCAGCGTGGCGTCGGCATAGAGCTGCTTGCCGTAGAACACCCAGACGAACAGCACGCTGCCGATCAGGCCGACCCACCAGTTGTGCGGGCTGTTGCGGGCCGACAGCCAGACCGAGGTGGCGAAGATGGCGTTGGCGGCGATTTCGGCGGGGGAGGTCATCGGTTTGCGGCTCCTGGGTATTCGCGGCGCCGGCGCTGTACGGCCGGATCGCATGAAACGGCCTCGATGGCCGATCAGGATCCCGGCGGAGCTGGCAGGCAGTCGGACGCCGCAGTCCAGTCAGCCTGACTTGGCTCCGCGGAAGAACGCCACGGGCTCGAACCGGGCTGCCTGCTGCCGCTCCAAGACGAAAACCCGGCCGCGGCGGCGATCCGCCTGCCGGCCGCGACGCGGCGCCGATCGCGCAGCCACTTTTCTGGACTGGAAACCCGCCATGCAGTTGCACGCCGTCCAAGCCGACATCACCACGCTGGCCGTCGACGCCATCGTCAACGCCGCCAACCGCTCGCTGCTCGGCGGCGGCGGGTCGACGGCGCGATCCACCGCGCGGCCGGGCCTGAACTATTGGTGGCCTGCCGCGCGCTGAACGGCTGCAGGACCGGTCAGGTCAAGCTCACGCCGGGCTTCCGCCTGCCGGCCAAATACGTGATCCATGCCGTCGGGCCGGTGTGGCACGGTGGTGGCCAGGGCGAGGCGGCGCTGCTGGCAGATTGCTATCGCAACAGCGTCACGCTGGCGATGGCGCAGGGCTGCGCCAGTTTGGCTTTTCCGGCGATCAGTACCGGCGTCTATGGCTATCCGGTGGAGGCGGCGGCGGAAATCGCGATCGCGATCGTGCGCGCAGCCGCTATGGAACCGCTTGCCGAGGTGATCTTCTGCTGCTTCTCGGCGGCCGATCACATGCTTTATCAGCGGTTGCTCGGCAGATTGCCGCGCTGAGCGATTTCCTGGCCCGCTTCGAAGCACTCATTCGACGATCAATCTTGCTTTCCCCGCCCGCAATCCATTGCGAAACTTCTTGGCCCAGTCCGATGCGGGCTCGAGAGTCAGGTAATAATCGATCTGCTCGAGCGCCTTATCGTTCTGCCCTTGGTACAGATAGGCAAATACCAGGCCGCGCTCGACTTCGGAATTGACTTTCGGCTGAAAAATCAGTCGCAATCTCAGCAGGCTTTTCTCTCCAAGCGGGGCATATTTCGGATTGACCGAGAGATAGAAATACGAAGCGACGAAATGGCAGCTGACGGAATCCGGATATTTCGCCAGACACTGCTTGATCGTCGTGTCGGCAGCCTCCGCCGCACCCGCGACTTCAAGATTGTGGCCTTGCCGATATAGATCACCAAGCAATGCCAGGTTCTTTTCCGCAGCAGGCTCGGCCGCTTCCAATCGCCATGCGCTTTGCAGCGCATGACGCCATTCCCGATATATCCTTTCACGCTCTTCGTCCGACGAAAAGTGCGTAGGCCAGCTACCGATATGGCCATTCAGATTGAATATGCTTTTCTCAATTTCAGCGGCTGTTGCATCCGCTCCATCAGCAGCAGGCGTCGGCATCGGATAAGCCGCGGCGGCATGCATGCTGGCCGGAAGCAGAAAAATAGCGAAAAGCCCATTCATATATTTCATCATTTCGCCTGGAAAGGTGAATCCGGGCAGGAGTGTCGCATGCGTAAAAGCACCGACGCCATATGAAACCGGCCGAGCACCTCCGCAAGCGTAAAAGGCCACGCTCGGTGGCGTGGCCTTTCATATCGCATGCCGGGCTTGAGGTGTTGACCGATCAATGCGCCCCGCCCGCATCCGCCGCAGCCCCACCCGGCGCCTTGTTCGGCTTGGTCAGCCACAGCAACCCGATCAGCAACACGAACAAGCCGCCCGAAATCCAGAAGAAATCATCGGCCGCCAGCGTGAACGACTGCACCGTGATGGTCCGGTCCAGCGCCCCCAGCGCCTGCTGCGGATTCAACCCGGCGCCGGCCAGATTACCTAATGCCTGCTGCGCCGCCGGATCGAACGCCGTCACATGCTCGGTCAGCCGCGCATGATGATGCGCCGCGCGGTTTTCCCACACCGTGGTGGCCACCGAGGCACCGAAGGCGCCGAAGGTGATGCGCACGAAGTTGGCCAGGCCCGAGGCGGCCGGGATGCGGTCGGGGGTCAGGCCCGACAGCGTCAGCGCGGTCAGCGGCACGAAGAAGGTGGCCATCGCGGCGCCCTGCAAGAGCTGCGGGAACACGATCTGGCCCATGTCGCTGTCGGTGCTGAAGCCGGCGCGCAGGAAGCAGACCGCGGCGAATACCGCGAACGAGAAGCTCGCCACCCAGCGCACGTCGAGCCGGTGGATGTTCTTGCCGATCACCGGCGACATCAGCAGCGCCAGCACCCCGATCGGCGCGGTGACCAGGCCGGCCCAGGTGGCGGTGTAGCCCATGTACTGCTGCAGCCACAGCGGCATCAGCACCACGTTGGCGAAGAACAGGCCGTAGCCCAGCGACAGCGCGGTCACGCCGACGCTGAAGTTGGCGCGCGAGAACAGCTTGAGATCGACGATCGGGTGCTTCTCGGTCAGCTCCCATACCAGGAAGAAGGCGAAGGCGACCAGCGCCACCACGCCCAGCAGCACGATCTCGCCCGAAGCGAACCAGTCCAGTTCCTTGCCCTTGTCGAGCATGATCTGCAAGGCGCCGACCCACACCACCAAGAGGCCTAGGCCGACCTTGTCGATCGGCAGCCGGCGCGTCGGCGACTCGCGATGGCGCAGCAGCGTCCAGGTCAGCCAGGCGGCGAACAGGCCGGTCGGGATGTTGATGTAGAAGATCCACGGCCAGGACAGGTTGTCCGACAACCAGCCGCCGAGGATGGGACCGAGCACCGGCGCCACCATGGTGGTCATCGCCCACATCGCCAGCGCCAGGCCGGACTTGGCCTTGGGGTAGCTCGCCAGCAAGAGCGCCTGCGATAGCGGGATCATCGGCCCGGCCACCGCGCCCTGCATGACGCGGAAGGCGATCAGCATTTCGAGGCTGGTGGCCATGCCGCACAGCAGCGAGGACAACACGAACAAGAGGATCGAGGTGACGAACAGCTTGACCTGGCCGAAGCGCTGGGTGAGCCAGCCGGTCAGCGGCACCGAGATGGCATTGGCCACCGCGAACGAGGTGATGACCCAGGTGCCCTGCGAGGGGCTGACGCCGACGTCGCCGGCGATCGACGGGATCGACACGTTGGCGATGGTGGTGTCGAGCACGTTCATGAAGGTGGCCAGCGACAGGGCGATGGTGGCCCAGACGAGCTGGCTGCCCTTGAGGGGCGGGAGGGGTTGCGGGCTGCTCATGGCGGGCTCCGGTGTGGGGCTTTTTGAGTGACGGTGATGCGGTATGCGAAGACCGTGATGAACGTGGCCAGATGCCGCGGCGGCAGGCTTTCCCTTCTCCCGCCGCGCGGGAGAAGGTGGCCCGCAGGGCCGGATGAGGGCTGTTCTTCGTAGAACCAACCCTCACCCCCCAACCCCTCTCCCGCGCGCGGGAGAGGGGCTATCACACCACTCCGCATCGGCCTATGAGCCGCGCATGGGCAATGAGGGCTCTTTCAGACGCAATTGGCCAAACGCAGCACGTCGAACTACTGCCCCGCCTCCGCATTCAGCACCGCCGCCGCCTTGCCCGCGGCGGTCTTGATCAGCCCGTCGAACACCCGCGTCTCGGCCACCGGCGCGGTGCGGCGCACGCTGGCCAGCTGCGGGCCGCTCTTGTCGTGGGTCTCCACCTCGGCCCGCATCGACAGGCCGACCCGCAGCGGATGCTCGGCGATCTCCTTGGCGTCGAGCGCGATGCGCACCGGCAGGCGCTGCACCACCTTGATCCAGTTGCCGGTGGCGTTCTGCGCCGGCAGCAGCGAGAAGGCCGCGCCGGTGCCGGCGGCGAAGCCGGCCACCTTGCCGTGGTAGACCACCTCGTCGCCGTAGACGTCGGCGCGCAGCGTCACCGGCTGGCCCATGCGCATGTCGCGCAGCTGGCTTTCCTTGAAGTTGGCGTCGACCCACAGCTGGTCGAGCGGCACCACCGCCATCAAGGGCGCACCGACGCCGACGCGCTGGCCCGGCTGGGCCGCGCGGCGGGCGACGAAGCCCGACACCGGCGCCGGCACCGTGGTGCGCGACAGCGCCAGTTGCGCCTCCTTCACCTTGAGCGCGGCACGCTGCACGTTGGGGTGGCTCTTGGGCGTGGTGCGGGCGATCAGCGCCTGGTTGGCGGCCAGTTGCTCGCGTGCGGCCTGAACGCCGGCCTCGGCGGCCTTGAGCGCGTCGCGCGCATGCTGGATCTCCTCGCCCGCCACCGCGCCGGTGCCGGCCAGCGCCTGGCGCCGCTGCAAGTCTTGCTTCGCGCGGGCCAGGTCGGCCTCGCGCAGCGTCACGGTGGCGCGCAGGGTGCCGTCGTTGGCGTACAGCGTGCGCGTCTCGCGCACCGTCTGGCCGAGCTGGACCTCGGCGGTCTCCAGCGCCAGCTGGGCGTCGGCGGCGTCGAGCACCACCAGCGGCTGGCCGGCCTCGACGAAATCGGTGTCGTCGGCGGCGATGGCGACGATGGTGCCGGCAGTCTGCGGCGTCACCTGCACCACGTTGCCGGCGACGTAGGCGTTGTCGGTCTCGACGTAGTAGCGGCCGTGCGAATACCAGTAGACGCCGTAGGCGACGGCGGCGAGGCCGAAGGCGCCGGCCAGCGCCAGCAGCAGCGGTTTGCGGCGGCCGTTCTCGGCGGCCGGGGCTTGGGTCTGGGTGGGGGTGGTCATGTTGGTGCTCCCTGTGGGTTGCCCGGCGCCGCTCAGCGCGCCGCCGTCTTGTCTTGGATGTCGGAACGGGTGCGGTCGGATCGGGCCGTGAAGCCGCCGCCCAGCGCGCGGTTGAGGTCGACCCAGGCCAGCCGCTCGCGCGCGGCCAGCTCGACGCCGCTGCGCTGCTGGGCCAGCAGGCGGTCTTCCACCGCCAGCACCGCCAGCTGGTTGCCCAGGCCCTGGCCGTAGCGCGCCTCGGCGATGCCGTAGGCCTCGCGCAGGTCGGCTTCGGCGCGCTGCTGCTCGGCGCGCTGGCGGGCCACGCCCTGGCTGGCGGCGACCGCGTCGGCCACCTCGCGGAAGGCGTCGACCACCAGGCCGTTGTATTGCGCCGCGGCGGCGTCGAAGTCGGCCTGGCTCACCTTGAGGTTGGCGCGCAGCCGGCCGCCGTCGAAGATCGGCAGGCGCAGCGCCGGACCGATGCCGGCGATGCGGCTGCCGCCGTCGAACAGATTGCCCATGCCGAGCGACTGCAGGCCGACGAAGCCGACCAGGTTGACGTTGGGATAGAACAGCGTGCGGGCGGCGTCGATGTCGCGCAGCGAGGCCTCGATCCGCGCCTGCTGGGCGGCGATGTCGGGCCGCCGCGCCACCAGCTCGGCCGGCAGGCTGGCCGGCACGCCGACCGCGCCGGCCGGCGCCATCCGGGGCCGCGCCAGCGCCTCGCCGCGGGCGGGACCGGCGCCGGTCAGCGCGGCGATCTGGTTGCGCAGCAGCGCGATGCGCTCGCGGCTCGCCTCGATCTCCTGCCGCATGGTGGCGACGCCGGCGGTGGCGACCTTGGCGTCGCTCTGCGCGTCGAGCCCGGCCTTGACCCGGCGGGCGCTCAGCTCGGCCACCCGCTCGCGCTGGCGCAGCGTGGCGGTCAGCAGGTCCTGGCCGGCGTATTCGCGGTCGAGCTGCACCCAGGCGCGGGCCAGGCCGGTCGCCAGCGCCAGCCGCACCGCCTCGGCCTCGAAGCCGGCGGCGCGGCCGCGGCTCAGCGCGGCGTCGAGCTCGGCGCGGTGCTTGCCGAAGAAGTCGAGCTCCCAACTGCCGTCCAGCGCCAGCCGGCCGCTGTCGCGCACGCTGCCGGCCAGCGGCGCCGGCTGCATGTAGTTCTCGCTGAAGCGCTGGCGCGATACGTCGGCGCTCAGGCCGAGCTGCGGGCCGCCATTGGCCTCGCTCAGGCCGGCCAACGCCTGCGCGCGGGCGATGCGGGCCTGCGCGGCGGCGAGGCCCGGCGAGCCGGCCATCGCCTCGTCGACCAGGGCGTCGAGCGCCGGATCGCCGAGCGCCTGCCACCAGCGCGGCATCGGCCAGGCGGCGGCCGGCGCCTGGCCCAGCGTGGCACCGCCGGCCAGCGCCGCGGCGTCGATCGGTTTCCCCGTGGTCCGGCTGTCGCCCATGCTGGCGCAGGCGCTCAGCACGGCGGCCGCCACGAGCGGCAGGATCAGTTTGAGAGGTCGGTGGCGCATGGTGCGGGCTCCTGTATTAACCACACTGCTTATACTGTTACTGCCCTAGCACTAACTGCCTAGACAGCAATATAGATAAAATAATCGGGAACCTCGGGTTCCCGTCTAGCGGGCGCGCGGCGCCGGCTCAATCGGCCGGCGGTTGCTGCGGCGTGGTCGGCGTGTTGGCGATCATCCGGTGCAGCATGTCCTTGAGCTGGGCGAATTCCTCGGCGCTGAAGCCGTCGAGGAAGGTGTTGAGCACCTTGACCACCGCCGCGATCATGGCCGGCATCAGCGCGCGGCCGGCATCGGTCAGCTCGAGCTTCACCAGCCGGCGGTCCGCCTCGCTGCGCACCCGGCGCAGGAAGCCCTTTTCCTCGAGCCGATCGACCATCCGGGTGGTCGAGCCGGTGTCGGTCAGGTTGCAGCGGCTCAGGTCGGCGGCGGTCTCGGCCCGGCCGTGATAGACCAGCATCAGCGCCTTCCACTGCGGAAAGCTGATGCCGGTCGGCGCCAGCTCGG
Source organism: Chitinimonas koreensis (assembly GCF_014353015.1). NCBI lineage: Bacteria > Pseudomonadati > Pseudomonadota > Betaproteobacteria > Neisseriales > Chitinibacteraceae > Chitinimonas > Chitinimonas koreensis. The sequence continues at coordinate 4,186,816 of NZ_CP060704.1, forward strand.
TGTTGAGCGTGTCGTGCAGCCGCACCTGGACCTGGTTGAGCAGAAACCCGAGGCTCTCGCCCGACGAGTAGGTGTCGACATGGTAGAAGGATGCGGCCAACGGAATCTCCCGGTTCAAATCACTGCCTGAGCAGCATTCTACATAAAATTCGCTGCCATGCCAGTGATTGATGCGGAAGGCGACGAGCGGCGGGTGAGGGGTGAGTGGAAGGCGTAACCCCATCCCCTCCCAACCTCCCCTTGAAGGGGAGGAGCGGGGCGCATCGGCCGGGACGATCAGCGATCGTTCAGTCGTCGCCGACCGACCCCCTCCCTTCAAGGGGAGGGCCGGGGTGGGGATGGGGTTACGCCTCACGCCTCACGCCTCACGCCTCACACCTCACACCTCACACCTCACACCTCACACCTCACACCTCACACCTCACACCTCACACCTCACACCTCACACCCCATCAGTCTCAGCGCCGCCCATCGTTCTCGCGCGATTTCTCGTTATTGACCTCGTCGTCGCGCAGCGCATGGCTGCTGACGCCGAAGAAATGCTCGGGCGCGACGCGGCTGTCGTCGGTGCGCAGCACCTTGTTCTCGATCAGCAGCCGGCCGTACTTCTGCACCAGCACCGCACCGTAGCGTTCGGCCACCTCGGCCACCGCCTCGGTCTGCGCCTCGGCCGGGGCGAACACCACCAGGAAGACGTGGCCGTCGCGCGCCAGCCGCGCATGCATTTCCACCTGGTCCAGCTCGGAACCGAAGGTCGCCATCAGGCCGCGGTTGGCTTCGGCCCGATCCATCGTGTCGAGCCATTCATCGGCTTCGAACGCGGTCAGGTCCTCGTCGCCGAAACCCTGGCCGGCCAGCACGTGCATGACCTGGTCGCGCGTGTCGGCGGCACGGAATGCCAGCACCAGGTGGCCCACCGGCTTGAATACGCCGAAACTGGTCGGAATATGGGTCTTGCTCATCTTCTGCATGATGTCCTCCATCGGGGAGCGGGGATGCCGCAAGGCTTTGACTCCCGCAACCCTGCAGGATTCAGGCCCGTTCGGCGCAGGAATGCCGCTTGCTCCTGTCGCGAGGCCACTCCACCAGCCCCATCAGCCGGGAAACCGCGCCATGCCCACCTCCGCCCTCGTCCGCGTCTTCCCCGCCCTGCTCGCCCTCGCGCTGGCGGCCGCTCCGCTCCAGGCCGGCGGCCTGCGGCTGCAACCCAACGACGAGGAATTCGTGCTGCGCGCCATCGAGCGCGGCGAAGCCGAGGCCGAAGCCAGCCGGCTGGCGCGGCAACGCACGCAGGATCCGGCGCTGCGGGCGCTGGCACGGCAGATCGAAACGGCCAGCGCCGAGCGCGTCCGCCGCCTGCGCCAGCTGGCGCGGCAGGAAGGCATGACGCTGCCGCGCCGCGCGCTGCCCAGGCCGCAGCTGGCCTCGCTGCGCGGCTTGCAGGACGGCGACTTCGACCGCGCCTACCTCGAGGCCATCGCGCTCGATTCGCAGCGCACCGAGCTCGACCGCCATCTGCAGCAGGCCGACAGCGGCGTGAACCCAGTCCTGCGCCGCCAGGCGCGCCGTGCCGTGCCGGTGCTGGAACGGCAGGTGGCCGAGGCGCAGCGGCTGGCCGAACAGGCGGCGCAACGCCAGGCGCGCGACTGAAACCGTCGGACCGGCCGCGGCCCGGTCCGCTGCTTCGCACCGGCGTGTAAAAGTTTCCCGCCCCGGTGAGATTTCTTACGCAACTGGCCGCGGCGACCAGCCCGGTTTTTCCATCCTCGCCGACCGGGCGCACTCAGCGGACTCGTATCAAGCAAATCGACCGCTACAGCCGCAGGCCGGGCTTCGGCCTGACTGCGCCGGCCATCGAACCCACCGCCGGGCCGGCACCCGCCCGACGGGCGCGGCACGACGCCGCAGAAACGATCGGGACAAAAGGAAACGGCCCCATGCATGGGGCCGTTTCGACGCTCGCCGGAGGGGGAAACGAGCGGGGCCGCGGGGCCCGGGATCAAGGTACGCACGGCGCATGCCAGGCCGGCTGGCCCGAAACCTGCTGAGCTCGGGTCCAGACCCACTCTCTTCACGAGGAAGGAAACGCCATGATGAACGACTCCGAAATCGTCGACACCCTCAACACCCTGCTCGAAACCAGCCGCGACGGCGAACTCGGCTTCGAGAACTGCGCGCGCTACGTCGAAGCCACCCAGCTCAAGACGCTGTTCTCGCAGCGCGCCACCGAGTGCCACAGCGCGGCCAGCGCGCTGGGCCAGCTGATCACCCAGTACGGCGGCAAGCCCGACGAGGACGGCACGCTGTCCGGCGCGCTGCATCGCGGCTGGGTGAACGTGCGCGGCGCGGTGACCGGCCAGGACGACGTCGCCATGCTCGAGGAATGCGAGCGCGGCGAGGACGTCGCCAAGGCGCGCTACCGCAAGGCGCTCGAACAGCCGCTGCCGGAGCCGGTGCGCGCCATCGTGCAGCAGCAGTACGACGGCGTGCTGCGCAATCACGACCAGGTGCGCAGCCTGCGCGAGCAGTACCGCGCCGCCAACTAGCGTCACCGGCCGCGACGCGGCGGGCGGCGCCACCGGGCACCCGCCGCGAGCGGCCCCGCGGCCGGCAGCGTTGCCGGCCGCCCCCGGGAGCCCGCCATGAAAAGAATCCACTTCCTGTTCCTGGCCGCCGGCGTCGTCACGCTCGGCGCCTGCGGCCCGCTCGACGGCCCCGATGCCGTGCTGCCGCCGGCCGCCCTGATGGCCGACGACCCCGAAGCCGCCGCGACCACCCTCGCCTACGGCCAGGCCCATCTCGCGCTGGCCGGGCCGCCCGAATCGTGGGCCGCGACCCGGCCCAAGCTGGCGGCGCGCCCGGTTCAAATCGCCGCCGCGGCGCCGCATGAGGATTGAACGCCGCGCCTGGAAGGGATTCCTGCCCTTTCAACGTCCCAGTACGAAAGGGCTTATCACTTGGCAAAAGATGCCTGATGCCAATAGCCCTCTTCCATGCACGGGAGAAGCGCCCGGCAGGGGATCAATGCCCTTAAGTCGAGCCGGGACATACCGCCGTAGGTCGGGTTTCATACCCGACAGCGACCTCGATCCGCGGCGCTGTCGGGCCGGCCTACCTCCCGCTGATGCTTCACGGCGGCCGCCGTCCGGCATGCCGCCCTCATTCGGTCACCGCGTCGACCTCGCTTCCGAGCCCGTCCAGCCGCCTGCGCACGAAGGCGATGTGCTCGCGCAGCACGTAGAGCTGGTCGACGAAGGCCAGCGGCACGTCGAGCCGGTTGACCGCCAGTTCGATCTCCTCCAGCCGCTCGCGCAGCCGTTCGGCGTCGGCCGGCGCCGGGCCTTCGAGCAGGCCGCGTTCGAGCGAGATCAGCGCGCCGTACCACGGGTAGATGCGCGAATGGATGCGCCAGCGGTACAGCCAGGGCAGCACCCGCAGCGCCGGGATCAGCAGCACCGCGATCGGCAGCAGCACGATCACGATGCGGTCGAACAGGCTGGCCATCCAGAACGGCAGCGTGCGATAGAAGAAACCCTTGCCGTACTTGTAGTAGCGCGCCGCGTCGTCGCTGAGCGGGAAGTCGCCGGCGCGCGCGACCGGGAATTCGCCGGCCTCCTGCAGTACGTTGCGGCGGCCGTGCACCTCGCGCGCCGCCTCGATCAGCAGGTCCGACAGCGCCGGGTGCAGGCTCTCGCGCGCCACCAGCTCGACGTTCGGCGCGATCAGCGTGGTATCAGCCTGCGGGATGTTCTGCGCCAGGTCGATGCTGCCCATCGGCAGCCGCAGGCGGTTGAGCGAAGGCAGCTTGCGGGTATAGGCCTCGGCCTGGGCCAGGTCGATCATATGGATGCCGGGCGCGAACAGCAGCCGGCGGATGGTCTCCGGCTTGGCCGAATCGCCCATCAGGAACACCGCATCGATCTCGCCGTCGAGCAGTTCCTGCACCGCGTCGTCGGCCTCCAGTCCGCGCAGCTGCGTGTCGTGGCCCGGCTCGATGCCGTTGGCCTTGAACAGCGCCAGCGCCAGCACCCGCGCGCCGCTGCCGATGCGGCCGATCGAGACGCGCTTGCCGGCCAGCTGCGCCAGCCGGGTGATCGGCTCGGTGCCGCGGTAGAACATGAACACCGGCTGGTGCGACACGCTGCCGAGCGAGACCAGGCTGCCGTCGGCCGGTTCGGCCGAGACGCCGTCGAGCACGAAGCCGACATCGACCTTGGCAGCCGGATCCCTGAGCCGGCTCAGGTTCTCCAGCGAGCCTTCCGACTCCAGCACCACCAGACGGATGCCCTCGCGCGCCAGGATCTGGCGATAGCGCTCGGCCTGCTTGTGGAAGGCGCTGCCCTCGGGACCGCTGCTGATGGTGAGCGTATTGGGCGGCGCCGGGTTGAGGAACCAGATCGCCACCGCAGCCAGCACGGCGAACAGCAGCACGAAGGGGCCGGCGGTCAGCGCCAGGTCGCGCCAGGACACCGCCGCGACGCGCGCGCGAAAGCGCTCGGGCAGCACGGCGCGCACGAACTTGCGGCCGCCGGGGCGCTTGCCGCCGGGCCGCTTGCCGCCGGAATGGGATGGGCGCGGGGCCTCGGGATTGGGCATGGGCATCTCCTCGCTGGGGTAGCGAGTTTGCCATGAAGCGCCTGGCGGCGCGGGCGCGGGCACGACCGAAAAAGGTACGGCACCGGCTTGAGCAAACCAGCGACGGCTGAACAGTCACGAACGAGCGCCAGCGAGGCCCCCTCGCGGCGGCGAGGGCGGGGGGAGGGGGATTGGATCAGGGTAGGAGCCTTGGTCGAGCACGCACGACACGTAAGCACCCGGCTTTGCCGGGTGCCGCTCTGCGGATTCCGCACGAACGATCGTCGAACTCGGCCCGGCTCCTACAGCAGCAGCCCCAGCGTCAGCGCCCGCACCACCGCCGCGGTGCGATTCGCCGCGCCGAGCTTGGCCACCACGTTGTTGATATGGAAATTCACCGTGCGCTCGGTCAGGCCGAGGATGTCGGCGATGTCGGCCGAGGTCTTGCCGTCGGCGGTCCAGCGCAGGATCTCGACTTCGCGGAAGGTGAGCTTGGCGCCGTTGTCGGGCGCCAGCTTCTCCTTCAGCGGCGCGCTGAGCACCGTGTGCGCCACCTGCGCCAGCCAGCTCATCTCGGGCGTCTTGCGCGCCAGCTCGGCCCGGCCGAGGTCGCCGTCGCTGCGCGCCAGCGTGAACATGCTGAGCGCGCCGGTGAAATCGCGCATCGACTGCGCCCAGCCGTGGCGCAGGCCGTGCTCGCGCGCCTCGTCCCACAGCGCCGGCGTGCTGGAGAACAGCGCCTCGGACCACACCACCGGCTGGACCGAACGGGTGCAGTGCCGCACGCTCGGGTCGACCGCCAGGTAGTTGCGCTCGAGGTAGCGCTTCTTCCAGTGTTCGGGATAGTTGTTGAGCAGCACCATGCGCGGCTGCGTCATCGAATTGGGCACGCGCAGGCCGAAAGCGCAGTAGTCGAAACCCAGCGAACGCGAGAATTCGACCACTTGCTCGAAGATCTTGTCCGGGTCCTTGGCGTCGGTCATCGCCAGAACCTGGTCGTACTGCCAGTTCTGCATTCTTCCTCCTCGGACAGGCCAGTCGGCCTGCTCACCGTCGAGGCCGCGGGTTCTTTGCCCCGTCGGCCGGCTGCGGATCGTCCGCATTCGATCCGTCTGTATTTTGAAAATCCCGTCGATTCAACTGCTTGATCGATTGGATTTGATATTTTATTCCAATGTCAATTGGGGATAAATCCCTGTCACTAGCGACAGTTGTGCAGCGCAGCAAAACAGGGGCGGCCCGCCAGGCGACCGATCAGCCGGCCGAGGCCGCCAGATCGCGCGCGATCGCGTCGAAAGCGTTGATCAGCATGGCGTCGAAGCGGGTGTCGAGGCCGCCGCCGATGTCGAACAGCGTGCGCAGCACGCCGCGCCGGTAGTCCTCGCCCGTGAGGCCCGCCACCCGCTCGTGGAACAGGTCGGCGCAGGCCAGCATCAGTGCGCCCTGGTGCGGCGGCAGCGGATGGTCGGGCGCGGCGATGCCCTTGCCGTTCACGCCCAGGTGATGCTGGCGGACGATGCGGGCCGCCTCGGTGCAGTCGGGCGCCACCGCCAGCAGCCAGGCCGCCGCGCGTTCCGGGTGGGCGGCATAGGCCGGCCAGCCGGCCGAGCCGGGCTGGGGGAAATCCAGCAGCAGCTCGTCGGGCAGCGCCAGCAGGCCGACGTCGTGCCAGCACACCGCGATCGACAATACGTCGTGATCGGTCGACCGCGGGTAGTGCCGGTTCAGCGCCAGCACCAGCGCGCGCTGCTGCGCCACCCGGTCGTGCCAGTCCGGCCGCCGCTCGGCCAGCGCCGCGGCCAGCCGTTCGCCCAGCGCCAGCGCGCGCGCCACGCTGGCGGCCGCCGGCGGCGGCTCCGGCGGCGGTTCGAGTTCGAAGGCGCCGAGCCCCTCGCCGTGGGCCGCCAACAGCACGTGGCGCGCCGCCTGGTCGGCCTCGGCCTGGTTGCCGGCCTGCGCCAACAGCTGGATCAGCCGCAGCTGGCCGCCGCGCGGGGTCTCGTCGAACTGGCGGGTGCGCGCCAGCGTCATCATCATGGTCGGCACCTGGTCCATGCTCTGCAGCAGCGCCTCGGCGACCAGCGCCGAGCACTGGAAGGTGCGGTCGCGCAGGCTCTGCAGCACGCCCTCGAGCTGGTGCACGAATTCCATGATCGGGGTGGCGCGGCAGTAGCCGAAGTCGCCCTTGATGGTGTGCATGTGGCGGAAGGCGCTCGACAGCAGCTCGGCCGAATCGGGGTATTGCACCAGCCGATGCAGGTCCTGCTCGAGCTGCGGCAGGTGCTCCTGCACCTCCGTGATCACGTCCGGCAGCAGCGAGAATTCGACGTCGTCGGCGTTCATCGCGCGGGCCCGGGCGGCAGCCTCGCCGGCCATGTCGCGGCCCGCCGCCGGCGGCCGGGAGCAGCGCCTCGATCGCCTCGGATTCGATTTCGGTCGAGCACACGCTCATGGTCGTTTCCAGGTCTGGGTGGGGAAAGGCCGGCGGCACCGCGCGGCACGGCCACGGCCATTATAGAGAGCGGAACGGCGCCGGGCATGCCGGCGGCATCGGCCGCCGGCAGATCGCCGCTCAGTGCGGCGCGGCGGCCACGGCCAGCGCGCGGGCGAGCGCGGGATCGAGCGAGGCCATGAAGCCCTCCACCGCCGCCGTGTAGGCGCCCGGCAGGCCCAGTTGCAGATTGATGTCGCGGTGGGTCAGATCCTGCGGCAGCACGGCGGCGCGCATGCCCAGCCCGGTGGCCTTGTCGACGTAGCGGCGCGCATGCGGGCAGGCCGCCTCGCGCCGGCTCGAACAGACCGCCAGGACCGGCGGCGCCGGCCGGGCCAGCGCCCGGTAGGGCGAGGCCGCGCGCCAGAAGGCCGGATCCTGGCCGAAGGCGCGGTCGTAGAGGCCGAGGTGGCGCATGTTCATAATCGCTTCGACGTCGAGCGCCGCGCTGTCGAGCAGCACGCTGCCGAGCCAGGGGCCAGCCCCGGCCGCCAGCGCCGGATCGCTGCCGACCAGCGCGATCAGGTGGGCGCCGGCCGAATGGCCCATCAGCACGAAGCGGCGCGGATCGCCGCCCCACTCGGCCGCCCTCGCCTGCGCCGCGGCCAGCGCGCGGGCCACGTCGCGCGCCTGCTCGACCGGGTCGGCCTCGGGCAGCATGCGGTAGTCGATCGACACCAGCGCCATGCCGGCCGGCACCCAGCGCGCCGCCTTGTTCTCCACCACCGCGGCCATCGCCTTGCCGCCGATCGCCCAGGCGCCGCCGTGCACCATGAAGATCACCGGCATACCGCCGGCCTGCGCGCGGGCTTCGGCCGGCAGGTAGACGTCGAAGCGCTGGCGCCGGTCGGGGCCGTAGGCGATGTCGCGCAACACCCGCACGCCGGCCGGCAGCTCGGCGCGGCGGCCGGCCTCATCGCCGTCGAGCTCGTCGCCCTGGCGCTGGGTTTGGCGCTCGGCCAAGCGGGCAGCGATCCGTTCCCGCAGCGTTTCGGCCCCGACCGGCTGCGGCGCCGCGAGGCAGACCGGCAGCGCCAGGACCAGGGCGCGCCAGGCGCCCGGCAGTTTCGACCACGACATACGCGTTTCCCTTTCGCATTGATTGTTACTCCGGCTGTAACGCAGCGGCACCCGGTCCGGACGACAGGCGGGCTCGGCCTTCGGCTATAACGCAGAGGCTCCGGCCTGCGTGCCGGACGGACCGCTGCACCGCCGGACCGGCGGACCAGACGATAACTGACATGGGAGGATGCGATGTTGAAAGACCGGAACGATTCACCGAGCCGACGCTGCGCACTGTTGCTGGCCAGCCTCGGCGCCGCCGGCTTCGGCCTGGCGCCGGCCGCGCTGCACGCCGCCGACGCCAAACCGGACCAGATCCCCAACCCGCCGGTGCTGCGCGCTACCGCCGCCCCACCGGCCGGCGCGACGCTGCTCAAGGCCGGCAAGCCGGCGCCGCGGCTCAACCTGATGGCCATGCCCAAGACCCGCGAGCTCGAGCCTGGCGTGCAGCGCGAAGTGGCCTTCAACCTCGACATCCAGTACCTCAACGGCTGGATCCGCAATCCCTCGGTCGAGGCGCCGGGCCAGATCGCCTACGACAAGGTCCAGCTGCGCAGCTACGTGCCGGGCAGCGGCGAGCCGGCCCACTCGATCGAGCCGTCGACGCAATGGGGACCGCCGGGCCAGACCTCCTACGTCGCGCCGCTGATCGAGGCCTACCCGGGCCAGACGGTGCGCGTGCAGCTCAACAACAACCTGCCGGCCGACCCCACCTGCGGCGAGCAGGGCGGCAGCGGCAACACCCCGCACTGCTTCAACGGCACCAACCTGCATTCGCACGGGCTGTGGATCAACCCGGCCGGCAACAGCGACAACGTGCTGGTGTCGATCAACCCCGGCGTCGGCTTCCAGTACGAATACAACATCCCGCCGACCCACCCGGCCGGCACCTTCTGGTACCACACCCACCGCCACGGCTCGACCGCGCTGCAGGTCTCCAGCGGCATGGCCGGCGCGCTGATCGTGCGCGGCACGCGCACCCCGACCGCGACCGAGAATGGCGACCTCGACACGCTGATCAAGCCGACCGCCGCCGCGCCCTTCCCCGAGCGCACCCTGGTGTTCCAGCAGATCCAGTACGCCTGCCGCTTCAAGGGCGGGCCGCTCGACGGCCAGATCAAGACCTACGGCAACGATCCGGAGCCGGGCCAGCAGCCCAATCCCAAGGACCAGCGCTACAAGTGCGATCCGGGCGACGTCGGCGAGATCAGCGGCTACGACCAGTTCGGCCCCGGCACCTGGAGCGACTCGGGCCGCTACACCAGCATCAACGGCGTGGTGCTCGGCCAACTGACCGGCGCGGTGGCCGGCCGGGTCGAGCGCTGGCGCATGATCCACGCCGGCGTGCGCGACACGCTGGCGGTCAAGGTGCGCCTGCGCGACCGCAACGCGCCGGGCGTCGGCGGGCTCAAGGCCGAGGACACCGACGACTACGTGAAGAAATACTGCACCGGTCCCGAGCTGACCGTGCCGCTGGTGGCCGCCGACGGGCTGACGCTGGCCGGCGTGATGAACAAGAAGGCCGTGGTGTTCCAGCCGGGCTACCGCTGGGACGCGCTGATGACCTTCCCCGACGCCGGCGACTACTGCCTGATCAACGACGTCAAGGTCGCCGCCACCATCGACCGCTCGGCGCCGTCGGCCCGCCTGCTCGGCGTGATCGCGGTGCAGGCCGGCACCCAGGTGCAGGGCGACACGACCACCTACCTGAAGAACCAGCTGGTGGCCGCCGCCCGGGTGAACATGCCGGCCGGCGTGCAGCAGAAGGTGATCGGCGAGCTGCAGGACGGGCTCAAGCTGACCAGCTTCGTGCCGCACAAGACCATCGACGCGGGCGAAGTGACCGGCACCCAGACGCTGGTCTTCAACATCGACACCTCGCTGCCCAACACCGCGCTGTTCGAGGTGGACGGCCGGCCGTACGACGGCTCGCGCATCGACCGGGTGCTCAAGCTCGGCGGCGTCGACGAATGGACGCTGACCTCGGACTTCGTCAGCCATCCGTTCCACATCCACGTCAACCCGTTCCAGATCGTCAAGATCACCGCGCCCGACGGCCGCGACGTGAGCGAGCCGGACGCGGTCGACGGCGACGACGCGCAATACCCGGGCCTCAAGGGGGTGTGGAAGGACACGCTGTGGATCAAGAACCTGTTCCCCGGCGGCGCGCCCGACGCGCAGAAGGGCATGTACAAAGTGGTGGTGCGCACCCGCTACGAGCGCTACATCGGCGACTTCGTGCTGCATTGCCACATCCTCGACCACGAGGACCAGGGGATGATGCAGAACATCCGCATCGCCCTGCCCGACGGCAAGGGCGGTACGGCGCAGGGGCACCACTGAGGCCGTGAAACGTGAAAGGTGAAGTGTGAGGTGGCCGCTGCGCGGCCGGACGGGCGTGCACCGTTCGTCCGGCCTCGTGGTGTGTTCGACCGATCCAGCCTAGAAACCAAGCCGTGACAGTCCAGGCCGGGCGGCGGCCGCCGAAGGTCCGTCGCCTCCCTCGCAGGCGCGGGTTTTCGCCGCCGCCCGGCCTGGCCAACCCCGCCGGAATCCATCCCGGCACAGCGGCAAACTGCAGCACCCATACCTAAAAGCAGCAGCGGCGGCACGATCCGGGCGCTTGCGGAACCGGTTCGGCGCCCCTCGCCAGCGGCTCCGCTTCGACAACCCAGGAGGAAACCGCCATGACCGATTTCAAGACCGTCCCCGTCGTCTTCCCGCAGGCCGCACGCAAACCCGTGACCGGCAGCCCGGCCGAACACTGGCTCAACAACGCCGACGTGATCCGCAGCGTGACCGCCACGCTGGCGCTCACATCGGCCAACCATCCCACGACGACATCACGCTGGCCTGGACCGACGCGCTCGGCAGCGAACAGGACCTGGGCGAGTGCTCGCTGAGCAGCCAGGATCTGCAGAACGGCACCGCCTTCTTCGAAATCCCGGCCGCCGAATTCACGCTGGCCGACGGCCGCTACCAGGTGAAGGCCGAGATCTGCTTCGTCAACGGCAAGCAGGCCGAGACCCAGCCGGCCGTCATCCGCGTCAAGCGCAACTTCCCCGCCGTGCTGGCCGCCGCCCAGCTGCCGCCGGGCATCGCCGGCGGCATCTCTGCGAACGATATCGCCCAGGGCATCAGCCTGGTGGTACCGGCCTACGCCGGCATGGCCGAGCTCGACCTGATCACCGTGCGCTGGGGCGCCGCCGCCGACCATGCCAGCCACCGCGTCGCCGCGGCCGAGGTCGGCAAGCCGGTCGCCATCGCCATCCCGCCGGCCATCCTGGCCCAGGCCGAGGCCGCCAGCGGCGCCGCGCCGTTCGAAGTCGGCTACGTGGTGCAGGACGACGCCCGCAACCCGCCGGCCAGTGCGCCGACCGTGCAGGCGCATTACGGCAATTCGTCCGGCGACTCGGGCGGCAACTCGACCGGCGGCTCGACCGGCGGGCCGGACAGCGGCGGCGGCAACGGCCCGAACGGCGCCAATCCCGCCGTCGGCGAGGCCTATGGCCGCGGCTACGGCTACTACTACGACTTCGGCAACGACAGCCAGGGCAACCTGACCGACCTGGCCCTGCTGGCCTCCGAGCACCGCTGGAAAATGCTGTCGAGCCGCAACCACCACGCGATCGGCATCCTCGACAGCGGTCACCTGATGGGTTGGGGCCTGAACGACCGCGGCCAGGTCGGCAGCGGCAGCAGCGACAGCCGCCAGCAGGTGCCGCAGGCGATCGCCGGCGACGTCAAGTTCCGCTACGCCGCCGCCGGCTACGCCCACACGCTGGCCATCGACACCCGGAACCGTCTATGGGTGGCCGGCACGCGCGACGACCAGGCGCTGGGCCTCGGCGCGCTCGGCGACGACGTGCGCCGGCTGCAACTGGTCGACGACGGCAGCAGCTGGCTGATGGTGGACGCCGCCAACAACGTCAGCATCGGCATCCGCAGCGACGGCACGCTATGGGCCTGGGGCCGCAACGACTACGGCCAGCTGGCGCAGGGCAACACCTCGGGCCCGCTCGCGCCGCAGCGGATCGGCAGCGCGAGCGACTGGAAATATGCCGCCATCGGCCAATACAACGGCGCGGCGATCGACGCGCAGGGCCATCTCTACGTCTGGGGCTACAACGGCTACGGCGTGCTGGGCACCGACGCGCCGCCGCACAACACCACCGCGACCACCCCGTTCCGGCCGCCGGCCACGCAGGACCACAACTGGGTGCAGGTCGCCGTCGGCCCGCAGCACATCGTCGCACTGACCGACGACGGCCAGGTCTGGGCCTGGGGCAACAACGACTACGGCAAGACCGGCACCATCCGCGCCGACGGCTACGGCCCCGGCAACTACACGCGCACGCCGCACCAGGTCGGCACCGCCGCCGACTGGGTGTCGATCGCGGCCGGCGCCTACGGCTCGGGCGGCATCCGCCGGAGCGGCGGCAAGCGCCGGCTCTACCTGTGGGGCGGCAACCAGTACCGCGAAATCTTGGCCGAAACGGTCGACCGCTTCTACGACCCGGTGCTGGTGGGCAGCGAGAACGACGGCACCGAAGAGGGATGGCAGTCGGTGTGCATCGCCGAGTACCACATGCTGGGGTTGAAGCGGGAGAGCGATTGAGGCCGGCGAGAATCGGCTCGAAATGAGCTGAAATCGATACGTTCCCTGCATGTCCCCGGCTGCGCCGGGGCATTGCTGATCGGTAATGCTGATGGGCATTGCTGATCGTAGGTCGGGTTTCATACCCGACCTACGATCAGCGCAACCGCATCGCCTACACGCTCGACGTGACAGGCCAGCGCTCCCGCGGGGAGATCCAGGACAGCGGCAGCCTCGCCGCGCTGATCGCCCGGATCGACGCCGGACGCACCGTCCTGGCCCTGCCGCAACTGCCGAATGCGAGCCGACCATGAACCTGCGTGCCCTCCTGATCGCGGCCTTGCTGGCCGCCGCCCTTCAAGCCGCCTCCGGCTGCTCGATCGGCAAAGCCACCCGGAAAGTCGTCCCGCGCCCCACCTCGCTCTGCACCGTGATCGTCCCGTTGTGCTTCTTGATGATGCCGTAGGAGATCGACAGCCCGAGCCCGGTGCCCTTGCCGATCGGCTTGGTGGTGAAGAAGGGATCGAAAATCTTGTTGATGATCTCGGGCTCGATGCCGCGCCCGTTGTCGGAAATCTCCACCCACACCATGCGCTCGTCGTTGCCGGTGCGCACCGTCACCGTGCCGCGCGCGCCGTCGATCGCGTGGCCGGCGTTCACCAGCAGGTTCAGGAAAACCTGGTTCAGCTGCGACGGCAGGCAGGTCACCTCGGGGATCGCGCTGTACTGGCGCACCAGGTCGGCCTTGTACTTGAGCTCGTTGTTGACGATGTTCAGCGTGCTCTCGAGGCAGGCCACCAGGTCGGCCTTCTGCCAGGTGTCCTCGCCGTCGATGCGCGAGAAGTCCTTGAGGTCCTGCACGATCTTCTTCACCCGCAGCAGGCCCTCGTGCGACTGGGTCAGCAGGTCGTCGACGTCGTCGCGCAGGAACGGCAGGTCGATGCGGTTCTTGACCGCCTCGACCGTCTGCTGCGCCTCGCTCGGCAGCTTGGCCTCGACCACCTCGTACTGCGCGATCAGCGACAGGAAGTCCTTCACGTAGGTCGACAACGAGCCGAGGTTGGACGAGACGTAGCCGACCGGGTTGTTGATCTCGTGCGCCACGCCGGCCGCCAGCTGGCCGATCGAGGCCAGCTTCTCCGATTGCAGCAGCTGGCTCTGGGCGGCCTGCAGCTCGGCGTTGAGCTGGGCCAGCGCCTCGTTCTGCTGCTGCAGCGCCGAGGTGCGCTCCGACACCAGCGTCTCGAGCCCGCGCCGGTAGGCGTCGAGTTCGAATTCCACCGTCTTGCGCACGTCGATGTTCTGCAGATAACCCTGGTACAGCGCCTGCCCGGCCGGCCCCTGCTTGCGCGCGCCCTGCAGATGGATCCAGCACTCGTCGCCGTCGGCGCGCACGAAGCGGCATTCCATCTCGAACTGGCCGTCGGGCGCCGCGGCCACCCGCTCCAGCAGCCGCGGACGGTCGTCGGGATGGATATGCTCGAGCAGCGAGGAGCCGCCGATCCAGGCCGCGGTATCCATGCCCAGCCGCGCATCGGCCTGCGGGCCGATGAAGGTGAGCCGCCAGTCGCCGGCCTCGGCGATCCACGGCACCACGTTGCTCGATGCCATCAGGCTGCTGTTCTGCGCCTCGCTCTCGGACAGCGCCTCCTTGGTCCGCTCGAGCGCCTGCACCTCGCCGCGCAGCGTCAGCCGCATCTGGTTCATCGCGCGCACCAGCACGTTGAGCTCGTCGTCCTCGGCGGCGCCGCGGCGTTCGAGCGACCATTCCCGGTCGAGCTGGTGGATGGTGGTGTGGCGCGCCTGCCGCGCCAACCGGGCCAAGGGCTGGCTGACCAGGCGGTTGAAGATCAGCAGGACGAAGACCGAGGCGAACAGCAGCGTCACCGTCTGGGTCAGCAGGATGACCATGGCGTGGCCGGCAACCTGGGCATAGACGTCGCGCAGCGAGGCGTGCACGCGCAGCTCGCCCAGATTGGTGCCGTCATGGATCAGCGGAATCCGGTGCAGGGTGGTCTTGTCGAGCTCGATGCCCTCGCCCGCCTCGCCGACCAGGCTGCCGCGGTTGTCGACCACGCTGGCGTATTCCACGTTCGGCAATTGCAGCAACCCGCGCAACTGGGCGTCGATCTGGGTGCGGTCGAAGTTCCACAGCGCCGAGGCGATGCTGGCTGCGTTGACGCGCTGGTATTCCTCGATCCGGCCGTCGACCTGGCCGGTCTCGTAGTGGTAGTCGACGACCAGCTGGATGGCCGACAGCACCAGCGCCATCGCCGCGTTGAACGCCACGATGTGGACCAGCACCTTCCAGCCGAGCGGACTTTCCCGCTTGTACGCCGCCAGCTTCCTGAATAGCTCCATCCTGATCCTCCAGCAGAGGTCGCCGGCGGGGCGGCTGAGCCGCCGCGCCGGCTCAGCCGCCCGGCCGGCCGGCGCGGTTCATGGCGAACATCAGCGACAGCTCGGCGTCGACCCGCTCCTCGAGCCAGGCCAGCCGGGCCGGGTCGATCGCCAGCTCGTCGAGCCGCGCCTGTGCCGTGGCCGGATCCTGCGCACCGCGGCGGGCGATCAGGTGGTCGGCCACCCGGTTGGCGGCGAATACCGTGCGCTCCAGCGGCGTCACGCACAGCTCGCGGTGATGGTGGCGCCGTACTGCCTGCACCATCGGCTCGGGCAGCGCCCAGTGATCGAGCAGGCAGGCGCCGAGTTCGGCGTGGTCGAAGCCGAACAGCGCGATCTCGTCCTCGAACGAATCGTCGTCGCCGGTCGACTCGCCGGCGTAGATGCGTTCGACCAGCGAGCGGGCGTAGATCACCATCAGGAGCTTGCCGGCGTCGTGCAGGATGCCGGCGATCAGCGCCACGTCCTGCGCCACGCCGGCTTCGGCGGCCAGCAGGCGCGCGGCGACGCCGGTGACGATGCAGTGCATGACGAAATCGTTGGCCAGCACGTCGTCGTCGGCCGCGCCGAAGGTGTCGAGCAGGTAGCCGCGGATCAGCATGCTGCGCGCCGCGGCGAGGCCGATCACGGTCAGCGCGCCCTGGATGGTGTCGACCTGCTTGCTGAGCCCGAAGAACGGCGAATTGGCCACTCGCAAGAGCCGCACCACGCTGCCCGGATCGGCCGCCACCACCCGTTCGAGCACCTGGATGTCGCCGTGCTCCCACGACACCTGGCCGACCAGGCTGGCGAAGGCCGGGTTGAATTGCGGCAGCTTGTCGCCGTAGCGCAGAAGCCAGTCGCGCGCGGCCGGCGGGTAATCGAAATCGCTGCCGCTCATGGGGCGGTCTCCGCGCCGGCGCCGCCCGGCGCCGGCACCAGGGTGAGGATATGGCCCAGCGTGGCCTGCCCGGCCAGCAGCGGGCTCAGCTGGAACACCTGCTCGCTGCCGTCGTCGGCGCGGTAGCGGCCGGCGGCGTGGCCGGTATCGAGCAGCGCCAGCAACGCCGCCGGCAGCGCCTGGCGCAGCGCCGAGCCGGCGCACAGCGCGGGGAACAGCGTGGTCGCCAGCCGGTTGCACACCGCCACCGTGCCGTCCGGCGCGAAGCCGACGATCGCCACCGGCGCCTGGTGCAGCACCTGCTGGGTCACGCTCAGCACCGACATGCCGAAGTCGCGCTCGCTGCGCACCTCGGCCAGCGCCGCCTCGAGCTGGCGGCGGATGTCCTCCAGCGCAGCGTTCTTCTGCACCAGCTCGTCCGACAGACGGGCGCAGTTCATCTTGAGTTCGTAGTGGCCGAAGGCGTCGCGCACCTGCTCGCGCAGCAGCTCGTCCTCCCACGGCTTGGTGAGGAAGCGGAACACCGAGCCGCGGTTGATCGCATCGGTGACCGAGTTGAGCTCGGTGTAGCCCGACAGCACGATGCGCACGCTCTCGGGCTGCAGGATCTTGGCTTCGCTGAGGAATTCGGTGCCGGTCATGCCGGGCATGCGCTGATCGGAGATGATCACGCCGACCGGGTTGGCGCGCAGCACCTCGAGCCCGTCCCGGCCCGATCCGGCCGACAGGATGCGGTAGCCGTCGCGGCGGAACAGCCGGGTCAGCGCCGACAGGATGTTGGCCTCGTCGTCGACGAGGAGCAGGGTGCGGTCCATGCGCTCGTCCATCACGCCGCGTCGCAAATCCGGCCGAGCGGCCGGCGCGGTGCGGCAGGCCCGATGCCGGCCGGGCGCGGCCCCGTTCCGCCGGGCAACGGTCTGTCGGGAGGCGGTCCGCCAGGCTGCGGGCTGCGCTGCGCATCCATCCGATTCTCCTCGGAGGCCGGCCGCATGGCTGCAGCCGGCACTGCCCGCTTCGACGCCGGGCTCTCGTGTTCATCGCCCGCCGTGGCTGCGGCGTGCCTGCCCGTGCCGCGGCCGGGGCGCGCGGACAGGCTATTCGAGACTAGAACACTTTGCCCCAGTTACAAGCGGGGCGCGGCATGCGCGGCCGTTTTACCCACCGCGCTGGCGGCCGGCGCCGGCAGCGGCCATGATGCAGCATCCGGCCGCCCGCGCGGGGCCGCGGCCCAACCGCTTCCCACCCTGGCCCCGCATGAGCGACTTCCTCGACACCCTGCGCAGCCGACTGCCCGCCGCTGCCGTCTGTACCGATCCCGAGCGGCTGGCGCCGCGGCTGGCCGACCCGCTGGGACGCCTGCACGGCCGCGCCCAGGCGCTGCTGCTGCCGGCCAGCGCGGCCGAGGCGGCGATCGCCGTCCGGCTGTGCGCGGTACACGGCGTGCCGATCGTGCCGCAGGCGGGCAATACCGGCCTGGTCGGCGGCCAGACGCCCGACGCGGGCGGTCGCGCCGTGCTGCTCGGCTGCGACCGGCTGAACCGGATCCGCGCCGTCGACGCCGTCGGCCATGCGCTGGTGGCCGAGGCCGGCTGCACGCTGGTCGCGCTGCGCGAGGCGGCCGAGCAGGCCGGCCGGCTGTTCCCGCTGTGGCTGGCCTCGGCCGGCTCGGCCATGCTCGGCGGCCTGGTCGGCAGCAATGCCGGCGGTACCCAGGTGCTGCGCTACGGCACCATGCGCGAGCTGGTGCTCGGCATCGAGGCGGTGCTGCCCGACGGCGAGATCTACGAAGGCCTGCACAGCCTGCGCAAGCGCAACGTCGGCTACGACCTCAAGCAGCTGTTCATCGGCGGCGAGGGCACGCTCGGTTTCGTCACCGCGGCCAGCCTGCGGCTATGGCCCCGGCCGCGCGGGCAGGCCTGCGCGCTGGTGGCATTGGCCGATGCCCAGGCCGCGACAGCGCTGTTCGCCCGCGCCCAGGACGGCGCCGGCGACGTGCTGACCGCCTTCGAGCTGATCAACCGCGCCGCGCTCGAGCTGGTGATGCGGCAGCATCCCGAGCTGGCCTCGCCGTTCGGCACGGCGCCGGCCTGGACGGTGCTGATCGAGCTGGCCGGCAGCGAGGACGACGCGGTGCTGCAGCAGCGCCTGTTCGACCTGCTGGCGGCCGCCGCCGACGCCGCGGTGGCGCAGGACCTGGCGCAGCGTGCGCGCTTCTGGGCGTTGCGCGAGCACATCCCGTCGGCGCAGAAGCGCGCCGGCCCGGCGATCAAGCACGACCTGTCGCTGCCGATCGCCGCCCTGCCCGGCTTCCTGGCCGAGGCCGAGCGGCGGCTGGCCACGGCGCTGCCGGATGCGCAGCCGATCGTGTTCGGCCACGTCGGCGACGGCAACCTGCACTACAACCTGCAATTGCCAGCCGCGGCGGCGGCGCAGCTCGCGGCCTGCGAGCAGGCCGCCAATGCCACGCTGTACACGCTGGCGCGCGGCTACGGCGGCGATTTCTCGGCCGAGCACGGCATCGGCCGGTTGCGGCTGGCGGCGGCCGAGCAGTATCACGATCCGGTCGAGCGGCGGCTGATGCAGAGGATCAAGTCGGCGCTCGATCCGGCCGATCTGTTCAATCCAGGGGCGATGTTGCGGCGGGCCGGACGCTGACGGCGATGCGATGCGCACGATGAAGGGCGGACGGTGATCAGCACCGACTGCTGAATGGGATATGCGGGCCGAAACCGCTACGGAAGTCGAAAGCGACGAACCCATCCAGCGTATCGCGAAGGATGGGTTCGTCGTGGCGGGCGGATCGCCCGCACCGGGCGATCAAGCGGCCAGCACAGTCTTGCCGCGCGTCCGCTCGGGCCGGCCGGCCGTACGCAGGCCGGCATCGGCCCGCGCATGCAGCGGCGCCGATGCCAACGGGTGGCCGGCCTGGCAATCGAGCCCCAGCCGGTAGACCAGGCTGGCCGGCAGCCAGGGGAAGTCGCTGAGTTCGCCGACGCCGCGCAGGCCGAGCTTCTCCAGCACACGGCGCGACGCCAGGTTGTCGGGGCGCACCAGCGCATGGACCTCGTCCTGTCCCAGTTCGCCGAAAGCCAGCGCCAGCGCGGCCTGGCCCAGTTCGGTCGCCAGCCCCTGGCCCCAGGCGGCCGGTCGCAGGCGGAAGCCGAGATTGAGCCGCTGCTCGCCGCCATAGTCGCGCCACGACAGGCCGCCGAAGCCCAGCACCTGCTCGGGCGCCTCGCGGCGGCACACCACCCACATGCCGAAGCCGTGCCGTGCCCAATGCAGCTGCCAGCGCCATAGCAGGTGGCCGGCCGCCTCGCGGCTTTCCAGCGGGCCGGCCGGGTTGTGGCGCTGGGTGGCCGGGTCGGAGAACACGGCGAACACCGCGTCGAGGTCGGCATCGGTCGGTGCCCGCAGCAGCAGGCGGTCGGTTTCGAGGTCGGCGAGTCGGGTCGGGCGCATGCTTGGGTCCCCGCGGGGCGTGAATCGGATGGCCGCATTGTGTGGCAGCGCCTGCCATACCGGAATACGATGGAGGCTTATAGTTGTTATAAGCATCGATTATGTCTTTGATGATCAGCGATCTCGAACTGCTGGCCGACGTGGCCGAGCGCGGCAGCTTCAGCCAGGCCGCCGCCGCGCGCGGCTGGTCGCAGCCGCAGGTGAGCCAGCGCATCGCCCAGCTCGAGGCGGCGCTCGGCACCCAGCTGTTCCAGCGCCACCGCCGCGGCGCGGTGGCGACGCCGGCCTGCCTGACCTACCTCGAATCGGTGCGGCGCGCGCTGGCCGAGCTCGACGGCGGCCGCCGCGCGATCCAGGGCGCGCCGGCGCTGCCCGAAGCCCGGGTGGGCTGCCCGCCGTCGCTGGCCTCGCTGGTGTTCAGCCCGCTGGTGGCGGCGCTGGCCGAGGCGCCGGTCGAATTGTTCTGCCATACCGACCACTCGCCCGAGCTGATGGAGCGCGTGCTCAGCGGCCGGCTCAAGCTGGCCTTCGTGCTCAACCGCCCCACCATCACCGGCATCCAGCTCGAGGCGTTGGCGCGCTCGCCGATCGTCGCGCTGGTGGCGGCCGACCATCCGCTGGCGCAGGCCGGCCCGCTCGAGCTGGCGCAGATCGCCGATGCGCGCATCTCGCCGCAGTGGTGGGGCAGCGACGCCGAGGAGCTGGTGCGGCTGATCCGCCAGCACCGCCGCGCACCGTTGCCGCTGCACAGCAACCAGCCGGCCACCACCGCGCGCGAGCTGGCGCTGGAGCACGGCTTCATCGTGTTCATGCCGGCCATCGCGGTGCTGGCCGAGCTGGCGGCCGGCACGCTGGTGCCGCTGGCGATCGCCGACCTGCCCCAGTGGCACTGGGAGGTGATGATGGCCTACCGCGGCGGCAAGCGGCCCGACGCCGCGCGCGAGCAGGTGCTCGGCGCGGCGCGGCGGATCGGCCAGCGCTGGCGCGACGCGCTGGCCGGGCTAGGATGGGAATGAAGCGGCCCTCCACGCGCGCCTTCGCGGAACAGGACTGTGTAGGAGCGGCTTCAGCCGCGAATGGCCCCGGTAGTACGGCAACTGAAGCCGCCGTCCACGCGCATATCGCGGACCAGGACCGTGCTGTAGGAGCGGCTTCAGCCGCGAATGGCGCCGGCGGTGCGGCAACGATTCGCGGCTGAAGCCGCTCCTACGGGCGACGTAGTCGCCCGCCGTTCGGCGGCCTCTCCGTCCATCCAATCATCGATACGCCTGGCGGTCGGGGATGCGGGCAGCAGCAGGCCTACACCGTTCGATCAGGCCGGGCAGGTCGGCCAGTCAAGCAATGCCGGCATATCGATCAAGCGCTTGGTTTTTTGACGTTAACGGCAACCGTCCCGCATCATTAGGCGATTCATCTTCCCGTGGCGCTCCCGATCGCGCCAATAACGACAGCGAGGAAACAACCCCGTGGAACGCGAATTCATGGAATACGACGTGGTGATCGTCGGCGCCGGCCCTGCCGGATTGAGCGCCGCGATCCGCCTCAAGCAGCTGGCGGCCGAGAAAGGCTCCGAGGTCAGCGTCTGCGTGCTGGAAAAAGGCTCGGAGGTCGGCGCCCACATCCTGTCGGGCGCGGTGATCGACCCGATCGCCATGAACGAACTGTTCCCCGACTGGAAGGAACGCGGCGCGCCGCTCAACGTGCCGGTCAGCGAAGACCGCTTCCTGGTGCTCGAGGAAGACGAGAGCTACCGCATTCCCAATTTCCTCTTGCCGCCCCTGATGAACAACCACGGCAACTACGTGGTCAGCCTGGGCAACGTCTGCCGCTGGCTGGCCAGCCAGGCCGAGGAGCTGGGCGTCGAGATCTATCCCGGCTTCGCCGCTGCCGAAGTGCTGTACCACGACGACGGCTCGGTCAAGGGCGTGGCGACCGGCGACATGGGCATCGCCAAGGACGGCAGCCACAAGCCCGAATACGCGCGCGGCATGGAGCTGCACGCCAAGTACACGCTGATCGCCGAGGGCGTGCGCGGCTCGCTGGCCAAGGAGCTCCAGGCCCGATTCGACCTGCGCGACGGCGTCGATCCGCAGAAATTCGGCATCGGCATCAAGGAGCTGTGGAAGGTCGACCCGAGCCGCCACCAGCCGGGCCTGGTGATGCACTCGCAGGGCTGGCCGCTGGGCAGCGCCACCGGCGGCGGCTCCTTCCTCTACCACCTCGACGACAACCAGGTGGTGGTCGGCTTCGTGGTGCACCTCAATTACGAGAACCCGCACCTGAGCCCGTTCGACGAATTCCAGCGCTTCAAGACCCATCCGGCCATCCGCGGCGTCTTCGAGGGCGGCAAGCGCATCGCCTACGGTGCCCGTGCGATCAACGAGGGCGGCCTGCAGTCGATCCCCAAGCTGGTCTTCCCGGGCGGCGCGCTGATCGGCTGCTCGGCCGGCTTCGTCAACGTGCCGCGCATCAAGGGCAGCCACAACGCCATGAAGAGCGGCATGCTGGCGGCCGAGGCGACGTTCGACGCGCTGGCCGGCGGCGCCGCCGGCCATGACGAGCTGGTCGCCTATCCGCAGAAGCTGCGCTCGTCGTGGGTGTGGGACGACCTGGACAAGGTGCGCAACGTCAAGCCGGCGCTGAGCAAGTTCGGCCTGTGGGCGGCACCATCTACGGCGGCTTCGACATGTGGTGCCATTCGCTCGGCATCCGCCTGCCGTGGACCTTCCGCCACGGCAAGACCGACCACGCCAGCCTCAAGCCGGCCGCCGACTGCCCGCCGATCGACTATCCGAAGCCGGACGGCAAGATCAGCTTCGACAAGCTCTCCTCGGTGTTCATCTCCAACACCAACCACGAGGAAGACCAGCCGAGCCACCTCAGGCTCAAGGACGCGAGCGTGCCGGTGGCGGTGAACTGGAACGTCTACGCCGGCCCCGAGCAGCGCTTCTGCCCGGCCGGCGTGTACGAGTTCGTCGGTGTCGAGGAAAACCAGCCGCGGCTGCAGATCAACGCGCAGAACTGCGTGCACTGCAAGACCTGCGACATCAAGGACCCGACCCAGAACATCAACTGGGTGGTGCCCGAAGGTGGCGGCGGGCCGAATTATCCGAACATGTAGTCCGGCAGCGGCCAAAGAAAAACACCGGGTATGTCCCGGTGTTTTTTTGCGTCCGAGTCCGGCTCTCAGAGCCGGACGGGCTCACAGAGCCGGACGTGATCGATCGGATCAGATCGACGAGGCGTTGCTGCCCGCCGCACCGACCGCGACGATGGCGGCGCCGGCGCGGACCAGGTCGTACACCGTGGCGGTGCTGCCGGCCGAGGTGACGGTCCAGCCGCCCGGGGCACCGTAGAGCAGCGTGCCGGCCGCGCCGGCCACCACGAACTGCGAGCCGGCGACCACGGTGTTGAGGTCCTGCTGGGTCACTGCGGTGGCCACCGTCCAGGCGGTGCCGTCGCTGCTGGTCAGCATGGTGCCGGCCGCGCCGACCACGAGATAGGTGGTGCCGTTGAAGGCCAGGTCGCGCAGATCGGCGGTGGTGTTGCTGGTCTGCACGGTCCAGGTCACCGCATCGGTGCTCGACAGCAGCGTGCCGGCGGCGCCGGCGACGCGGAACGCCGTGCCGTCGTAGATCACCTTGGCCAGGTTCTGGGTGGTGCCCGAGGTACGGGCGGTCCAGGCCTTGGCGTCGGTGCTGGTGAAGATCGCGCCGCCGTCGCCGACCGCCACGAACTGGGCGCCGGCGAAGGTCACGCTGTTGAGCTTCACCGAGCTGCCGACGCTGCCGGCGGTCCAGGTCTTGGCATCGCTGCTGGTCAGCACCACGCCGCTTTCGCCGACGGCGGTCAGGGTCGCGCCGTTGTAGTTGATGTCGTAGAGCGCGGCGCCGGTGCCCGAGGTGCCGGCGGTCCAGGTCTTGCCGTCGGCGCTGGTGTAGAAGGCGCCGCCGAGACCGACCGCCAGATAACCGCCGGCATAGGTCACCGCGCGCAGGTCGGCGCTGCCGGCCGCCGTGCCCGGGGTCCAGCTGGTGCCGTTCGGACGCGGCTTGACCGCGATCGACGGCGCGGCCGGGCCGGCACCGCTGCCCTTGTTGGTGGCGTTCATGGTGAAGGCGTAGGTGGTGCCGTTGGTCAGGCCGGTGTAGACCAGCGGCGAATGCACCGGCCACAGCACGCGGGCCTGCGGGAAGTTCTTGTAGTTGTCGGGCGTGATGCTGTCGGCCGCGGCGCTGAACACCCAGTAGGTCAGGCTCGGGTCCTCGCTCCAGGTGATCGTCACCTGGCCGTCGCCGGCCACCACCTGGAAGTTCGGCGGCGCGGAGGACGGCTCCTTGTCGCTCAGGCAGGCCGCCAGCATCAACAGGGGGCGAGCATCAATGCGCGCAGCGCGCTGGCGGGAAGACGCGGAAGCACCGGGAAATTCCTTTTCGTGGACATATTCAGAAACCGGAGGGTTGGCAGGTGGACGCAGGCAGCGGACGGCCGCCGTGCGGAATGGACATAAATGGTAACAGACCATCGACAGACCGGGCGTCGCCGAGCAAGTTGCAGGAGCGGCCGGCCCGGGTACCCGATCCGTTCCGGCCGCTTGCGCGCATTGCGGTGAACGGCGGGCCGGATTCCAGGACGGCAGCGGCATGACGGCCGTCGCTGTCGGACTGAAGTCCGACCTGCAGTCCAACCTGCGTTCAGCCGTGGGATGGGCGGAATCGCAGCGTTCGCCAGCCCGGACGACGCGTATTGCGCACTCGACGTAGGTCGGGCTTTACGCCCGACAGTGGCCTTTGGCGGCGCTGTCGGGCGTAAAGCCCGACCTATGAAAAGCCCATCCACGATGGGCCGGCGGGAAGACGGCAGCCGGCCCGGCCGCCCTCTCCCGCGCGACGATGCCCTACTTGGCGATCAGCACCAGCGCGCCGCGCCCGCACACCCCATAGCTGGTCCACTCGCCGCCCACCGCGTCCTCGCTGCCCGGCGTGCGCACCTGGCCGGCGCCCTCGGCCCAGTTGCAGGTATCGGTCACCCGGTACCAGCTCTTGCCGGCGCCGGGCCAGGGCAGGCTGAAGTTCACGCTGCCGCTCCAGCCGTTGTAGGCGACGTAGATCGCCGAAGCGCTGTCGCCGAACTCGCTGCCGTCGATGCGCCAGGCGATCGCGTGATTGTTGGCGTCATTGAAGTAGGCCGCGTCGGGCACCGTGCCGTCCGGCTTGAACCAGCGCAGCTGCTCCATCACGTTGCCGTTGTTGTCGACCGCCGAGTAGAAGCCGGCCGGCCTGAGCGCCGGATGCGCCTTGCGGAAGGCGATCAGGCCGCGGACGAAGGCGTTGAAGTTGGTCTGGTCGCCGCTCCAGCTCCACGACAGCCAGTTGGCGCTCGAATCGAGGTTGTACGGGTTGTTGTTGCAGTTGAGCGTGCGCAGGTATTCGTCGCCGCCGACCACCATCGGCACGCCGGCCGACAGCAGCATCAGCGCCGCGCCGTTGCGCGCGGCACGGCGCTGCTCGGCCGCCACCCCGCCCTGGTCCCAGCTGTTGTTGTTGTCCTCGCCGCCGTCGGACGGGCCGAGCGGCCAGGCCTGGCTGTTGTTCTTGCCGTTGCAGCCGTACAGGTCCTTGAGGGTGAAGCCGTCGTGGGCGGTGATGAAGTTGACCGAGTGCCACGGCTTGCGGCCGTCGTCCTGGTACAGGTCGCTCGAGCCGGCGAAGCGGCTGGCGAGCTGGCCCGGCGTCACCGCCTCGCTGCCGAGCTTGTTCTGGTCCTTGCGCACCACGTCGCGGAAGGCGCCGTTCCATTCGGCCCAGCCGGCCGGGAAGCCGCCGACCTGGTAGGAGTTGCCGCCGATCGCCCACGGTTCGGCAATCAGGTCGACGCCGCTGCCGCCGGCGGCCGGCCGCGGCGGCAGCTCGGCCACGATGCGGTTGAGCGCGTTGCCCGAATCCATCTTGTCGAAGTTGAAGCAGCCGTGCTGGCAGGTGTTGCCGAGCACCGAGGCGAGGTCGAAGCGGTAGCCGTCGAGGCCCAGCGTGTCGCGCCAGTAGGCCAGCGAATCGACGATCAGGTTCTGCGCCACGGTGTTGCGGCTGTTGTAGTTGCCGCCGACGCCGGTGTTGTCCCAGGACGACTGCAGGTCGCCGGTCAAGGTGTAGTAGGTCGGGTTGTCCAGGCCGCGGTAGCTGTAGAGGTTGTAGGTGCCGGTATCGGACGGGTTCCAGGCGCCGCCCTCGCCGGTGTGGTTGTAGACCACGTCGGCGTAGACCTTGATGCCCTGGTCGTGGAAGGCCTTGACCATCTCCTTGAACTCGCGCGTCGGGCCGCCGGCGCTCTTGTCGTAGGCGTAGCGGCGATCGGGCGCGAAGTAGTTCAGCGTCATGTAGCCCCAGTAGTTGTCGTCGGTGGTGGTCGTGGGGCTGACGTCGTTGGTGTCGTTCTGGGTCTCCTGCACCGGCAGGAATTCGATGGCGGTGACGCCGAGGCTGGCCAGGTAGGCGGCCTTGAGGCCGGCGCCCTTGTAGGTGCCGCGGTAGGCGGCGGCGATGCTGCCGTCGCTCATGGTCAACCCGCGCACGTGGGCCTCGTAGACGATGTCGTCCTTGAAGGCGCGGGTCGGCTTGGTGCCGATCGACTGGGTATCGGGCTTGAGCACGATGCCCTTGGGCGCCACCGCGCCGCTGTCGAGATTGCGGTAGAGCGCGCCGCTGGCATAGACCGTGCCGTTGGTCATGCTGGCGGTGGTCGGATCGTGGCTCAGCTCGAGCGCGTACGGGTCGCTCAGCAGCTTGTTGGGGTTGAAGCGGTTGCCCTGGGCGTCGACATCGCTGACGAAGCCGGTCGAGGAGCCCTTGGTCCAGCCGCTGCTGTAGGTCCAGTTCGGCCCCCAGGCGCGGTAGCCGTAGTAAATCGGGCCGGTGATGCCGTGGGTATTGACCAGCGTGCTGACCGGCAGCACGCCGCTCCAGATGTCGCCGGCGCCCTTGGTCAGCGTGTAGCGCGCGACTTCCTGCGCGCCGCTCGGGCTCTGGTACAGCCACAGCTCGATGCGGGTGGCGCGCGAGGAATAGACCTTGAAGGTGACGTTGGTCTGGCCGGCGTCGTAGCGCGCGCCGAGCTGGTTCGGGTTGATCGCGGCGAAAGCGGGCTGCGCGGCGGCGAGCGCGCAGCCGAGGGCGGCCGCGAGCAGCGGATGGCGAAGTTGCATGATGTTGTCTCCGTTATTGTCTGGCTGCGGCGATGCGGCCGGGTCGGATGGCCGGTCGTCTCGCCGCCTCACTCCAGCCCGCGGCATGGGCCGCGGACAGCGCATCCTGAAACCGCTTTGGAATGTAATCCAGTAGTGCCGGACTACGGCAGGTAACGGTGCCACGGGCCCAAAGAGCCTCCAGCCGATTCAATGACTTGGCGCGCAAGGACGGCTCGCCGGGCCTGCCTGCAGGCCATGTTCTGGGGCTTTCCACAGTGTCCCGCCCCGCGCCGCGCATATAATCCCGAGACCTACCAAAAAACAGCCGATGTTGGAGCCCAACGATGGATGAAGAACTGCGCCGTGCCGCCCTCGAATATCACCAGAACCCGCGCCCCGGCAAGATTCAGGTCGCCCCGACCAAGCCGCTGTCGAGCCAGCGCGACCTGGCGCTGGCCTATTCGCCCGGCGTGGCCGCAGCCTGCGACGCCATCGTGGAGGACCCGCTCAACGCCTACAAGTACACCGCCCGCGGCAACCTGGTCGCGGTGATCTCCAACGGCACCGCCGTGCTGGGCCTGGGCAACATCGGCCCGCTGGCCGGCAAGCCGGTGATGGAGGGCAAGGGCGTGCTGTTCAAGAAGTTCGCCGGCATCGACGTGTTCGACATCGAGGTGAACGAGAACGACCCGGACAAGCTGGTCGACATCATCTGCTCGCTCGAGCCGACCTTCGGCGGCATCAACCTCGAGGACATCAAGGCGCCCGAGTGCTTCTACATCGAGAAGAAGTGCCGCGAGCGCATGCAGATCCCGGTGTTCCACGACGACCAGCACGGCACCGCCATCATCACCGCCTCGGCCGTGCTCAACGGCCTGCGCATCGTCGACAAGGACATCGGCCGCGTGCGGCTGGTGGTGTCGGGCGCCGGCGCCGCCGCGATCGCCTGCCTCAACCTCTTGGTGCAGCTGGGCATGAACCCGGCCAACATCATCGCCTGCGACTCCAAGGGCGTGGTGCACACCGAGCGCGAGGACTGGGACCGGCTCGACGAATCGAAGAAGCGCTATGCGCAGAAGACCGAGTTCCGCACGCTGAAGGACGCCATGGTCGGCGCCGACGTGTTCCTCGGCCTGTCCGGCCCCAAGCTGGTGTCGCAGGACATGGTGCGCAGCATGGCCGCCCACCCGCTGATCCTGGCGCTGGCCAATCCCGATCCCGAGATCCTGCCGCCGCTGGCCAAGGAAGCGCGGCCCGACGCCATCATCTGCACCGGCCGCTCGGACTTCCCGAACCAGGTCAACAACGTCCTGTGCTTCCCCTTCATCTTCCGCGGCGCGCTCGACGTCGGCGCGACCACCATCAACGACGAGATGAAGCTCGCCTGCGTGCGCGCGATCGCCGACCTCGCCATGGCCGAGCAGAGCGACATCGTGGCCGACGCCTACATGGGCCAGTCGCTGACCTTCGGTCCCGACTACATCATCCCCAAGCCGTTCGACCCGCGCCTGATCGTCAAGATCGCGCCGGCGGTGGCCAAGGCGGCGATGGATTCCGGCGTCGCCACCCGGCCGATCGAGGACATGGCGGCCTACCACGAATCGCTGCTGCAGTTCGTCTACAAGTCCAACCTGTTCATGAAGCCGGTGTTCTCGGCCGCCAAGAAGGCCAAGCAGCGCGTGGTCTACGCCGAGGGCGAGGACCAGCGCGTGCTGCACGCGGTGCAGGAGATCGTCGACCAGGGCCTGGCCCATCCGATCCTGATCGGCCGGCCGGCGGTGATCGACATGCGCATCGAGAAGCTCGGCCTGCGCATCCGCCCGGGCGTCGATTTCGAGCTGGTCAACAACGAGAACGACCCGCGCTACCGCGAATACTGGAACGAGTACTACCAGCTGATGAAGCGGCGCGGCGTGAGCCAGGAATTCGCCAAGCGCGAAGTGCGCCGCAAGACCACGCTGATCGGCGCGCTGATGATGCGCCGCGGCGAGGCCGACGCGATGATCTGCGGCACCTACGGCCACTACCACTCACACCTCGACTTCGTCTGCCAGGTGATCGGCCGCAAGCCCGAGACGCACACCTACGCCGCCATGAACGCGCTGATCCTGCCCAAGGGCAATGTGTTCATCACCGACACCTATGTGAACCAGGATCCGAACGCCGAGCAGATCGCCGAGATCGCACTGATGGCGGCGCAGACGGTGCGCAACTTCGGCATCGCCCCAAGGTAGCGCTGCTGAGCCACTCGAGCTTCGGCTCGGTCGATTCGCCGACCTCGATCAAGATGCGCTCGGCGCTGGAGCTGATCCGCGCCCGCGCGCCCGAACTCGAGGTCGACGGCGAGATGCACGGCGACGCCGCGCTGTCGGGCCTGATCCGCGCGATGGTGATGCCCGACTCGACGCTCAAGGGCGAGGCCAACGTGCTGGTGATGCCGACGCTCGACGCCGCCAACATCTCGTTCAACCTGCTCAAGGTCAGCGCGGCCGACGGCGTGACCATCGGCCCGATCCTGCTCGGCGTGGACAAGCCGGTCCACATCCTGACCCCGACCGCCTCGGTGCGCCGCATCGTCAACATGACGGCGCTGGCGGCGGTGGAAGCGGCACAGCAGCAGCAAGGCTGATGCGGCTGTCAGCAGGTTCGATGAAGACGCCCCGCGATGCGGGGCGTTTTCTTTTTCACCGCGGAGGACGCCGAGGACGCGGGGGAAACCGCTTTCCCTAGCCCGGCCTCTGGGCCCTCTGCATCCTCCGCGTCCTCCGCGGTAAAGGCCGTAGCGCGCATGTGGGAGCGGCTTCAGCCGCGAATGCGACCGTTCACGCTCCATTCGCGGCTGAAGCCGCTCCTACAGTCGGGCCGCCGCCGCGCGCCGATGGATCGAGGCCAAGCCGCAGCGTGGGCCGCACCGGCTCTGCCATAATGGTCTCATCCACCACGGAGGCCCCATGAGCGACACCAGCGGCAACGATCCCTTCGCCTTTTTCAGGCAGTTCTTCAAGCCGATGGAGGGCATGCAGCCCTTCATGCCGCCGCTGACCGAGGAAGAATGCGCACGCAAGATCGCCGAGTTGCGCACGGTGGAACAGTGGCTGTCGATGCAGGTGGGCATGCTGCAGATGACGATCCGCACGCTGGAATTGCAGCAGGCGAGCCTGGCGGCGTTGAAGCCCAGGGAGAAGCCGCCGGCCGGTGAGGCGTGAGGCGTGAGGCGTGAGGCGTGAGGCGTGAGGCGTGAGGCGTGTTCAGCGTGGAAGCCGGCGGCTCACCGAGCGCAAGTGCTTGCCTTACCCGTAGCGTGAAATCGAACCACAGGCTCGTCAGCCCGCGCTGTCGTCCCCTCTTCCGGAGCGCGAAGGTAAGACAGCGCGGCCCGGCGGGCGCAGCTTCTCACACGCCGCAGCTCACACCGCCCCTACCCCACGCTTCGCATAAGCCCGCCATGCGCCCCACCCCAGCACCGTCGCGCCCACCGAACCGAGCGCCAGCGTGACCGGCTGCGGCGCCAGCCACGGCGACAGCAATCCCGCCACCACCGAGCTGATCATCAGCTGCAAGAATGCCTGCAGCGACGACGCCGTGCCGCGTTCATGCGGGTACAGGTCGAGCAGCAGCAGCGTCAGCGTCGGGAAGGCCAGCGAGATGCCGGCGCCGGCCACCAGCACCGGTAGCACCGCCCAGGGCCACGAGACGCTCGGCGCCAACGCGCAGTAGGCGACGTTGACCACGCCGGCCACCAGCATCACCCGGTAGGCCAGTTTCACCGTGCTGGCCGGCGCATGGCGGCCGGCGCGGCGGCCCGACAGCCAGGCGCCGCTCATCATCCCCATGATGGCCGGCACGAAGAAATAGCCGAAGTCGGTCGGCCCGAGCCGCAGGTGGGTGAGCACGAACACCGGCGCCGAGGCGATGTAGATGAACAGTGCGGCGAAATTGAAGGCGCCCGACAAGGCCAGCCAGACGAAGGCCGGATTGCGCAGCAGCTCGAAGTAGCGGCCGAACAGCGGCAGCGGATCGAGCGGCAGCCGGTTCTCGCGCGGATGGGTTTCGGGCAGCCAACGCCAGCAGCAGGCCAGCAGGGTCAGTGCGAACAGCGCCAGGAACCAGAAGATCGCCTCCCAGCCGAAGCGCGTGCCGATCAGGCCGCCGATGATCGGCGCGATGGCCGGCGCCACGCCGAACACCATGGTGATGCGCGACATCACCCGCTGCGCCGAAGCGCCCTCGAAACGGTCGCGGATGATGGCGCGGCCGACGATCAGCCCCGAGCCGGCCGAGACGCCCTGCAATGCGCGGAACAGCAGCAGCTGCCACAGCGAGGTCGACAGCGCGCAGCCGACCGAAGCCGCCACGAACACCGCCACGCCGCCGAGGATCACCACCCGCCGTCCCAGCGCATCGGACAGCGGGCCGTGCAGCAGCGCCATCAGCGCGTAGGCCAGCAGGTAGACGCTGATGGTCTGCTGCATCTGCACCGCGTTGATGCCGAGCGCCCGCTCCATGTCCGGGAACATCGGGAAGATGGTGTCGATGCTGAACGGGCCGAACATGGCGAGGCCGGCCAGCAGGACGACGAAGCCGGCCGGCGAGGGCTCGGTGTGCTTGGAAAGCATGGGCATGCCGGGGGAATGGGGAAGAGGCCGGCAGTGTACCGGCAGTGGGCCGGGACGGCCCGGCACAGTTGCGCCAGGAAGACCGGAACGACGCGGGACGGCACCGCCGTCTCCGTAGGAGCGGCTTCAGCCGCGAATGGTGGTGCGTGCACGGTCAGCCATTCGCGGCTGAAGCCGCTCCTACGGATATCCGACGCGCCGAGCCGGCCGAACTACGGCAGCAAGATGGTCGACCCGACCGTCTTGCGCGCCTCGAGGTCGCGATGGGCCTGGGCCGCCTCGGCCAGCGGATAGCGCTGGGCCACGTCTATCCTGACCGCGCCGCTCGCCACCACCTCGAACAGCGCCGCGGCCGCGGCCGCCAGCTCGGCGCGGGTGGCGACGTAGTGGCCCAGCGTCGGCCGGGTCAGGAACAGCGAACCCTTCTGCGACAGCAGCAGCGGCGAGATGTCCGGCACCGGCCCCGAGGCATTGCCATAGGTGACCAGCGTGCCGCGCGGCGCCAGGCAGTCGAGCGAGCCCATGAAGGTGTCGCGGCCGACGCCGTCGTAGACCACCCGCACGCCGCGCCCTTCCGTCGCCGCCCGGGTCGCCGCGACGAAATCGTCGGCGCGGTAATCGATCGCCACGTCGCAGCCGAGCGAGCGCGCCAGCGCCACCTTGGCCTCGCCGCCGGCGGTGCCGATCACGTAGGCGCCGAGCGCCTTGGCCCACTGCACCGCGATCTGCCCTACCCCGCCGGCCGCGGCATGGATCAGTACCGCGTCGCCCGGCGCGAACGGCGCGCAGCGGCGCAGCAGGTATTCGGCGGTCAGGCCCTGCAGCATCATCGCCGCGGCGGTGTCGAAACCGATCGACTCGGGCAGCCGCACCAGCTTGTCGGCCGGGATCAGCCGGACCTCGGCATAGGCGCCGAGCGGCCCGCCGGCATAGGCCACCCGGTCGCCCGGCGCGACCCAGTCGACGCCCTCGCCGACCGCTTCGACCACGCCGGCCGCCTCCATGCCCAGGCCCGACGGCAGGGTCTGCGGATACAGGCCCGAGCGGTGGTAGGTGTCGATGAAATTGAGGCCGATGGCGTGATGGCGCACGCGCGCCTGGCCCGGGCCGGGCTCGCCGGCCTCGATGGATTCGATCTGCAGGACTTCGGGACCGCCGGTGCGGTGGAAACGGACGATTCGGTTCATGGCAGCGCTCGCGCAAGGCCGCGGCCCGGCGGGATGCGCGCGGGCCGCGAATGGATCGGGGGAACGGGAACTGGGACCGCGCCAGCCGCCGCCGGTTCGCGCTTCAGCTGCGGAAGTAGGCCACCATCTCGCGCAGCTCGGCCGCCTGGTCGGTCATCGCCGTCGCGGTGGCCGACAGCTCCTCGGCCGCCGCGGCGTTGGACTGCATCGACAGGCTGATCTGGGCGATGCCCGAGTGGATCTGGCCGATGCCGTTGGTCTGGTCGCTCGAAGCCCCGGCGATCTCCTGCACCAGCTCGGCGGTGCGGCGGATCGACGGCACCATCACGTCGAACAGCTGGCCGGCCTGGTTGGCCAGGCCCACGCTCTCGTTGGCCAGCTCGCCGATCTCGCGCGCGGCGCTCTGGCTGCGCTCGGCCAGCTTGCGCACCTCCTGCGCCACCACCGCGAAACCCTTGCCGTGCACGCCGGCGCGCGCCGCCTCGATGGCGGCGTTGAGCGCCAGCATATTGGTCTGGTAGGCGATGTCGTCGACGATGCCGATCTTCTGCGCGATCTGGTTCATCGCGGCCACCGTCTGCCGCACCGCATCGCCGCCGGCCTCGGCCTGCTCGACGTTGCGCATGGCGATCTCGTCGGTGGCATGGGCGTTCTGGGTGTTCTGCAGCACCGAGGAGGTGATCTGCTCCATCGAGGCGCTGGTCTCCTCGACGCTGGCGGCCTGGCTGCTGCTCGAGGCCGACAGCGACATGGCGGCGCCGCTGATCTGGGCCGCGGCGTCGCTGAGCGTCTCGGTCGACACCCGCGCCTTGCCGATCACCGTCGACAGCGTCTCGCCCATGCTGCGCACCGCGTCGGCCAGCTGGCCGATCTCGTCGCGGCTGCGGAACGGCACATCGACCACCAGGTCGCCCTGGGCGATCGCGCCGAGCGCGGTATTGACATGCTGCAGGGGCTTGATGACCAGGCCGCGCATGGCCAGCGACAGCGCCACCACCAGCACCACGTCGAGCAGCAGGATCTGGCCGACGATCAAGGCCAGGTGGCGCTTGAGCTCTTCCTCGATGTCGCGGTTGCTGACGAACAGCTCGATCCGGCCCACCGTGCGCGCCGCGCCGTTGGCGGCGTAGCGCAGCTCGCCGCGCCGCTGCACCTCGGCCTCGTCGGCGCGCGGCACGCCCTGGGTCACCTTGCCGCCGTCGCTGCGCAAGCCGAGGAACAGCTTGTCCTCGGCATACAGCGCGATGCCGAGGATGAAGTCGCGCTTGATCTCGGAGCGCACGATGCTGTCGGCCTGGGTCGCGTCGAAATTCCATACCGCGACCGGCAGCGACAGCGACAGCCGGCCCATGATCTGGTCGACCGAAGCGGCGCGCTCGGCCAGGAGGCGCTTCTGGGTGTCGAGGTAGTTGTAGGTGCCGAAGCCGGCCAGCACCAGCGTGACCACGGCGACGAACAACAGGTTGAGCTTGAGGCGGATGCTTTTGAAATCGAACACGGGCCGGCCTGGTTGTCTGTTTATTGTGCGATGCGAGGATGGCTTCATCCTAGACCAACTGCGGCCGGCGCCAAATATAAGATGTCGCTTACCTGCGGCGGGGCGAATCTTTGTCCGGCCCGGGCAACGACAGATCGTCGAGCCGGTCCCCGCCGCAGTGCACGGAGCCCACTCCATCGCGGATATCGTCATTGCCGTCGACCGGTACGAGGCCCGAAAGCGAGACCGGACTCCAGTCCGACAAGGCCGTCGATCGCGGATCGCTGTCGAACTGGCGCCCGGCCCGAGGCGGCCTGCGGAGCCGCCCGGGCGAGGCGGCGCCGCCGCGAAACGGTGGATATGCCCCCGTTACCGTTGGCGGCTGGAGCCATCGGACCGGAGACCGCAGGCCCGTCGCGGTACGCTCAGTGCCAGTTCGCCGCCAGTACCGGGCCGAGCGCCTGCTGCTGACTGGCTGCCAGCGTCAGTTGGCCCAGCGGCGGCGGCGTGAAGCCCGCCATCGCCTGCACCAGCGCCTCCACCTGGCTGTCCAGCAGCACCTTGCCGTCGGCCGTCTGGAAGCGCTCGACGTGATAGGCGGCGCCGCCATACCAGTTCTGCACCACCAGCTTGTCCGCCGTGCCGATCACGCTCACCTCGAGATTGCTGCCGACGTGGCGGAACCACAGCTGGTCGATCGCGATGCCGGCCGAGAAGCGCGCCAGATCCTGGTTGCCTGCGGTGGCATCGTTCTCGACCACCGTGTCGACACCCGAACCGCGGCCGAGCAGATAGCTGTCGCTGCCGGCCCCGCCGGTCAGCGTGTCGGCCCCGGCGCCCCCATCGAGCGTGTCGTTGCCGGTGCCGCCACCCAGGCTGTTGGCCGCGCCGTTGCCGGTCAGCACATTGTTCAACGTGTTGCCGGTGCCGTTGACGGCCGCCGTGCCGGTCAGCGCCAGGTTCTCCAGGTTGGCGCCCAGGGTCCAGGTCACTGCCGACTGCACGGTATCGCTGCCTTCGCCGGCGTTCTCCGTCACCGCGTCGCCCGTCGCGTCGACGCGATAGACATCGTCGCCGGCACCGCCCAGCAGCCTGTCGTTGCCGGCGCCGCCGTCGAGCGTGTCGTTGCCGGCGGCGCCGGTCAGCGTGTTGGCGGCGCCGTTGCCGGTCAACGCATTGTGCAGCGTGTTGCCGGTGCCGTTGATGGCGGCCGTACCGGTCAGCGCCAAGTTCTCCAGGTTGTTGCCCAGGGTCCAGGTCACGGTCGATTGCACGGTGTCGCTACCTTCACTGGCGTTTTCGGTCACCACGTCGGCCGCGGCGTCGACGCGATAGACGTCGTCGCCGACACCGCCGAGCAGGCTGTCGTTGCCGGCGCCGCCATCGAGCGTGTCGTTGCCGGCATCGCCGGTCAGCTTGTTGGCCATGCCGTTGCCGACCAGCAGATTGGCGAGCGCATTGCCGGTCCCGTTGACCGCGGCCGTACCGGTCAGCGCCAGGTTCTCCAGGTTGGCGCCGAGCGTCCAGGCCAGCGCGGACCTGACCGTGTCGGTGCCCTCGCCGGCGTTCTCGGTCACCACGTCGGCCGCGGCATCGACCAGGTAGACGTCATCGCCGGCACCGCCGATCAGCGTGTCGCTGCCCGTGCCGCCGTCGAGCGTGTTGGCGGCCGCGTTGCCGGTCAGCTTGTTGGACAGCGTGTTGCCGGTGCCGTTGATCGCCGCCATACCGGTGAGCACCAGGTTCTCCAGGTTGGCGCCGAGCGTCCAGGCTACGCCGGACTGCACCGTGTCGGCCCCCTCGCCGGCGTTCTCGGTCACCACGTCACCGGCGGCGTCGACGCGGTAGACGTCGTCGCCGGCCCCGCCGAGCAGACTGTCGTTGCCCGCACCGCCATCGAGCGTGTCGTTGCCGGCCGCGCCGGTCAGCGTGTTGACGGCGCCATTGCCGGTCAGCACGTTGTTCAGCGTATTGCCGGTGCCGTTGACGGCCGTCGTGCCGCTGAGGGTGAGGTTTTCCAGGTTGGCGCCCAGGATCCAGGTCACGGTCGACTGCACCGTATCGGTCCCTTCGCTCGCGTTCTCGGTCACCACGTCGGTCGCGGCATCGACCCGGTAAATGTCGTCGCCTGCGCCGCCGATCAGCGTGTCGTTGCCCGTGCCGCCGTCGAGCGTGTTGGCCGCTGCGTTGCCGGTCAGCTTGTTGGCCAGCGTGTTGCCGGTGGCGTTGATCGCCGCCGTGCCGGTGAGCGTGAGGTTTTCCAGGTTGGCGCCCAAGGTCCAGGCCACGGTCGACTGCACGGTATCGGTCCCTTCGCTCGCGTTCTCGGTCACCACGTCGGTCGCCACGTCGACGACGTAGACATCGTCGCCCGCACCGCCGAGCAGGCTGTCGTTGCCGACACCGCCGTCCAGCGTGTTGGCCGCCGCATTGCCGGTCAGCACATTGTTGAGCGTATTGCCGGCCGCATTGATCGCAGCTGCGCCGGTCAGGACCAGGTTTTCCAGGTTGGCGGCCAGGGTGTACGCCACCGTGGATTTGACGGTGTCCGTGCCTTCTCCGGCATTCTCGGTGACCACGTCGCCGGCGGCATCGATCAGGTAAACGTCGTCGCCGACGCCACCGATCAGCGTGTCGCTGCCGGCGCTGCCGTCGAGCGTGTTGGCCGCTGCGTTGCCGGTCAGCTTGTTGGCCAGCGTGTTGCCGGTGGCGTTGATCGCCGCCGTGCCGGTGAGCGTGAGGTTTTCCAGGTTGGCGCCCAGGGTCCAGGCCACCGCCGACTGCACGGTGTCGGTTCCTT
This sequence comes from Chitinimonas koreensis, assembly GCF_014353015.1. Classification (NCBI taxonomy): domain Bacteria; kingdom Pseudomonadati; phylum Pseudomonadota; class Betaproteobacteria; order Neisseriales; family Chitinibacteraceae; genus Chitinimonas; species Chitinimonas koreensis. Next base: position 4,223,546 of record NZ_CP060704.1, read on the forward strand.
CGCCGGCGTTCTCCGTCAACAAGTCGGCCGTGGCATCGACCAGGTAAACGTCGTCGCCCGCGCCGCCGAGCAGCGTGTCGCTGCCGGCGCCGCCGTCGAGCGTATTGGCCACGGCGTTGCCGGTCAGCTTGTTGGCCAGCGTGTTGCCGGTGCCGTTGATCGCCACCGTGCCGGTGAGCGTGAGGTTTTCCAGGTTGACGCCCAAGATCCAGGCCACCGCCGACTGCACGGTATCGGTTCCTTCGCTGGCGTTCTCCGTCACCACGTCGGCCGCGGCATCGACCAGATATATGTCGTCGCCCGCGCCACCGATCAGCGTGTCGTTGCCCGTGCCGCCGTCGAGCGTGTTGGCCGCCGCATTGCCGGTCAGCACGTTGTTGAGCGTGTTGCCGGCGGCATTGATCGCGGCCGTGCCGGTCAGCGCCAGGTTTTCCAGATTGGCGCCCAGGGTGTACGCCACCGTGGATTTGACGGTGTCCGTGCCTTCTCCGGCATTCTCGGTGACCACGTCGCCGGCGGCATCGACCAGGTAAACGTCGTCGCCGACGCCGCCGATCAGCGTGTCGTTGCCGGCGCCGCCGTCGAGCGTATTGGCCGCCGCATTGCCGGTCAGCGCGTTGTCGAGCGTGTTGCCCGTGGCATTGATCGCCGCCGTCCCGATCAGGATCAGTTTTTCCAGGTTGGCCCCGAGCGTCCAGGCGACGGCGGACTGGACCGTATCGGTGCCTTCGCTTGCGTTTTCAGTCACCACATCGCCGGACGCATCGACGCGGTAGACGTCGTCGCCCGCGCCGCCGATCAGCGTGTCGTTGCCGGCGCCACCGTCGAGTGCATTGGCCGCCGCGTTGCCGGTCAGCGTGTTGGCCAGGCCATTGCCGGTGCCGTCGATGGCCGCGCTGCCTGCAAGGATCAGCTTTTCGACGTTCGACCCGAGCGCCAGGCCGACCGAGGCCCGGATCGTATCGCTGCCTTCGTTCGCATTCTCGGTGACGACATCGCCCAGGCTGTCCACCACATAGCTGTCGTCGCCCGCCCCACCGGCCAGCGTGTCGTTGCCGGCGCCGCCATCGAGCGTATTGGCCGCCGTGTTGCCGCTCAGCACGTTGTCGAGCGCATTGCCGCTGCCGTTGATCGCGGCCGTACCGGTCAGGACCAGGTTCTCGAGGTTGGCGCCGAGCATCCAGGCCACCGCCGACTTGACCGTATCGCGGCCTTCGCCGGCATTCTCGGTCACCGCGTCGCCGGCAGCGTCGACCAGGTAGACATCGTCGCCGGTGCCGCCGGCGAGCGTATCGTTGCCGGCCTTGCCGTCGAGCGTGTCGCCGCCGCCACCGCCGTCGAGGCGATTGCCCGCGCCGTTGCCGTTCAGGATGTTCGCGGCTTCGTTGCCGCCGCCGTTGATGGCCGCGCTGCCGGTCAGCGTCAGGTTTTCCAGGTTCGCAACCAGGGTATAGCTGACCGAGGACTGCACCAGGTCGGTCCCCTCGCCCGCATTTTCGGTCGCCTGGTCGTTCACATTGTCGACGACATAGGTATCGTCGCCGCCCCCTCCGACCAGGGTGTCGATACCACCGGCGCCGTTCAGCACGTTATTGCCCGAATTGCCGGTAATCCGGTTGGCCAGGCCATTGCCGGTGCCGTTGATTGCCGCCGTGCCGGTGAGCACCAGCTGTTCCGTGTAGCTGGCCAAGGTATATGCGATACCGCTGCGGACGGTGTCGTATCCGCCCGCGCTGCTGGTCTCCTGGACCAGGTCGCCGGCATTGTCGACGACGTAGACGTCGTCGCCGTCGCCGCCCTGCATGGTGTCCGCGCCGCTGCCGCCGTCGAGCAGGTCGGCGCTGCTGCTCGCCAGCAGGAAGTCGTTGCCGGCCAGGCCGTAGATCTGGTCGTCGGACATCGTGCCTTCGAGGTAGTCGTCCCCGTCGGTGCCGTCGATGCGATGCGCCCGGCGATGGATCTCCTCCGCGCCGATTTCGGTGCCGTCGGCAAAACGGATGCCCTTCAGCGACGACTCGAAGTTGGAGAAATAGATCGCGTCGCTGCCGCCGGCAAACCGGATGAGCAGCCCCTGGGTGCCATACAGGGCGAGCTGCAGATCCGCGGCGCGCAATCCGGCCGAGAATTCGATCCAGTCGTCGACCGCGGAGGCCACGTCGGCCGGGCCTTCCACCATATCGACGCCGAAGCCGGCAGCGAAGCGGTAGACGTTCGCCCCGGCCAGGCCGCTGAGATTGTCGTCGCCGCTGCCGCCGATCAGCGTGTCGTCGCCCGTTCCGCCATACAGCCAATCGTTGCCGGCGCCGCCGTCCAGCAGGTCGGCCCCTTCTTCGTCCGGCGATTCGCCATAGCCCTTCAGGTAATCGTTGCCGTCGCCGCCGAGCAAGGTATCGGAACCGCGTCCACCGGAGAGATCGTCGTGTCCTTCGCCGGCCGCGAGGAGGTCGTTCCCTTCGCCGCCGAACAGGCCGTCGTTGCCGCTGCCGCCGTCCAGGCTGTCGTCGTCGGCCTCGCCCTCCAGGCGATCGTCGCCCAGGCCGCCGACCAAGGTGTCGTCTTCGCCCTGGCCCACCAGCCAGTCGTCGCCGGCCAGGCCATCGAGCTGGTCGGCGCCGCTGCCGCCGACCAGCGTATCGTTCCCGCTGCTCGGCAAGGCGCCGCCCCGCACCAGGATGTCGATCTGGCCGGCATTCAGCTCCAGGCCGTCGGCAAACCGCAATTTGCCGACCCCGTACGAAGCATGGCCATCGGCCCGGGCCGCGAAATTGCCGCGGACCGTGATCCGATCCGCCCCCTGGCCGAGAGCGAATGCCGAGAACGGCTCGCCGCCCCGTCCAGTTCGACGATCAAGTCGTCGCCCTCGCGCGTGACCGTCAGGTCGTCCAGCTCGATGCCCGCGCCCAGTTCGATCGTGCCGTGCTCCCCTTCGCCCGGATGGATGCCTTCGATCAGGTCGGCCCCGTCCCCGCGGCCGAAGCGCAGGGTCCAGCTGCCGTCGGTCGCGCTGCCGTCCAGGGTGTCGTCGCCCTGCCCGCCCGCCAGCGTGTCGAACTGCCCCGCGATCAGCAGATCGTTGCCCTCGCCGCCGTCCAGCACGTCCCGGCCCATGCCGCTGCCGCCCAGCAGCGTGTCGTCGCCGCCGCCACCGATTACCGTGCAGCCCCAATCGCGTCCGACCAGCTGATTGGCGCCGTCGTTGCCGATCAGGGCGGACCCGTCGTGGCTGTCCCCCAGCACGGCATTCTCGACGTGGGCCAGCTTGCTCAGATCGGCCTCGCTGCCCGCCTCGAAGCGCACCACGTCGTTGCCGCCGCCGGCCTCTTCCTCGATCACGTCGCCCGTGCCGACGATGTAGAGATCGTCGCCGTCCAGCCCGACCAGCCGATTGGCGGTCGAGTTGGTCTGGGCGCCGTAGACGTAAGCGTCGTAGAACCGATCGCCAGTGTAGCCATCCAGCACATTGCGCGCCGCGTTGCCGATCCCCTCGATCGCCATGCCGCGCAGCACGAGGTTCTCCAGGCCGTCGGCCAGGCGGTAGTCGCAGGAACTGGCGACGGTATCGCGCTCGTCCCCGCCCCGCTCCACGATCACGTCGCCGTCCTGATCGATCAGGTAGAAGTCCCGCTCCGCGCCGCCGATCAGCGTATCGGACCCCGCGCCGCCATCGAGCACGGCCTCCGGAATATTGACGGCGACGACTTCGATGACGTTGTCCAGCCCGTTGCCGCGCCCGATGCGCGCATAGCTCGAATAGGCCGTGTCGACGATCTTCAGGTTCTCAACGTTCGCGCCCAGCGTCTGGTCGTAGTTGTAGGCCACGACCGTGTCGTTCCCCTCCCCGGCCCGCTCGACGATCTCGTCGGGGTTGTAGATCAGGTTGGGACAATCCGGGTAATAGCCGGCATCGCCGACCCAGTAGGTATCGTCGCCCGCGCCGCCGATCAGCGTGTCGTTGCCCAGCCGGCCGCTCAGCACATTGGCGCCGGCATTGCCGCGGATCAGGTTGTCCAGGCCGTTGCCGTAGCCGTCGATATTCAGCACACCCGTCAATTCGAGCGTCTCGACCTGGTCCGCCAGCACGTAGTCGACCGTGCTGCGCACCACGTCGCGGCCGCCGTCCTTCGCCTCGATCACCTGGTCCGCCGCATTGTCGACCACGAAGACGTCGTCGCCCGCCGAGCCGGTCAGCGTGTCGGCCGGCCCCGTCACCACGATCGCGCGCGCCTCGATCTCGGCCGCCGAATAGACCGTGCCGTCGCCGAACGCCACCTGCTCGATCGCGTGCCCGCCCGCCGCGAACTGCCGGTCGACGAACAGCTGGGCACCGTCGTCCAGCGCCAGCACCAAGTGGTCGCCGCTGCGGTAGAACGCCACCGACCCCGCCCCCACGTCCGCATCCAGCACGATCCGGTCCTCGCCGCCGGCGTCCCACACCACGTCGCTGCCCTGGCCGCGGCCCCACAGGAAGCGGTCGTCGCCGTCGCCGCCGTCGAGCCCGTCGGTACCGGCCCCGCCCCTGAGCGTGTCGTTGCCCGCATCGCCCTGCAGCAGGTTGTCGCCCTCGCCGCCATCGAGTGCGTCATCGCCGTCGCCGCCGCTCAGCGAATCGTTGCCCTCGCCGCCGGACAGCACGTCCTGGCCGCCGTCGCCGTGCAGCAGGTCGTTGCCGCCGTCGCCCGACAGCATGTCCTGCCCCTCGTCGCCGACCAGTTCGTCGACGCCGTCGCCGCCGAGCAAGCGGTCGTCGCCGTCCTTGCCCAGCAGCACGTCCTGGCCGGCGCCGCCGTCCAGGCTGTCGTTCCCCGCGTCGCCGCGCAGGCCGTCGTCGCCCGCGCCGCCCTCGAGCGTGTCGTCGCCCGCGTCGCCGTGCAGCTTGTCCAGGCCGGCATCGCCCTGCAGCAAATCGTTGCCGTCGCCACCGTCCAGCGCATCGATGCCGTCGCCGCCGGCGAGGACGTCGTCGCCCGCCATGCCCAGCAGGCTGTCGTCGCCCCCGCCGCCGTCCAGGCTGTCGGCACCGCCGTCGCCTTGCAGCAGATCCTGGTCGTCGCCGCCCGCGAGCAGGTCGTCGCCGTCGCGGCCCAGCAGGCTGTCCGCGCCGCTGCCGCCGAGCAGGCTATCGTTACCAGAATCGCCGCGCAGACGATCGTTGCCGCCGCCACCGTCGAGGAAGTTGTCGCCGCCCATGCCGGGTGCGAGCGCGCCGACGGTCGCCAGCAGCACGTCGTTGCCCTCGCCGCCCAGCAACACGTCGCTGCCGCCGTCGCCGATCAGCACATCGGCGCCCAGGCCGCCGTTCAGCGTGTCGCGGTCGGCCGTGCCGTCGATATCCGCCAGGTCGCCGCCGACCAGGTAGTCGTCGCCGTCGCCGCCCGACAGGTCGTCCGAGCCGTTGCCGCCGAACAGCGTGTCGTTGCCCTGGTCGCCCGCGACGAAGTCGCCGTCGTCGCCGCCCTGCAGCAGGTCGGCGCCGTCGCCGCCCGACACCACGTCCCGGCCCTGGCCGGCGCTGATCTCGTCGTCGTCGCCGCCGCCTTCGAGCTGGTCGTTGCCGCTGTTGCCCCACAGCGTGTCGTTGCCGATGCCGCCCGCGGCGTAGTCGTCGCCGGCATCGCCGATCACGAAGTCATCGCCCTGGCCGCCCAGCAGCGTGTCGTTGCCGGCCGCGGCCGAGATCCAGTCGTTGCCGATGCCGCCGTCGGCGAAGAAGCCGGTCAGGTTGCGGCTGGAATCGCCGCTGACGTTGAAAAGGGCCGAGCTCATGTCTGCATCGCCCGGCTGGCGCGGCGTGAGCTTGAAGGTATCCGCCGCAGCGACGGTGCCGGAGATGGACGCGGCCTGGCTGGTATCTGCCGCGGCCATCATGGTGGCTGCTGCCGGCTGCTCACCGAAGGCCCAGGTCAATGACCAGTCGTCCCGACGGCTGACCTCGCCCTTGATCGACCAGTTCTGGTAATCCGCCTGCCAATCGGCCCCATCGCCGCCCGCAGGGCTGATGACGATACGACCAGTCAGGTAATCGTTGCCGGCGCCACCGTAGACCATCTTCTTGCCCTCGCCGGCGAAGACGAAGTCGTTGCCTTCGCCGCCGTTGAGCGTGCCGGTGCCGGCCGAGGCCAGGATCAGGTCGTTGCCGCCGCCGCCGTTGAAGTTCGCAGAGGCGTGCAGATAGTCGTTCGCCGCATTGCCCGCGTTGTCGGGAGCCGGCGCCGTGCCGGTCGAATCCAGATGGATGCCGAGCTGGTCGTTGCGGAACTGCTGGATCACCAGGCGCTGGCCGGTGGCGACCACCGTGACCAGCAGATCGCCCACGCCCTGCTCGTTCGGCGTCCAGCTGTAGCGGTAACCCTGGTCGGCGCTGAGGTAGGCGCCGTATTCCAGCGTCCGCTGGCCGCCGGCCAACGCCATGCCTGCGAGCACAACGCCGCCTACGCCGTCGGCGTCGACGACCACGTCGTCGCCGTGGCCGCTCTCGACGAAATAGGTATCGAAGTCCTCGCCTCCTTCGAGCCAGTCATTGCCCATTCCGCCATTGAGCTGATCGGCACCATCGTCACCGTAGAGCGCGTCGTTGGCGTCTTCGCCAAACAACTGGTCGATACCGGCACCACCGCGCAGCGTGTCTCGCGCGTCGCCACCATACAGCCGGTCGTTGCCCTGACCTCCGGCCAGCGAGTCTTCATCGCCATCGCCTTGCAGCACGTCGTCGTCAGCCAAACCCAGCAGCGTGTCGCGGCCGGCGCCCCCTTCGAGCTGGTCGTTGCCGGCACTACCTTCGAGGTAGTCTGCGCCGGCTTCTCCCTGAAGGGTATCGTTACCATTCATGCCGTAGAGATAATCGGTCGCAGCCCTGCCCGTCAGAATCTCGTCCATGCTTCCGCCAAAGCCGACCACGTGCGTCGTGCTCGAAGCCGTACCGAGCGGACTGACCATGAGCGAAGTCGCGCTGGATGCATCCTGGAACAGCCAGTTTTCCTTCACGGTCGCGAGATCGATGAACTGCGTGCCGCCGAGCGGCGCCACATCGTGCGCATCGGCATAACCGATCCAGCCCACCAGCTTGGCCCGGTCGGCAACCCACTGGCTGGTCAGTGCACCCTGCTCGGAGGCCGGATCATAGAGTGCCAGACGCGCGTCGGCATCCGCCCCGCCGAGCAAAGCCACTGGGCTCAGCGACAGCAACGCCAGGCGCAGATCGCGGCCCAACGCGTCATTGCGCAAGGCATCGCGCTGTACCTGCGCGGTGTCCCTCAGCGACAGTACGGTCAACGTCCGCCCCGCCATATGGGCTTCGGCTTGCGCCTCATCCAGGCCCAGAACCTTGAGGTAGCTTGCGAACCACTTGCCAGCCACCTTGTCGCCGATCTCGTCGGTCTGCCTCAACACGTCGTCGGCATGGAACACCAGCCGGCCCCCGCTGACGGTCCAGAATTCACGGTCGAACGCCGTGTCCTCCTTCTGCCAATAGGCTTGCAGCGTCAGTCCGATCATCTGGCTGCGCAAGGCATCCGGCCAAGCCGCCACGCCTGCATCGACGAGCTTTTGCACGTCGTTGGTGAAATGAGTAAGCAGATAATTACCGACGAATTCATCCGCACCGAATTGATGGCGAACCAAGTGTTCGAGAAAGCCCCGGTCTTGAGAGTCCCCTTGGTAGCCGTAGTAATCGCCATCCAGCATCAGCCTGACGATATCTGGCAGTTGGAAACTGAGCGTGCGCAAGCGGTCGTCGGCCAGGAAAGCAATCAACAGGGCCTGCGAATGCAATCCGATGCCATTCGCCAAATCGGGTGCACCATGTTTCAGTATATCGATGTCGTCATAAAGCCGGTTGGGGTTCGTGACCATGTTGGTCAGGAATTCGCTTTCCACTGCGACGGCATGGATATTTCCTTCGCCGCGAATCGGCGTCAGCGGCCCCACATCATTGGGCAAATCCAGTGTCCAGTAGCTGTCCAGGTCCGCATCGGCCGGGTAGCCGGCATTCGACAGTGCAGCCTGCAACTGCCACATATTGGTCAGCCGCGCGGCTTCGCGAAATGGCGCAGGGTCGAAGGTAACAGCCGGCTTATTGAAAAAAACGGCCATCAGCGCAGCCAATCCTCCACCAAGGGAATGCCCGGTGAAACTAATACTGGCACCGGGATAAGCCGCTTTCACCTTCTGGTAGAACAAGGCGGCCTCGATCAATTGAGCATGCACTGTCCCCACGCCTATTACCAAGTCGGCGCCACCATCGCCGGCAAAATCTTTGGGATAGGTACCCGCGTAACTAATCACCACTTCATTGCCACGTATCAAAGCCACTGCTTCGAAGCCGCTACCATAATTACCACCGACAGCAATGGCTTGCTGCCAACCAGTTGGAAGAGGAAAGCGGTTATATGGTTTGCGCGTTTCTACGGAATAATAGGAACGCCCCGCCATCAGGGAATATTCAAGCACTTGAATACTCATCATTTACTCCTCGAATCAATAACCAAATTCGAAATAAGTGTCTTGGGCCGACATAAACGATTCGGCTCAGCCACCAAACCATGATAGGTAAAGCTCAGGGACTGATCACGCTCTTTTTTGCGCCGCACAGTGATAAATCCCTCCTTCTTTATAACCTCTGCATTGCGTTTTGGGCCAATCAACATATTAGCCACAGGAGCCTGAATGGTTTTGTCTTGGAAATTTTTCACACTAACAGTCCTCCACTTCTGATCAAGAAATCGATCAAAATTCGACAATTCCCAACTGGGCTTTGGTTTGGCAGAATCGTAGATCTGCAATGTATAGCTATGGATGTTATAGTTTGGGCATTCAAATCGCCGATCCATTAAATCGGACGAAACCAGATATATCACTCCATTCCGCACCTGTAGGATCAACGGCTCCTGCCGTCCGACATCATCCCACTGCACGATTTCCCCCGGTCGATCAGGGTTAGGAATCCGCAATTGTTCTTCCCGCTCAAGCCTGCCTTGCCCCGGTTCTCCATAACCATGGAATTTCTTGCTGCGCTCGATCACAATTACCCGGCCGTCGTCCAATTGGACTTCTTCTTTCCATGCCAAGGTCTCGGTCCCAGGCCAGCCGCCGAATAGCAGACGAACGTATAGGGCATACGCACCTACCGCCGCCCCGGCCATCACACCCAGCAGCGCGAGCAAAGCAAGAACGATACGGATCAGATCATATCGTGGCCGGTTTCCAGAAGCTTTAATTGGTTCTTTCATTCGATCCTCATTCTGTGAACTATTTTTTTCAATCAAGGCATACTCCCAATTTAATCTCTACAAACTTGGGATCTCTCACGTTTCAATCTCTTCTCTTCGCCTCATGACCCAAGTACGCCATTCTATACCGACCAATCCGTGTCTGATTTCAGCTCAATCACAAGCAGTCGATCTGATGGATCAAACAGTATCGATCCAAAATACTCCAGCATACTGTCATAATACCTGTTGCATTCTACAGTTTCACCAACCATACAGTCAGCGAAGAGGGAAAGTATCATTCATCTCGTTTGGCAGCCTTGTCGAAATTATTCGTAGGAAATAGGCATTTATTATTTTTAGATTTTGATCGGCAAGTCACCCATGAACGAAATTCTTCAATTTTCTTCCGAAAGTATTCGGCCTGACAACTCAACGCCCACACATACGGCCAACTTCCGGCTCCGTTCCCAGCCTCACGCCTAACACAAAATGATCGTGTTGCCGCCGCGAAACTCGCCGGATTAAACTGCATTCTCAAATTCGGCAGCTGTCCAGCGGGCAAATATACATATGCCCCATAAGCCTCTTGGGCAAGAATCTTGTATTCGCGTGCATTTTCGATTTCCATACAGGCCGCCGCCCCCATGCCACTCCCAGAATCGCATGGGTCATAACGCTCTTTATTCCAGGCAGAAAAAGAAAGCACTGGCTTATCCTGTTCCGACAGGTAAACCTTGAATTCGCCATATCCCGCACTTGCGGAATAGTCAGTATAAGCCTCGACCTCCAACCGCAACATAGTGTCAAACGCCGACCGACAAATAGGATCTATATGAATTGGCTGCAATACCAATACTGAACGATGTCGTCGCCGACCATTTATATCTACGGACACTTCCTGATTTGCGACCGTCGAATTGAACTCGCCGCAAGTTGGAATTTCAACCTTGTCATTATCAATGACAATACGTTCACCAACGGCACCAAATGATTGACTATGACTGATTTCCCACATACCACAGTGTGGGCACGTCGGCGCCGACACTTCTTGCGCATTGACACATATAGAAAGGACGAGAAGGAATCCCCAATAGATAAATTGATTCGATTTGCATTTCATGAGTGAGAACTTTCTTATTTCAACCCTACTCCTGTTTTTCTTCATCCTCATCTCCATCGAATACAGGTCAATTCAAAAGTTATCGTTAACTTTATGCATCACATATACTGCTATCGATACAAGCCAAGCGATAGAACACATCAGCCTGCTGCTCTACCGTCGCTCCAGGCTCCGCCTTGCATGCAAGACGAAACGGTGATTTTATATTCTTCAGACGCGCGGATACCCTGCCGCCGGTCGGCGTGCATTTCGAGTATCAACGTCACCAAACCCTGTATACGGACTGCGCCCAAGCCACCACATCACATGGCGGAGGCCGCCATTACAAGAAGTATTTATAATATGCACAAATAGTCCTGCGCAAGTGCCAGGCGTGTAAACCCGAGCCAGAATGGTGCCCACATTAGATCCATTCATGGCGAAAGCCGCTTCCACACCAGGTTTGCGTTGCACGCAGCAGGTCGCCACCAATCCAGCCATCACGCATCTGCAACAATGGCCCACACAGCTTCACCCGACCCCGATCAACTCCAACCAAGCCGCATTCCCCCGCTCGATGCCGTAAGCCAAGCAACGCTCCCGCGCCGCCCGCCGCAACGCAGCCGTATCCTGCTCGAGCGCCTGCCCGATCCGCGCCAGCAGGCCGTCCTGATCGAAGAAATCCACCAACCAGCCCTCCTCCCCATCGCGGATCACCTCCTGCACCGGCGCGGTATCCGAGCCGATCACGCAACAGCCGGCCGCCATCGCTTCGAGCAGCGACCACGACAGCACGAAGGGATAGGTCAGGTAGACGTGCGCGCTGGAGACCTGCAGTACCTTGAGGTAGTCCAGATAAGGCAGCTTGCCGACGAAGTGGCAGCGCGCCGGGTCGAGCTGCACCTCGGCCAGCATCTTCTCGCGCCAGTTGGCCGCATCTTTCGGCTTGCTGCCGTAGCTGACCTCGTCGCCGCCCACGATCAGCGCATGCACGTCGCCGCGCTCGGCCTGCAGCTGCGCCAAGGCACGGATGAACTGCGGAAAGCCGCGGTAGGGTTCGAGATTGCGCGCGACGTAGGTGACCACCTTGTCCTGCCGCGTCAGCACCCGGCCGTCCGGCAGCGTGAAGCGCACGTCCGGGTTCGGCGCGGCCAGCACGGTGTCGATGCCTTCGTGGATCACGCGGATCTTGTCGTGGTAGATCGGCGGGTGCAGCGACTTCTGCCAGGCCGTCGGCGCCACCGCCACGTCGCATTGCTCGAGGTTGAGCAGATGCAGCGCATTGCGCGTGCGAATGCGGGCGCGGTCGTCCAGCGTGAGCGGGAAGGCCGGGTCGAAGCCGGCATCGGCGCCCTCGGCGTGGTAGTAGTACTCGCAGAAATGGATCAGCCGCGCAGCCGGGTAGACGTCCTTGACGTAGAGCGCCTCGCCCCAACCCGGGTGGGCGACGATCACGTCCGGCACGAAGCCCTGGCGCTTGAGCGACAGCAGGGTCTCGATCACCGCCTGGCCGGCCAGCACCGCGCGTTCCATGCCGTGCAGGTAGCGATGGGTCGACTTGGCCGGATCGCGCTTGGGCCGGTAGCGGACGAACTCGACGCCGGGCAGCCCCGGCGCCTGCGGCTGGCCGAGCGCGACGAGGCGGTGGCGGCCTTGCGCGGCCAGCGCCGCGACGAGATGGCGGAACTGGCCGGGGAAATTCTGGTGGAGGAACAGGATTTGCAAGGTATGGCCCTGGTCTGGTGCGGCCGGTGTACGAAACGGCCGCCTGGGTACGGTCGGCCCGGCAGGAATCGATGAGCCGGCCTCATCCGTCGATGCTGCGGATCGGGCGCGGGACAGGACAGCGAGCCGGCCTCGGCCGGCGCCTGCCGGAGCACACGCGCCGCCGGCCTCAGCGCTCGCGCAGGCTGTCGTGCAGATGCTCGGTCAAGGGGCTGAGGAAGTACTCGATCACCCGCCGCCGGCCGATCTTGATCTCGGCCGTCACCGCCATGCCGGCACCCAGCTTCACGCGCTTGTTCTCGACCAGCACGTCGGCGCGCGCCAGCTCCACCCGCGCCGGGTAGACCAGGCCCTGCTTCTCGTCCTGCACCGCATCGGTCGACACCGTCAGCACCTTGCCCGGCAGCGTGCCGTAGCGCGTGAAGTTGAAGGTCTCGACCTTGATCTCGGCCGGCTGGTCGGGATTCACGAAGCCGATGTCCTTGTTCTCGATCATGGCCTCGACCACCAGCCGGTCGTTGCGCGGCACCACCTGCAGGATCGGATCGGCCTCCTTGAGCACGCCGCCCACGGTGTGCACCGCCAGTTGCTGCACCACGCCGTCGACCGGCGCGGTCAGCGTCAGCAGATGCCTGCGCTGCTCGGCCTTGACCAGCTCCTGCCGCAGCGAACTGGCCTTGTCGCGCGCCTGGTTGAACTGGTCGAGCGCGTTGCGCCTGGACTCGGCCAGCAGGCTGGCGCGCTGGCGCTGGTTCTGCGCGATGGCGTGGCCCAGCTCGCGCTGGCGGCTCTGCTGGCCGGCCAGGTCGCGCTGGGTCTCCAGCAGCGCCTGCTCCTTCTCGAGCAGCGCATGTTTGGCCACGAAATTCTTCTCCGACAGGCCGCGATAGTCCTCGGCACGCTGGCGCACGATCGGCAGCGTCTCGCTCAGCTTGGCGACCATCTGGTCGGCGGTCTCGAGCTCGGCGCGGCGGCGCGCGGTTTCCTCGTCGAGCGTGGCCAGCCTGGCCTGCAGTTCGAGGTATTCGCTGCTCAACAGCCGCTGCTCGTCGGCCAGCCCCTCGCCCGCGTTCGCCAGCACGATGCGCGGCGGCCGGCCCTGCTCGAGCGCCACCACCATGGCCTGCGCGCGTGCCGCCGCCAGCTCGGCGGTGGCCAGCTCGCTGCGCACGCGGTCGCGATCGGCGCCGGCGCTGGTGGCGTCGAGCTCGACCAGGACGTCGCCGGCCTTGACCACCTGGCCGTCGCGCACGTGGATCCGGTGCACCACGGCCAGCTCGGGCGACTGGATCAGCTTGGTGCGGTCGTCGGGGATGATCTTGCCGTGCGCGACCGCCACCACATCGATGCGACCGAGGATGCTCCACAGGAACGCGATCAGCAGCAGCGCGATCAGCGCCCACAGCGTCAGCCGCGGGATCGGCGAGGGCGGGGTTTCCTGCAGCTCGAGCGCGGCCGGCAGGAACTGCGCTTCGTAATCCAGCCGCGGCTTGGCGTCGAGCTGGTGGCGGATGGCCCAGGCGGCGCGCCAGACCGCGAAGTAGCGCTGCAATAGCGCCTTGCTTGCTTGGAAGATCATGGCGCTTACCCTTGTTGCAGGCTGTGGAGATGGGCGTAGTAACCACCCGGCTTACCGACCAGCTCCGCGTGGCTGCCTTCCTCGACGATCTGGCCGCGATCGATGGCGACGATGCGGTCGGCCATGCGCACGGTGGACAGCCGGTGGGCGATCACGATCACGGTCCGGCCGCGGCAGATGGCGCGCATATTGTCGCGGATCACGCGTTCGGACTCGTAGTCGAGCGCACTGGTGGCTTCGTCGAGGATCAGGATGCGCGGGCGGGTGGCCAGCGCGCGGGCGATCGCCACGCGCTGGCGCTGCCCGCCCGACAGACCGGTGCCGTGCTCGCCGATCATGGTGTCGTAGCCTTCGGGCAGCTCCACGATGAACTCGTGCGCGCCGGCCAGCTTGGCCGCCTCGATCACCGCCTCCATCGGCAGGCCCGGGTCGACCAGCGCGATGTTGTCGCGGATCGAACGGTTGAACAGCAGGTTCTCCTGCAGCACCACGCCGACCTGGCGGCGCAGCCAGACCGGATCGGCCAGCGCCAGGTCGACGCCGTCGACCAGCACGCGGCCGCGCTCGGGCACGTAGAGCCGCTGCAACAGCTTGGTCAGCGTGCTCTTGCCCGAACCGGAACGGCCGACGATGCCGAGGATCTCGCCGGGCCGCACCTGCAGCGAGACGCCGCGCAGGATCTCGGGACCGTCGGGACGGTAGCGGAACACCACCTGGTCGAACTCGATGGCGCCTTCGATGGCCGGCAGCGCGGCGCGGCTGGCCTGGGCGACCTCGGTGCGGGTGTTGAGGATGTCGCCGAGCCGTTCCATCGAGATGCCGACCTGCTGGAAGTCCTGCCACAACTGGGCCAGCCGCATGATCGGGCCGGCCACCCGGCCGGCCAGCATGTTGAAGGCGATCAGCTGGCCGACCGTGAGCTCGCCGTCGATCACCAGCCGCGCGCCGAGCCACAGCGTGCCGACGGTGACCAGCTTGCCGATCAGCGACACCACCTGGCTCGCCACGTTGCCGAGCTGGCCGACGCGGAAGCTGGCCGCCACGTAGGCGGCGAGCTGGCGGTCCCAGCGTTCGATCACGCGCGGCTCGACCGCCATCGCCTTGATGGTCTCGACGCCGTTGACCGCCTCGACCAGGAAGGCCTGGTTCTCGGCGCCGCGGGCGAACTTCTGGTCGAGCCGCGCGCGCAGGATCGGATTGACGAAGAAGGACAGCAGGCCGTAGAGCGGCAGGCTGACCAGCACGATCAGGGTGAGCCAGCCGCTGTAGTAGAGCATCACGGCCAGGAAGACCACCGAGAACACCAGGTCCATCACCAGCGTGATCGCATTGCCGGTGAGGAACTGGCGGATGTTCTCGAGTTCGCGCACGCGCGCCACCGAATCGCCGACGCGGCGGGCCTCGAAATAGGCCAACGGCAGGTTGAGCAGGTGGCGGAACAGCCGCGCGCCGAGCTCGACGTCGATGCGGTTGGTGGTATGGGAGAACAGCCAGGTGCGCAGGCCGGTGAGCACCACCTCGAACACCGAGACGACCAGCAGGCCGACCGCGATCACGTCGAGCGTGGAAAAGCCGCGATGGACCAGCACCTTGTCCATCACCACCTGGAAAAACAATGGCGTGAGCAGGGCCAAGAGTTGCAGCATGAAGGAGACGAACAGCACCTCGCCCAGCAGCTTGCGGTACTTGACCACGGCCGGGATGAACCAGCTGAAGTCGAAACGGGCAAGCTGGCCGGCCAGTGAAGCGCGCGAAGCGAACAGCAGCACCCGGCCGCTGCAGCGTTCGGCGAAAGCGGCACGGTCGAGCATCTCGGGCCGGCCGACGCGCGGGTCCTGGATCAGCACCTGGTCGGGACCGAGCTGGGCCAGGATGAAGTAGCCGCCGCGCCGGTCCTCGACCAGCGCCGGCAGGGGCAGGGTCTCAAGCCGGTCGAGCCGAGCATCGACCGCGCGGGCCTTGAGGCCGAGCTTGCGGGCAGCGAGCAGGATGCGGGTTTCGTCGAACGGCTGGCCGCCGCTGAATTCATGGGCCAGTTGGGCCGGTTCGGCGGCGATGGCGTGGAAGCGGGCCAGCAGGACCAGGCCGAGCAGGCCGCTGTCGAGCGGTGGCGTGGTTTCAGGGCGGTCGAGGGAAGAAGGAGTACGGGCGTTCGTCACGAAATCGGATGTCTATGAAGGTATAAAAAAGTAACGCGGCCCGCCTCGACGGCGAACCGCGCCATACACCAAAGATTATATTCTACCGGGGCATCAGCGTGGATTCACCGCCAGCCAGGGAATCGGCGTACGCCCCTGGGAATCGTCGGACGAGATCAGCAGACCCGTTGGACTCGGCGCGAAGCTGGCCATGGCCTGGACCATCTGCAGCAACTGGCTGTCGGTCAGCACGTCGCCGTTGCTGAAGCGGAACTGTTCGGCGTGATAAGGCAGGCCGCCATAGAAGTTCTGCAGGATCAGCTTGTCACCGGTGCCGGTGATGCCGATCTCGAGGTTGCTGCCGACGTGCTGGACGCTCAATTGCTCCTTGGTCACCCCGCTGGCGAATTCCACCACGTCGATATTGCCCGCGGTGTTGTCGGCCTCGATGATCGTGTCGACGCCGCCGCTGAAGCGGTAGACATCGTTGCCGGTGCCGCCGACCAGGGTATCGTTGCCGGCACCGCCGGCCAGCGTATCGTTGCCCGCGCCGCCGGTCAGCCGGTTGGCGCCGCTGTTGCCGATCAGCAAGTCGTTGCCGCTGCCGCCGATCAGGCCTTCGATATTGACCAGCGTATCGCTGCCGGCACCCAGCGTGTTCTGGGCGCCGGTCAGCGCCAAGCTGACCGTCACCGCCGCCAGGCTGTCGGCGTAGCTGGCGGTGTCACCCATGCCGCTGCCGCCATCGAGGATGTCGTCGCCCAGCCCGCCGAGCAGCGTATCGTCGCCGAGGCCGCCATTGAAAATGTTGTTGGCCGCGTTGCCGGTCAGCAGATTCGACAGCGCGTTGCCGCTGCCGGTCTTGGCTGGGCCTTCCAGCGTCAGGTTCTCCAGGTTGACGCCGAGCGTGTAGCCGCTGATGCGTGCGACGACGGTGTCGATCTCGGTGGCGCTGGCGGATTCCTCCACGATCACGTCACCGGCGTTGTCGATCACATAGGTATCGTTGCCCGCCAGGCCGATCAGCGTATCGCTGCCCAGGCCGCCATCGAGGCGGTTGGCGTACTCGGCGCCAGTCAGCTCGTCGTTGCCGCTGCCGCCGATCGCATTGGCGAAATTCCGCAGCATGTCGTTCCCGCTCGCACCGGTCTCTTGGGCGACCGTGACTCTGAGATCGATCGTCACCGCCGAAATGCAGTCGGCGTAGCTGACCGTATTGTTCCCGTTCAAGCCATCGAGCGTATCGTTGCCGAGCCCGCCCACGATGGTGTCGTTGCCGTTGCCGCCGGACAGGAGGTTGTTGCTGGCGTTGCCGACGATCAGGTTGTCGAGGTCGTTGCCGTGGCCCCGCTCGGCCGTGCCGGTCAGGTACAGATTCTCGACATTCGCAGCCAAAACAACATCGCCGTAGAAGTTGAGGTTGGTGTAGAGCGTGTCGATCCCGCCCTCCAAGCCCGCACCTTCCTGGATTTTGTAATTGCTGAGGTAGATGCCGGAGGTGCTGGGAGTGATGACATAGACGTCATCGCCGGCACCGCCAATCATGAGTCCCCGAGGCTCAGGGTGTCGTTGCCCACCCCGCCGATCAGCAGGCTGCCACCCGACAGGCTGTCGTCGCCCAGGCCGCCGACCAGGGTATCGGCCCCGCCGCTGCCGCCGGACAAGGTGTCGTTCCCGTCCGAGCCGCGGATCATGTTGGACCGCGCATTGCCGACCCCGACCCGTGCCGAGCCGGTCAGGTACAGGTTCTCCACGTTGGCGGCCAAGGTGTAGTCGACCGAAGAAATCACCGTGTCGATGTCGGCGTCGATGGCCGCTTCCACGATCACGTCGCCAGCGTTGTCCACGACATAAGTATCGTTGCCGCCGCCGCCGGTCAGCGTGTCCTGGCCGGCGCCGCCGGCCAGGCGGTTGTCCAACGCATTGCCGGTCAGCGCGTCGTTGCCGCTGCCGCCGATCAGGTTCTCGATGTTCGCCAGCGTGTCGCTGCCGGCCCCGCCGGTGTTCTGCGCGCTAGTCACCGCCAGGCTCACCATCACGGCCGCGGTGGCGTCTTCGTAGCTCGCCGTGTCGCCCCAGCCGCTGCCGCCGTCGAGGATGTCGTTGCCCATGCCGCCCAGCAGCGTGTCGTCGCCGTTGCCGCCGTTGAAGATGTTGTTGCCGGCGTTGCCGATCAGCCGGTTGGCCAGCGCGTTGCCGCTGCCGGTCAGCGCCGCGCCCTCCAGCCGCAGGTTCTCCAGGTTGGCGCCGAGCGTGTAGCCGCTGAACTGCACTGCCACGGTGTCGATGCCGGCGTCGGCTTCTTCGCTCATCACGTCGCTTGCATTGTCGACTCCGTAGACGTCGTCGCCGAAGCCGCCGATCAGGGTATCGATGCCGGCTCCGCCGGTCAGCGTATCGCTGCCCGTGCCGCCCTCGAGCCTGTTGGCCAGTGCGTTGCCGGTCAGCGCGTCGTGGTTGAAGCCGCCGATCAGGTTCTCGATGTCGGTCAGCGTATCGGTGCCGGCCCCACCGGTGTTCTGCGCCGTCGTGACCGCCAGGCTCACCGTCACCGCGGCCACGCTGTCGGCGTAGCTGGCGGTGTCGCCGGTGCCGGCCCCGCCGGCCAGGACGTCGTTGCCCAGGCCCCCGATCAGCGTGTCGTCACCGCCGCCGCCGTTCAGGGTGTTGTTGCCGGCGGTGCCTACCAGCAGGTTGGCCAGCGCGTTGCCCGTGCCCGCCAGCGCCGGCCCCTGCAGCAGCAGGTTCTCGACGTTGGCGCTCAAGGTATAGCCGTCGACATGGGCGTTCACGGTGTCGATCTCGCCCGCGTCGGTCGAGGTTTCCACCACCACGTCGCCGGCGTTGTCGACGAAGTAGGTGTCGTTGCCCGTACCGCCGGTCAGAGTGTCGGCGCCCTGGCCGCCGGCCAGCCGATTGGCCGCCGAGTTACCGGTGAAGGCGTCGTTGCCGGAACCGCCGATCAGGTTCTCGATGCCGATCAGCGTGTCGAGGCCGGCACCGGTGTTCTGCATGGTCGAGACGGACAGGTTGATGGTCAGCGCGGCAGTCTGGTCCGCATAGTTGGCGGTGTCCTGCCCGTCGCCGCCATCGAGCCGGTCGTCGCCCAGGCCGCCGGTCAGCGTGTCGTCGCCGAGCCCGCCGGTCAGCGCGTTGTTGCCGCCGTTGCCGGTCAGCACGTCGTTGCCGCTGCCGCCGAGCAGATTCTCGATATCGATCAGCCGGTCGATGCCCGCCCCGCCGGTGGCCTGGGCCGACGAAATCGCCAGCGTCACGGTCACCGCCGCAGTGCTCGACGCATAGCTGGCGGTATCCGAGCCGGCACCGCCGAGCAGCGTATCGTTGCCCAGGCCGCCCTCCAGCCGGTTGTCGAGTGCATTGCCGGCCAGCGCATCGTTGCCCGAGCCGCCGATCAGGTGCTCGACGTTGAGCAGCTTGTCGACGCCGGCTCCGCCGGTGTTCTGCGTACCGGTGACCGCCAGGTTGGCGGTGATGCCGGCGGTGCTGCCGGCATAGCTGACGGTGTCGCCGCTGCCGTTGCCGCCGTCGAGCACGTCGTTGCCCAGGCCGCCGATCAGTGTGTCGTCGGCGTCGCCGCCGTTGAGCGAGTTGTTGCCGCCGTCGCCGGTCAGCAGATTGGCCAGGGCGTTGCCGTTGCCGACCTGCACGCCGTCCAGCACCAGGTTCTCGACGTTGGCCGCCAGCGTATGGCCGCTGACCCGCGCGATCACGGTGTCGGCTTCGCCGGCACCGCTGCCCTCCACCACCGAGTCGCCGGCGTTGTCCACCACGTAGACGTCGTTGCCGGCGCCGCCGGCCAGCGTATCGCTGCCGGCGCCGCCGTCGAGCCGGTTGGCCTGCGCGTTGCCGGTCAGCGCGTCGTTGCCGCTGCCGCCGAGCAGGTTCTCGATGTTGCTCAGCGTATCGGTGCCGGCGCCGCCGGTATTCTGCGCGATCGTCACCGCCAGGCTCACCGTCACCGCGGCGCTGCCGGAATAGCTCGCCGTGTCGATGCCGTCGCCGCCGTCGAGCGTGTCGTTGCCGAGCCGCCGACCAGCACATCGTCGCCGCCGCCACCGGCCAGCGCGTTGTCGGCCGCGTTGCCGGTCAGGGTGTCGTTGCCGCTGCCACCTTGCAGATTCTCGATATTGCTCAGGGTATCGGTGCCGGCGCCACCGGTGTTCTGCGCGGTGGTCAGCGCCAGGCTGACGTTCACCGCAGCGTTGCTGCCCGCGTAGCTCGCGGTGTCGACCCGGCGGCACCGTCGATGACATCGTTGCCCAGTCCGCCCTCGATCACGTTGGCCAGCGTGCTGCCGGTCAGCGTGTCGTTGCCGCTGCCGCCGATCAGGTTCTCGATGTGCAGCAGGGTGTCGTAGCTCGCGCCCTGATTGAACTGCTGGGTGACTACGGCCAGGCTGATCTGCACCGCGCTGGTCATGCCGGCATAGCTCACGGTATCGATGCCGCTGCTGCCTTCCAGTACATCGTTGGTATAGCCGCCGATCAGCGTGTCGTCGCCTGCGCCGCCATTGAGGCTGGAGCCCATGCTGTTACTTGGATCCGCCGTGATCACGTTGGCAAGGTCATTGCCATAGCCGGTGCCGAACTTGACGACCATGTTCTCCACATTGGCCGCCAAGGTGTAGCCACTAACCGAGACGATTATCGTATCGACCCCGCCGCTGGCGCTGCTCTCCACCACGACGTCGCCCACCTGATTCACGACGTATACGTCATCACCACCGCCGCCAGTCATGGTGTCGTTGCCGTCGCCGCCATCGAGCCGGTTAGCTTGGGCATTGCCGGTCAGCGTGTCGTGCTGTACGCCACCGATCACGTTCTCGATGCTGATCAGGGTGTCGTAACCCGCACCACCCGATGCTTGACCGGTCGCCAGATCAACGATCACCTGGGCGGTACCGGCATAGCTCACGGTATCGACTCCGTCGCCGCCATTCATCGTGTCGTTGCCCAGGCCGCCGATCAGCGTGTCGTCGCCGGCCAGGCCCAGCAGCAGGTCGTTCCCGCTTCGGCCATCGATGACGTCGGCGTCGGCGCTACCCAGCAACAGGTCGGGTCCGTCACTGCCGCGCAAAGGTGACTCGCCCGGCTCGGCGGTGATGGGAAAGGGCGAAGTCAGGTCATCCATGGCGCACTCCAATCGAATCGGAAACAACACCGGATGCGGGCCAGAAGAACTGGCCCGGGATCCGCTCATACATCCAAGAAGCTTAGTTCACTCACCGCTCAGTAGCCGCCGGCCGCAATGATCGCGACCAACGGCGACGGCTGTTCCGGCACCTGTCCTGCCAGCGTTCCCGGCGTCGATGCAAAGCCGGCCATGGCGCTGACCAGCGCCTGGATCTGGCTGTCGAGCAGGACTTCGCCGTTGCTGAAGCGGAATTGCTCGACGTGGCGCGCGGTACCGAGATACCAGTCGGCCAAGACCAGCTTGTCGGCCGTGCCGGCGATGCCGATCTCGAGGCTATCCACCGATCGCTTGAAGGTGAGCTGGTCGCGCATGATCGTGCCGCCGAACTCGACCATGTCGGTATTGCCGGCCGTGGCGTCGTTCTCGACGATGGTGTCGATGCCGCCGCCGAAGCGGTAGACGTCATTGCCGGCGCCCCCCTGCAGCAGGTCGTTACCAAGCCCGCCGGCAAGCGTGTCGTTGCCGCTGCCCGCACGCAGCTGATTGTTCCTGGCATTGCCGGCCAAGTTGTTGTGCCCGACGAGCGAACCGACGAGATTCTCGATATCGATCAGGGTATCGATGCCGGCGCCCTTGGTGTCCTGTGCGGTCACGATCGACAGATCGACCGACACGCCCTTCGATGCGCCGGCGGAATAATCGACGGTATCGCTGCCGCCACCACCGTCGATGGAATCGTTGCCCATCCCGACGGCAATGACCTCGTCTCCGCCGGCACCATAGACAGTTTCGTTGCCGGCCTGATCCTTCAATCGATATGTCGTGTTTGCTACCGCCACGCCTGAGCTGTTGAAACGCCGCTGGTAGATACCGTCCTTGCCCAGGCCGTCCGACTCCCCTTCCATCTGCCCCCAACTGATGATCCAACCACCATCAGCGGTGGCAGCGAGACTCGGATTGAGCAAGAAGGAGACCGTGCCGATATCGGACAACGATGCCTCACCTACCAGCTGTCCCGACCCGCTGTAGCGCCGGGTATGCATTTCCCATTTTCCGGCAGAACCGAGCATGGACCAGGCAACGATCCATCCGCCGTCTTTCAATGCCGTGACGGCAGGTGAAGACTCATCACCCGAAATACGGCCATCCGTTGGGCCAATCTTCTGCTCCTCGGCCAAAGGCATACCTTGCGCGCTGTAGCGGCGCATATAGACACCGGTTTTGCCATTGGTAGCACCGTTTTCGACCCAGGTGAGCACCCACCCGCCATCCGGCAGGGCGGCAATCGCCGGGGACATCTGATCTCCTTCGATCCGGGCATGGGCAAATTGCGCATTCCCGATCGGCTGGCCGTCACGCCCATAGCGGCGCTGCTTGATGCCGCCACTGCTTCCATCCGAGCATTTCCACGCGACCAGCCACCCGCCATCCGCAAGCCCCGTCACCTGGGAATCGGTTTCTGACCAATCCTTGAGATTGATATCGCCGACGATCACCTCGGCCCCGACAAGAGACCCGTCCTTATCGAAGCGCTGTTGCCGAATATTACGTGACATCATGGAAATGGCCGCCGTCCAGGTCACCACCCAGCCGCCATCCGACAGCAGAGCAACGGAATGCTCGGACTGCCCCTGCTGGGGATCGGTACCCACGCTCAGCCAGGGCATCGAAGCCTGCCCATTGGAATTGAATCTTTGCTGGTATGCGTATCCACCTGCCCGGGCCGTCGTCAACCAGCCCCCATCAGGCAAGGCGATGACCATAGGCACCGACATGTTCACCGTATCGATCCCCAGAACAATGCGCTCGCCTAATTCGCGCCCATCTTTGCCATATCGTTGCTGATAGGATTTCAATTCGTCGTAGCCATAAGTGTCCGGGTCGACCTTGCGCATCTCCTGCCAAGTCACCACCCGATCTCCATTGGCCAGAACGGTCATCGACGTCTTGAGCGCGTTTGGAAAATCCAGGGCCGGCACCTTCGATACGGTGCTGATCCGGTTATCACCGCTCTTTTGTACGCCGACCGTCATCGTGTAGTCGCCGAATACCAGCTTTTCGATGCCAGTCAGCACGTCCAGACCTGTATTGCCATTCAACGGGTCGATATCTTCCACCACCAGCCGATCGTTCGCGTCGACACTCAGCCGGTACCCGGATTTAGGGCCTGCAAACAAAGCGGTGTCCTCCCCGCCGTCGCCCGATAGCAAGTCATTCCCGAATCCTCCGGACAACACGTCGTCACCCTCATCGCCCTCGAGCGTGTCGTCGCCGGCTCCGCCGTCAAGCGTATCCAGGCCGCCGCCGCCGGCCAGCCGATTGGCCGCGCCGTTGCCGACAATGGCGTTGTTCAGCGCATTGCCGGTCCCTACGGCAGCCGTGCCGTTCAGGATCAGGCTTTCGAGCCGATCGCCCAGGGTCCACGATACGGCGGCGACGACGGTGTCGATCTCGGTCGCCGATGCCGTGGTCTCCACGATCGTATCGAGCTGATCCACCTGGTAGGTATCGTTGCCGAGGCCTCCGACCAGCGTATCGGCGCCCGTGCCGCCGTCGAGCGTATCGTTCCCGCCCGCCCCGTCGATCAGGTTGGCTTGGGCATTGCCAGTCAGCACATCGGCGCCGACTGCGCTCCCTACCAGGTTCTCGATACCGATCAGCAGGTCGGCACCAGCCACGCCGGTATCCTGCGGCCCCAGGATCGCGAGGTTGACGACGACGCCGGCACCGGTGTCGAGATAGCTCGCCGTATCGATGCCACTGCCGCCGTCCAACGTGTCGGCGCCCCCCCCTCCCTGCAGTCGGTCGTCGCCGTTGCCGCCCTGCAGCCGATTGTTCTCGGCGTTGCCGACCAGGACGTTATTGCGGTCGTTGCCGGTGCCGTCGATCACACCGATGCCGACCAGCGTCAGGTTCTCCAGCGTCGAGGCCAGCATCCAGCTCACGGTCGAGAGGACGGTGTCGATTTCGTCAGCCGCGGTCGACACCTCCTCGATCACGTCGTCGACACGATCGACCAGATAGGTGTCGTTGCCGATTCCGCCGGCCAGGGTGTCGAGACCGGCGCCACCATCAAGCGTGTCGTTGCCGCCCAGGCCGCCCAGCCAGTTTGCCGCTGCGTTGCCGCGCAACATGTCGTTGCCGCTTTGCGAGCCTTCGAGGTTCTCGATGCCGGACAGTTGATCCCAACCGGCGTTCACGCCGATGTATTGATAGCCCAGGTTGGCGAGATCGGCCTGGACGGCACTCGTCTCGATCCGGTAGCTCGCCAGGTCGATGCCGTTGCCACCCGCCAGCAGGTCAGAGCCGCCGCCACCTACCAGCGTATCGTTGCCCTCGCCCCCGGCCAGCGAATTGTCGGCCGCATTGCCGATCAAGCTGTCATTGCCCGCACCACCGACGATATTCTCGATACCGATCAGCTGGTCGGCCCCGGCCCCGGTGTTCTGAACCGCAGAAATCCGCAGATCGATCGTCAGCGCGCCGCCGAGGCCGGAATAGTCGGCAGTATCCCGACCACCCTGGCCGGGATCGGTCGTCGGCTGGCCGCTGCCGTTACCGTCGAGCACGTCATCGCCGAGCCCGCCGAACAAGGTGTCGTCGCCGAGCCCGCCCAGTAGGACGTTATTGCCCGCGTTGCCGCGCAATACGTTGGCCAGCTCGTTGCCGCTGCCGGCCAGTGCCTCGACCTCCAGCGTCAGGTTCTCGACGTTGCTGCTCAGCGTATAACCGCTGATCCGGGCGATCACGGTGTCGATCTCTGTGGCCAGCGCGGACGTCTCCACCACCACGTCGCCGGCGGCATCCACTAGGTAGGTATCGTTGCCGGCACCGCCACTCAGCGTGTCGCTGCCCATGCCGCCGTCGAGCCGATTGGCCAGCGCGTTGCCCGTCAGCCTGTCGTTGCCGCCGCCGCCGACCAGGTTCTCGATGCTGGTCAGCGTGTCAATGCCGGCCCCACCGGTGTCCTGCGCCGTCGTGATGGCCAGGCTCGCCGTCACTGCCGTCGTGTTGTCGGCGTAGCTCGCCGTATCGTTGCCGGCGCCGCCGTCGAGGATGTCGTTGCCCAGGCCGCCGAGCAGCGTGTCGTCGCCCGCGCCGGCATTGAAGATGTTGTTGCCGACGTTGCCGGTCAGCAGGTTGTTCAGCGCATTGCCGCTGCCGGTCAGCGCCGCGCCGTCCAAGGTCAGGTTCTCGACGTTGGCGCCCAGCGTGTAGCCGCCGATCCGGGCGATCACGGTGTCGACTTCGGTCGCAAGCGTCGAGGTCTCGTTCACCACGTCGCCCGCGCTGTCGATCACATAGCTGTCGTTGCCCCCGCCACCGATCAGCGTGTCGTTGCCGCTGCCGCCGTCCAGCCGGTTGGCCAGTGCGTTGCCCGTCAGGCTGTCGTTGCCGCTGCCACCGACCAGGTTCTCGATATTGCTCAGCGTGTCGCTGCCGGCCGCACCGGTGTTCTGCGCCGTCGTCACCGCCAGGCTCACCGTCACCGCCGCGGTGGCGTCGGCATAGCTCGCCGTGTCGCTGCCCGCGCCGCCGTCGAGGATGTCGTTCCCCAGGCCGCCGAGCAGCGTGTCGTCGCCTGCGGCCGCGTTGAAGATGTTGTTGCCGGCATTGCCGGTCAGCAGGTTGTTCAGCGCGTTGCCGCTGCCGGTCAGCCCGCCGTCCAGCACCAGGTTCTCGACGTTGGCCGCCAGCGTGTAGCCGCTGATCCTGGCCACCACCGTGTCGATTTCGCTCGCCAGCGCCGAGGTCTCGATCACCACGTCGCCAGCCGCATCCACCACATAGGTATCGTTGCCCGCGCCGCCGGTCAGCGTGTCGCTGCCCTTGCCGCCGTCGAGCCGGTTGGCCTGCGCATTGCCGCTCAGGCTGTCGTTGCCGCTGCCGCCCAGCAGGTTCTCGATATTGCTCAGTGTGTCGCTGCCGGCCGCACCGGTGTCCTGCGCCGTCGTGATGGCCAGGCTTACCGTCACCGCGGCCGTGCTGTCGGCGTAGCTCGCCGTATCGCTGCCGGCACCGCCGTCGAGGATGTCGTTGCCCAGCCCGCCGATCAGCGTGTCGTCGCCCGCTGCAGCGTTGAAGATGTTGTTGCCCGCATTGCCGGTCAGCAGGTTGTTCAGCGCGTTGCCGCTGCCGGTCAGCCCGCCGTCCAGCACCAGGTTCTCGACGTTGGCGGCCAGCGTATAGCCACTGATCTTCGCCACCACCGTGTCGATCTCGCTCGCCAGCATCGAGGTCTCGACCACCATGTCGCCGGCCGCATCCACCACGTAGGTGTCGTTGCCCGCGCCGCCGGTCAGCGTGTCGCTGCCCTTGCCGCCATCGAGCCGGTTGGCCAGCGCGTTACCCGTCAGGCTGTCGTTGCCGCTGCCGCCGATCAGGTTCTCGATATTGGTCAGCGTGTCGCTGCCGGCCGCACCGGTGTCCTGTGCCGTGGTGACGGCCAGATTGACGGTGAGTGCCGCCGTGCTGTCGGCGTAGCTCGCCGTGTCGCTGCCGGCACCGCCGTCGAGGATGTCGTTGCCCAGCCCGCCGATCAGCGTGTCGTCGCCCGCTGCGGCATTGAAGATGTTGTTGCCGGCTGTGCCGGTCAGCACGTTGTTCAGCGCGTTGCCGCTGCCGGTCAGCGCCGCACCGTCCAGCACCAGGTTCTCGACGTTGGCGCCCAGCGTATAACCGCTGATGCGGGCCACCACGGTGTCGATCTCGCTCGCCAGCGTCGAGCTCTCGACTACCACGTCGCCGACGTTGTC
The DNA here is from genome assembly GCF_014353015.1 of Chitinimonas koreensis. Lineage (NCBI taxonomy): Bacteria > Pseudomonadati > Pseudomonadota > Betaproteobacteria > Neisseriales > Chitinibacteraceae > Chitinimonas > Chitinimonas koreensis. The sequence goes on from NZ_CP060704.1 coordinate 4,250,203, forward strand.
CACCACATAGGTATCGTTGCCCGCGCCGCCGGTCAGCGTGTCGCTGCCCTTGCCGCCGTCCAGCCGGTTGGCCTGCGCATTGCCGCTCAGGCTGTCGTTGCCGCTGCCGCCGATCAGGTTCTCGATATTGCTCAGCGTGTCGATGCCGGCCGCGCCGGTGTCCTGCGCCGTGGTGACGGCCAAGCTCACCGTCACCGCCGCCGTGCTGTCGGCATAGCTGGCCGTGTCGTTGCCGGCACCGCCGTCGAGGATGTCGTTGCCCAGGCCGCCGATCAGCGTGTCGTCGCCCGCGCCGCCGTTGAAGATGTTGTTGCCGGCCGTGCCGGTCAGCACATTGTTCAACGCGTTGCCGCTGCCGGTCAGCGCCGCGCCGTCCAGCACCAGGTTCTCGACGTTGGCCGCCAGCGTGTAGCCGCTGATCCTCACCACCGCCGTGTCAATTTCCGTCGCCAGCGTCGAAGTCTCCGTCACCACGTCGCCGACGCTGTCGATCACATAGCTGTCGTTCCCCGCGCCGCCGATCAGCGTGTCGTTGCCCTTGCCACCGTCGAGCAGGTCATTGCCCTCGCCGCCGTCGATCGAATCGTTGCCGTCCTGCCCATACAGACTGTCGTCGCCCATCAAACCCATGATCGTATCGGCGCCGCTGCCGCCGTAAATTTCTTCGGGTTCATTGCTTCCGTTATAAATCGGCATGGGATTATTCCTTTGGAATACCTGGCTTGTTAATTTGGTGTAAGGCTGCAATACGGTTCGATATATGGGCCATGGCCGGCAACGGGCCACGGTCAAAGCGTATCGGGAATTTGGGAGAGAAGGCTGAAAGAGCGCAACGGCCGGCAAATACCCGCGGCGGGGATTGCGGCGAAATCAGGACATTGCGCCAAACAGGCCTGAAGTATGCCGACCAGGCAATGCGATCAGCATAATTGCACTCGCCTCTGAGTGCCGCGCGAAGATATCCAAGGAGCAGGAAGATTTCAACCTCGACGCGCCCACCAATTGATTGTCATCAATGCCCCTGCCCGCATGAAAAAACCCGCCATACGGCGGGTTTTCCATTTCTTATATGTAGTGCTGCTTGGGTACTTCAGGCGCGTTCGGCTTCCCCTCCTGCCATCAGCTTCACATTGCCGCCCACGGCCGCCGTATTGATGGTGACCGTGCGCTCGCAGGCGAAGCGCAGCAGGTAGTGCGGGCCGCCGGCCTTGAAGCCGGTGCCGGAGAGGCCCTCGCCGCCGAATGGCTGCGAGCCCACCACGGCGCCGATCTGGTTGCGGTTGACGTAGAGGTTGCCGACCTTGGCCAGCTTGCGCACCGTCTCCACCGTGCTGTCCAGCCGCGTGTGCACGCCCATGGTCAGGCCGAAGCCGAGCTTGTTGACGCGATGGACCGCGTCCTCCAGGCCGTCGCTCTTGAAGCGGGCGATGTGCAGCACCGGACCGAAGGTCTCGGTCGTCGGCAGCGCGTCGAGCGAAACCTCGAAGGCGTGCGGGGCGAAGAAGCAGCCGTGCTCGAGGCCGGCCGGCACCGGCGTGGTGCCGATCAGGCGCGCGCTCTGGGCCAGCTTGTCGCAATAGGACTGCAGGTCGCGCTGCGACAGCGTGTCGATGGTCGGGCCGACGTCGGTCGCCAGCTGCAGCGGGTCGCCCAGCCGCAGTTCCTTCATGGCCTGGCCGATGCGCTCGATCACCGCGTCGGCGATGTCGTCCTGCACCAGCAGGATGCGCAGCGCCGAGCAGCGCTGGCCGGCCGAGTTGAAGGCGCTCATCAGCACGTCGATGATCAGTTGCTCAACGTGGGCCGAGCTGTCGGCGATCATGGCGTTGAGGCCGCCGGTCTCGGCGATCAGGCTGGCGATGCTCGAATCGCGCGCGGCCAGCGTGCGGTTGATCTTCCAGGCCGCGCCGGTCGAGCCGGTGAAGGCCACGCCGGCCACCCGGCCGTCGCCCAAGAGCTTGTCCGACAGGCCGCCCGATTCGCCCGGCAGGTAGTGCAGCACGTCGCCGGGGATGCCGGCTTCGAGCAGCGCCTCGATGGCGCGCATGCCGATCAGCGGGGTGCGGCGCGAGGGCTTGGCGATCACGGTGTTGCCGGCGGCCAGCGCGGCGGTGATCTGGCCCAGGAAGATGGCCAGCGGGAAATTCCACGGCGCGATGGCGACGAAGGGGCCTCGGCCGGTCAGGCGCAGCTCGTTCGATTCGCCGGTGACGCCCGGCAGCGCGATCGGGCTGCCCATCAGGCGGCGCGCCTCGTGGGCGTAGAAGCGGCAGTAGTCGACCGCCTCGCGCAATTCGCCCAGCGCATCGGGCAGCGTCTTGCCGGCTTCGCGGCTCAGCAGCCAGAGGAATTCGGCCTGGCGTGCCTCGAGCAGGTCGGCGGCCTTGTCCAGCAGCGCGGCGCGGTCTTCGGCGCGGCGGTCGGCCCAGCCGTCCTGGGCGGCGTCGGCCAGGTTCAGCGCGGCCTCGATCGCGGCGGCATCGCTGGCGACCAGGGTGCCGAGCTGGCGACGCGAATCGATCGGGCTGGTGCGCGGCTGGGCAGTGCCGCTGCGGCGCTGGCCGCCGACGATCGGGGCGGCGTGGAACTGCTGGCTTTCCAGCGCTTCGAGCTGGCGGCGCAGCGGGTCGAGCACGAGGGTGTCGGTCATGGCGAATCCTTGGCTGTTGCGGCGCGGCGCGAACACTTCGCTCGGGGCGATCACGCCGGGGGTGACGGGTTGGCGGGCGATGCGTTCGGCCGGGTTGTCGGCGATCGCTTCGAGCGGCACGCGGGTATCGGCCAGTTGGTGGACGAAGGACGAATTGGCGCCGTTTTCCAGCAGGCGCCGCACCAGGTAGGGCAGCAGCGCATGGAAGCGGCCGACCGGCGCGTAGACGCGGCTGGCAATGCCTTCGCGCTGGTTGATCAGCGCGTGCAGCGTCTCGCCCATGCCGTGCAGGCGCTGGATCTCGAACTGCTTGTCGGTGTGCTTGGTGGCCTCGACCAGCCAGGCCAGCGTCTGGGCGTTGTGGCTGGCGAACTGCGGATAGAACACGCCGGCGCCGTAGTCGATCATCTTGCGCGCGCAGGCCATGTAGGCGATGTCGGTATGCGCCTTGCGGGTGTAGACCGGGTAGCCGGCCAGGCCGTTCTGCTGGGCGCGCTTGATCTCGCTGTCCCAGTAGGCGCCCTTGACCAGGCGGATCGGCAGCACGCGGCCGGTGTCGCGGGCCAGGTCGGCCAGCCAGTCGAGCACGAACGGCGCGCGCTTCTGGTAGGCCTGCACCACCAGCCCGAGGCCGCGCCAGTCCTTCAGGCTCGGCTCGCGCAGCAGGCGCTCGTACAGCCACAGCGAGATCTCGAGCCGCTCGCTCTCCTCGGCGTCGATGCTGAACACCAGGTCCGCCTTGGCAGCGGCCTGGGCCAGGTCGAGCAGGCGGCCGTACAGCTCGCTCTGCACGCGGTCGATCTGGCCGAATTCATAGCGCGGGTGGATGGCGGACAGCTTGACCGAGATCGACTGGCGGGCGAAGCCGGTGTTGTTGTCGGTGCGGCGGCCCAGCGCGGCGATCGCCTCGTGGTAGGCGGCGAAGTAAGCCTCGGCGTCGCTATTGGTCAGCGCCGCCTCGCCCAGCATGTCGTAGGAGTAGCGCCAGCGCTTGTCGGCGTTGTCCAGCGCCTGCTCGATGGTCTCGCCGACCACGAAGTTGTTGGCCATCACCTTCATGCCGGCCTTCATGGCGGTACGCAGCACCGGCTCGCCCATCTTGCGCAGCAGGCGGTCGAACCAGTGGCGGCCTTCGCTGGCCTCGATCCAGCCGTCGGTGAACAAGAGCGCGCGGCTGGCGGCGCTGACCAGCCAGGTGGCGGCCTGCGAGCGGCGCCAGTCCTTGTTCTCCAGCAGGTCGCGGATCAGCCGGTCCTGGCAGTCGGTATCGGGGATGCGCAAGAGCGCTTCGGCCAGCGCCATCAGCGCCAGGCCTTCCTCGGTGCCGAGGCCGTAGCTCTGCAGGAAGGCTTCGAAGTGATTCTTGCCGGCGGCCTGGCGCACGCCCTGCGCCAGCGACAGCGCGCGGACGTGGACGGCCTTCTCGGCCGCGTCGCCCAGCCGCGCCTGCGGCAGCAGCGCGTTGACCGCCTCGGCCTCGTCGCGGAACAGGTTGTCGCGGATCGCGGCGAAGCTCGGCAGGCTGGTCGGGAGATCGGGGTAGAGCGGTGTGGTCATCTGTACCTACCTAAGAAATACCCGCCCCCGGATCACGGGTGGCGGGCTCTGGAACAGCCGGCGCCAGGGCGCCTGCCGCGCGTTCCCGCATCTGCGGCTGGCGTGGCGCTTGTGGCGGCCCCGCCCTGCCGCAGCCGCCGGTAGACGGTTGCTGGAACGGGGCGAATCCTACCGGCCTCGCTGCCGAATGTGCTGCTGTTTTGAACCCCCGTAACGGGATAAAATCCGGCCCATCCGAAATCGACCGCATCTTCATCCAGTGAACGACACGATAGACCGAATCGACCGCAAGATCCTGCGCGAGCTGCAGGAAGACGGCCGCATAGCCAATGTAGACCTTGCCCGGCGAATCGGCCTGTCGCCGACCGCCTGCCTCGAGCGGGTCAAGCGGCTGACGCGCGACGGCTACATCCTCGGCTACGGCGCGCGGCTCAATCCGGAGAAGCTCGACGCCGGCCTGCTGGTGTTCGTCGAAGTGCTGCTCGACCGCACCACGGCCGATGTATTCGAACGCTTCAAGCTTGCCGTGCTCGACCGCAGCGAGGTGCAGGAATGCCACATGGTGGCCGGCGGCTTCGACTACCTGGTCAAGGCACGGGTGCGCGACATGAAGGCCTATCGCGACTTCCTCGGCCATACCCTGCTGAGCCTGCCGGGCGTGCGCGAGACGCATACCTACGCGGTGATGGAGGAAGTGAAGGAATCGGGCGCGATCCATATCGCGCCCTGAACGCCAAGCGACCTGGTCAATACCGGTCAGTCAATCGCGTTTGGCCGTAGGAGCGGCTTTAGCCGCGAATGGTCGAGCCTCCGCCCTAGGCGGCCAAAGCCGCTCCTACGGCTGGATACCCGGTGCCGATCGAAGGTACGGGCAACGTCAGCCCACCCTATGCGGGCTCAACGGCTAGGCATGGCGGATGCCTGCTGTCCGGCCGCCTTGCCTTGACCCGGTGGTTTGCCAGACTGAAGCAGCCAAACCCCGACGCCGAGCGAGCCATGCAAACCCCTTCCCTGCGCCGCCGCCTGTTGCTGGCCGGACTCTGCGTCGCGGCGCTGTCGTTCGGCCTGGTCCTGCTCGCCACCTGGCAGATCCGCCAACTGGCCGAGCGGGTCGACGCCAGCCTGGCGCGCGCGCAGCGCGAGACCGAGCAGTTGCTGCTGCTCGAGAATGCCCACGTCCATTTCAAGATCCAGGTGCAGGAGTGGAAGAACATCCTGCTGCGCGGCCACGATCCGGCCGCCTTCGCCCGCTATCGCCGCCAGCTCGACCTCGAGGGCGGCCAGGTGCGCAGCCTCTTGGGCGGCCTGCTCGGGCAGTGGCAGCGCGACGGCCGCGCCACCGCGCCGCTGCAGCAACTGCTCGACGAGCAGGCGCGGGTCGAACAGGCCTACCGCGCGGCGCTGGCGGCGGTGACGCCGGGCGACGCGCAGGCCGGCCAGGCGCTCGATGCGCGCGTCGCCGGCGTCGACCGCGCGCTGACGCAGGCCTTCATCCAGCAGGTGGCGGCCGAGGAGCGGCGCTACGACGCCTCGCAGTCGCGCACCCGCCAGGTCATCGCGCGCGAAGCCGGCGAGGCTTGGCGCGGCTACCTGGCGACGGCGCTCGCGGGCGCCGTGGCCGCCGTCGCGCTGCTGGTCTGGATCGGCCGCTGGCTGATGCGGCTGCTCGGCGGCGAACCGGCCTACGCGGTGGCGGTGGCGCACGCGATCGCCGGCGGCGACCTGAGCCGGCCGGTGGGCCGGCCCGGCCAGCGCCTGGGCCACAGCCTGCTGGGCGCGATGCAGGACATGCAGACCTCGCTGGCCGACCTGCTGCAGGAAATCCGCGGGGCGGCCGACCAGGTGGCCGGGGCGGCCAGCCAGGTCGGCGCGGCCGCTTCGGCGGTCGGCAGCGCCACCGTCGAGCAGGCCGCCAGCCTGGAAGAGACCGGCTCGGCGGTGGCCCAGATCGGCGCCTCGGCCGAGCACAGCGACGATCAGGCCCAGCGCGCCGCGCGCTTCGGCCAGCACACCGCCGAGGTGGCCCAGACCAGCGGCGAGGCGGTGCGCGAAACCACCCAGGCGATCCGCGCGATCGCCGACCACGTCCACGCGATCGACGAGATCGCCTACCAGACCAATATGCTGGCGCTCAACGCCACCATCGAGGCGGCCCGCGCCGGCCAGGCCGGCAAGGGCTTCGCGGTGGTGGCCGGCGAGGTGCGCCGGCTGGCCGAGCACAGCCAGCGCGCGGCGCACGAGATCGGCGGCCTGGCCGAGGAAAGCGTGGCCCATGCCACCCATGCCGGCCAGGTGCTGGCGCGCCTGGTGCCGGAGAGCCACGAGACCGCCGGCCTGATCCGCAGCATCGCCGAGGACACCCGCGAGCAGCGCAACAGCCTGGGCGAGACCCGGGTCGCGCTCGAACAGCTGTCGCAGGGCGCGCAGCAGAACGCCGCCGCCTCCGAGGAGCTGGCCTCGATCGCGCAGCAGCTGACGGCGCGGGCCGAAGACCTGCGCGGCCTGCTGCTGCGCTTCCGGCTCGGGTCCGACGGCGCCGGCGGGCCGCATCCCGGCCGCGGCCGCTGAGCCCGTCGCGGAACCCGGCCGCCGCATCGGCACTCGCACAGGGAGAGGACGGCCGTCCGCCGCCCGCCCGACGAGGAGCGCCATCATGACCGACCCCACCCGCCCCGATCCCGCCCGGCCGACCGGCCTGCCGCCGCACGTGCCCGTGCAGCCGGACAAGAACGACGGCGTCACCGACACGCTCGAGGAGGTCGGCGACGATGCGATCAATTCGGTCGAGGAAAGCGTCGAGGAGCTGTTCGGCGTGGACCGGCCGCCGAAGCCACCGGGCAAGGTCTGAGCATCACGCAGCGCCAAGTGCAGGTAGCCCCTCTCCCGCGCGCGGGAGAGGGGTTGGGGGCGCCCTGCGTAGGGTAAGGATTGGTTCTACGAAGAACACAGCCTGTGAGGCCTGGTTCATCAAACCACAGCCCTCATCCGGCCCTCCGGGCCACCTTCTCCCGTGCACGGGAGAAGGGAACGGCCGCACGCCGCAGTTCAATTCGAAGCCTCGTGGCCTCCCGCATGCGACGGATAAGGCCGAGGCAGTCATCAGCGCCAAGAAAAAACCCCGCGACGGAAACCGCCGCAGGGCCAAGATGCAGAACCGGTTGGCAGGAACCGGAGGGCGCCAGGCCCGCCAGCGCCGTTCAGAACTTGAAGTTGCCGCCGTTCAGCGTGCTGCTGGAACCGCAGGCCGCCGTGGTCGCCTCGCGGTTGCCGCTGGCGGTGGCCTGGTTGCTCTCCCACACGGCCGTGCTGCCGTTCCACTTGACGAACTTGTACTGGATCGCGGTCGACGGCGGCAGGTTGGCGCTGCCGCTCCAGGTGGCGTTGGCGCCCGAGCCCTGGATGGTCAGCGCGAAGCCGCTGGCCGGCGTCCAGTTGCCCAGCGCGGTCTGGTTGCCGACCACGTAGAGGTTCTGGCCCGAGGTGGTCGCCGCGTTGGCGATGCTGAACGTGACCGGCACCGTGCTGCAGCCGCCGCCGGCATTCTTGGTCCAGACCGCGTACTGGTCGCCCGAGGTGCGCAGGGTCCAGCCGCTGCCCGGGTTCCAGTCGGTCGGGCCGATCTTCATCGCCACCTTGCCGTCGACGATGGCGGCGTAGAGGCCGTTCTCGGCGCGCTGGATCGCCACCGCCGAGGTCGAGGTCAGGCCCTGCTCGCGGCGCACGTCGATCAGCGCCTTGATCGGCGCGCGCAGGCTCCAGTCGTAGACGTGCGGGTAGTAGACGCTCGGCACGCCCGGATGGGTCAGCACGTAGGCATAGCCCTGCATCACCTTGCCGCACGGCACCGGCCAGTGGTTCTGGCCCACGCCGCAGCTCTGCGACGGGCCGGTGTCGTGGTTGTCGACGAAGGTCACCATCTTCTGCGCCCACCAGCCGATGCCGCCGGCCGGCTTGCCGCTGCCGTCGCGCAGCCGGCCGTATTCGTTGGCGGAGAGCGCCTGGTTGAGCAGGCCCTTGGTGGTGAAGTCGAAGGCCGCGCACTTGCCGCCGGTGCCGTCGACGTAGTTCATCAGCAGCTGGCGGTGGGCGTCGACGTTGTTGAAGTCGAGGTTGGTCCAGATCTCGCCGACGCAGAAGCCGGGGTTCATCGCATCGTGGTAGAGGCCGGCGTAGCTCGGCGCATAGCCCTTCGAATAGTCGAAGCGGATGCCGCGGAAGCCGACGCCGTAGAGGCGCGACGACAGCCAGGTCTTGATGTCGTTCTGCACCGTGGCCTGGCTGTGGTCGAGGTCGCGCGCGGCGGCATAGCCGTCGCCCGAGTCGGCGTTGCCGCAGCGGCCGCTCCACTCGTCGCCGCTGGTCACCGCCTGGCAGCCCCAGGTCGGGTTGGTGAAATCGGCCCAGTTGGTGCTGCCGACGCGATGGTTGATCACCACGTCGGCCACGCTCTGGATGCCCTGCGCGCTCAGCGCCGAGATCGCGGCGGTCAGTTGGGCTTCGCTGCCGTAGCTCGAATCGAGCTTGTTCAGCTGGCGCGGCAGGTAGCCCTCGGTCGAGGCGGCGTCGGACGGCGGCGGGAACCAGACGTGGGTGATGCCGAGGTCCTTCAGATCGGCGGCGCGGCCTTGCAGCGTGCCGTACCAGCCGCCGGCGGCGGCCGAATTCCAGTGGAAGCCCTGGAACAGGATGGCCGTGCTGGCCTTGGACTGTTCGGTGGCGGCGAGGCCGGGCTGGGCCGCCAGGGCGAGCGAGAGGGCGAGCGCGCAGGCGCTCGGCGTGTGCTTCAGGGTCATGTCGTCACTCCGTAATATGCTTTTTGTGTGTTGCTGGGCTGCTGATGGGGTCGTGCGGTATGCGGCGATCCGGTGATGGCCTCCTTTCAAGGATTCGCAAGTCTTCGATCGAAAATGCGGGAATGAATGCAGGAACGGATCAGCCATGAACATCGGGCCGGGCTGCACTGCAACTCCCTCTCCCCCGGGAGAGGGCCGGGGTGAGGGAGCGGCCGTGGAGCATGCGATGCACTGCATTTCATCCTGAACCGTCGCTCCCTCACCCCAACCCCTCTCCCGGGGGAGAGGGGCTAAAACCACGGCCGCGACTGGCTCCGCGACCCACTGCCGGCTCAAGGCTCCACGAACACCGCCGTGGTCCGCGCCGGCACGCTGAAGCTGCCGGCCCCCGAGTTGTACGCCGCGGTCTTCACCACCGCGTCCGAACCGGCCAGCTGCACCGGATGCAGCGCGAAGGCCTTGCCGCCGGCACCGGCCACGCTGGCCGTATGGGCGACCTTGTCGGCGTTGAACAGCACCACCACCGTCTTGTAGACGCCGCCGGCGTAGCCGTTGCCGTCGAGCTTCATCACGATCAGCCCCGGCGCCTGGCCGGTGCCCGCGTCGGGGAAGCCGACCCGCGCGATGACGTCGGCCGCGGTGCGCAGGCGGAACAGCGGCGTGCTCTTGCGGATCTTCAACAGATCCTGGAAGCCGCTGCGGCTGGCCGCGATGTCGCCCGCCGCCGGCTTGAGCGCGGCGTCGGCCAGCAGCGGCTTCATCACCGCCCAGTTGTCGCCGTTCTTGTCCTGCAGCGGCAGGCCGACCGCCCAGTTGTTGCTCATCCCGCTCCAGTCGATCCGGTTGAACCAGTCGCCCGAGTTGTAGGAATCGCGATCGAGCGACTTGGAGCGCAGCAGGTCGTCGCCGGCATGGAAGAACGGCACGCCCTGCCCCAGCGCCACCAGGCTCAGCCCGACCACCTGCGCGCGAGCGCGGTCGGCGGTGCTGGTGCCGTGCGGCAGCCGGTACTGGCCGATGTCGAACAGCGTCTGGTTGTCGTGCTTGCTGACGTAGCTGATCAGCTCCTGCGGATCGGCGGTGTAGCCCGCCGGCTGGCCGTTGTAGTCGATCTGGCTGCCCTTCTTGCTGGCGCCGCTGTAGTCGGTCAGCACGTAGTCCTTCAGGTTGCCAGCCAAGCCGAGGCGGATCAGGTCCTGCGCCTTGAAGGCCGCCGTGCGCTCGTCGGCCGAGCAGGCGCTGCCGTCGTTCTTGTCGACGCACTGGCCGTTGACGAAGCCCTGGTTCTTCACCAGCGCGTCGCCGCCGTCGAAGGCGCTGCCGCCGCGCGCGGCATCGCGCAGGCGGTCGCTGAACGAGCCGATGCCGCTGCCGGCCAGGTTCAGCTGGGTGGCCTGCTTGAAGCGCGCGTCGTTCTGCACCTCGCCGAAGTTCCAGCCCTCGCCGTACAGGTAGATCTCGCGGCCGGCCGCGGCGTTGACCGCGGTCTGCAGGCGCTGCATCACCGCCAGCGGCTGGTGGCCCATCAGGTCGAAGCGGAAGGCGTCGACACGGTACTGGCTGGCCCACATCGACACCGAGTCGATCATCAGCTTGGCCATCATCGCGTTCTCGGTCGCGGTGTTGGAGCAGCAGGTCGAGTTGGCCACGTTACCGGCGTCGTCGAGCCGCTGGTAGTAGCCGGGCACGATGCGGTCGAGCACCGATTTCGGGTCCTGGCCCGAAGCCGGCGTGTGGTTGTAGACCACGTCCATCACCACCCGCAGGCCCGCCTCGTGCAGCGATTTCACCGCCGAGCGCATCTCCACCGTGCGCACCAGGCCGTCCGGATCGGTGGCGTAGCTGCCCTCGGGCACGCTGTAGTGCAGCGGGTCGTAGCCCCAGTTGAAGGCATCCTGGTCGCGCACCGCGGCGACCGCGGCCTGCTGGCTTTCGGCGTCACCGGCGGCCGAGCCGTCGATGGTCGGCGCCTGCTGCTCGGCGGCGCGCTCGGGGATGGTCGAGATGTCGTTCACCGGCAGCCAGTGCACGTGGGTCAGCCCGGCGGTCTGCAAGGCCTTCAGATGGCTCATGCCGTTGCTGGCGCCGTCGGTGAAGGCCAGGAACTTGCCGCGATGGCCGGCCGGCACGGTGGCGTCGGTGGCCGAGAAGTCGCGCAGGTGCAGCTCGTAGATCGAGATGTCCTCGGGCGCGGCCAGCGCCGGCACCGCGTGCGCGTCCCAGCCGGCCGGCTTGGCGGCCGCGGCGGCGAGGTCGGTCACCAGCGTGCGCGTGCTGTTGGCGGCCAGGCCCAGCGAGTACGGGTCGGTGACCAGGTTGGTCTCGACCTTGTTGCTGGCGCGGGTGAACACCTTGACGCGGTACTGGTAGTACTTGGCGTTGATCCAGCCGGCCTGGCCGGCGGCGCTCCACACGCCGCTGGCGGCGTCCTCGGTCAGCGCCAGCGTGCTGCTCTCGGCGCCGCTCGGGCCGTCGTAGACCAGCAGCTCGACCGACTGCGCGGTCGGCGCCCACAGCCGGAACACCGGCTTGCCGGCCTCGACCGGGCTGCCGAGCACGACGGCGTCGGCGCTGGCGGCGTAGAGGTCGTCGAGCACGCCGGCGGTCTGCACCTGGGTACCGTCGACCACCTGGCCGTTCAGCGTCTGGCTGATCACCAGCTGGCCCTTGAGCAGCGACTTGGCGTTGACGCCGGCCGGCAGCTTGAGCGCGGTGGCGCTCGCGAGCTGCGGGAAGCGCGCCTTGACCGCGTCCGACAGGCCCGAGGTGAGGCTCAGGTCGACCGAGCCGTCGGCGCCAGTAACACCACTGGTGCCGATTTTCATGCCGCCGGCAGCGGCGTAATGCAGCTTGTAGGTAGCATTCGCAGCAGCACCGCGCCAAGCCAACGTGTCGGCCGCTAACCAATAGGCTTTGGCCGAGCTGAGACTCGACAAGCTCTTGTCCGGCTCCGTTGTGTAGATGTTGTCGCAGTCGCCTTCCTTGAGCCAGATCTGCTGACCGCGGCTAGCGATGTCGGCAGCGAAGGTGACGGCCTGGTCCTTGCCGCAGTTCTTGATTGCGTCCTTGCCATCAGCGGTCGGCACGCTGACCAAGAAGTCCATCTTGGCCTTGGCCGGATCGATCTCGATATCGGTGTAGCCGCCGTAGCCGTCGTTCTTGTCGAACAGGAAACGGTTGCCGGGCCAGCCGGTGGACGGCACCTTGGGACCGGACCAGGCATAGACGCCCCAGTCCTTGTAGACGCCGTCCTTGCGCCACAGGTGCACGCGCAGGAAACCGGCCTTGAGATCGCTGGCGGGCGGGGTGCCGCCACCGCCGCCACCGCTGTCGCCACCGCCGCAGGCGGCGAGCAGCAGGCCGGCCATGGCCGCCGCGGCCGCCGCGCGGATGCGCGGGCGCAGCCGAGCCCAGCGGCTCGTGTCGCTATTGGATTTCATCGGTCTTCACTCCGTTGTTGGCCCGCTTGGGAGCCGGATTGTTTTGTGCGACGCAATATGACATTGGGTAGCCGAGGTACCGGAACTACGCGATGCTGGACTGCGTTCAAACATTTGTGACGGAGTGCACCGACGCGGTCAACCGGGCGCTCGAAAATTCCGCGGTCAACCCGGGGGAACCCTAGTGTGGCAGCGCCCGGCGCGCAGGGCGGACCGCTGCGGCGCCGGCCCGAAAGCAAACCGCCGCCCCTCGGGGCGGCGGTTTGGCGACGTAGGAATAATACCGGTACTACGTCATATCGTGCCGCAGCGCAGCACGAAAGCGGCCGGATCAGGCCAGGTAGATGTCGCGGTAGCCGGCGTAGATCGAGGCGATCACCACCGGGACCAGCACCAGCCAGCCGAGGAACAGGGGATGGAGGCGACGATGGCCAGCACGAAGTAGACGATGCCGTAGACCAGGAAGGGCACGATGTTCTTCAGGCAGCCGCGGAAGCTGGACTTCATCGCTTCGACCGGGGTCAGGCCGTGGAACACCACCAGGGCCGGCGCGAACCACAGCGCCATCGCCAGCGGGATCGACAGCGCGACCGCGACCAGCACTACCAGCAAGAGGCCGAAACCCAGCCCGGCGCCGAACACCGCGCCGGCCTGGTTGCCGCCGAGCAGCGCGCCCATGCCGGCGCTGCCGACCACCGCCACGCCGAGGATGCCGGCCACCACCACGATGCCGATCATGCCGATCAGGTAGAACACGCCGACCATCAGCAGCGGGCCGAACTTGTCCTTGAAGCCGGCGAACAGGTGTTCGATCTCGAGATCCTCATCGCTGGCCACCGCGTGGCAGCCGATCATCAGGCCGCCGCCGAACACCGGGTACAAGAGGCTGGTCGCCAGGTTGCCGAGGAAGGGCACCAGGCCGATCACGACCATGATCAGGAACAGGATGATCACGCTGACCACCCAGATGCCGGGCGAACGCTTGAACAGCTCGAAACCGCGACCGAACCAGGACACCGCCTGGCCGACGTCGATCGACTTGCCCTCCGGCACCAGCGTGCCGTCGGCATGGACCGGGTCCTTGTCGAGGGTCGCGAACGGGGACGAATAGGGATTGCCGCCCGCGGGCGTCTGCTCATTGCTCATCGAGATTCTCCGAAATTGATACCAGTTATCTGTCTGGACCCACTCGGGGCAGCGGCAGGCAGGCCGCGGCCCAGGCGGATCGTCCGGCCGCGCGGTGTGCCGCGCGGCGCTGCGCGTATCTTAGGCGAGTCTGGCGCAAAGCAGGTGCCAAATATGCACAGCGCATAGCTCGGCGGCTACGATCGAGGCACGGCGCGGCCGCGCGATGTGGAAAAGCCGGGCGGAACAAGGCGCGAAGGCCCGCGCAGGATGGAGGTGGATCGCCTGGCGATCCCGCCTCTTCCTGCGCGGGCCTTCGCTGCCTGGCGGCCGGAGCGGCCGCCGGGGAGAGCGACCTACAGCGGCCGGATGTCGAGCTTGTCGAACAGCGCGCGGTCGCGGTCGGCTTCCGGATTGCCGGTGGTCAACAGCTTGTCGCCGTAGAAGATCGAGTTGGCGCCGGCCAGGAAGCACAGCGCCTGCACCGCCTCGGGCATCTGCTGGCGGCCGGCCGACAGCCGCACGAAGCTCTTCGGCGCCACGATGCGCGCCACCGCGATGGTGCGGACGAACTCGCTCCAGTCGATGCCCTCGACGTCGGCCAGCGGCGTGCCCTCGACCTTGACCAGGTTGTTGATCGGCACCGATTCGGGCTGCGGATCGAGATTGGCCAGCTGGACCAACAGGCCGGCGCGCTCCTCGCGGCTCTCGCCCATGCCGACGATGCCGCCGCAGCAGACGTTGACGCCGGCCTCGCGCACCTGGCGCAGCGTGTCGAGCCGGTCGTCGTAGCCGCGCGTGCCGACGATGTCGTCGTACTTCTCCGGCGCGGTGTCGAGGTTATGGTTGTAGTAGTCGAGGCCGGCGTCCTTGAGCTGGCCGGCCATGCCTTCCTTGAGCATGCCGAGCGTGGCGCAGGTCTCGAGCCCGAGCGCCTTCACGCCGGCGATCATCTGCTTGACCTGGTCCAGATCGCGCTGCTTGGGGCCGCGCCAGGCGGCGCCCATGCAGAAGCGCGAGGCGCCGGCGGCGCGGGCGGCCTCGGCGGCGGCCAGCACCTCCTCGAGCGGCATCAGTTCCTGGCTGGTCACGCCGGTGTCGTAGCGCACCGACTGCGGGCAATAGCCGCAATCCTCGGGGCAGCCGCCGGTCTTGACCGACAGCAGCGTCGACAGCTGCACCCGGCTCGGGTCGAAGTGCTCGCGGTGCACGGTCTGGGCGCGGAACAGCAGGTCGTTGAACGGCAGCGCGAACAGCGCCTCGACTTCGTCCTGGCTCCAGCGCGCCACCTCGGCGTGCGGCTTGAGCGGCTTGTGGAAAGTGAGGGCGTGCGGGGCGACGGGCTGGTTCATGACGGGCTCGGGGATTTGGAATCTTGTAATGGGCCGAATTCTTCCGGCCACGCCGGGCGCTGTCAAATTCAGGCAATCCCATATTTCGACTGTTGCGCAAATGATGAGCACATCAAAGCGACCGGCCCCGGTGCCGCCCTGCCTGCGCGGGCGGACCTCCGCCCGGGTCTGAAAAAACGATCGTGGCGCGCATGTCGCGCCAAC
Organism: Chitinimonas koreensis; assembly: GCF_014353015.1. Taxonomy (NCBI): domain Bacteria; kingdom Pseudomonadati; phylum Pseudomonadota; class Betaproteobacteria; order Neisseriales; family Chitinibacteraceae; genus Chitinimonas; species Chitinimonas koreensis. The sequence continues at coordinate 4,265,324 of NZ_CP060704.1, forward strand.
CGGCGACGTCGTCGGCGCGCATCACGGCGTGGCGATGCGCGCCGGCGCGAGATACCTGGCAGCAGGCGGGTATGCGGCCACGACCTATGGCCGCCGCAGCAGGTCCGGCGAGTCTGCGCAGTCTTGAACGTTCGCGGCGAAACTTTCGAAATCAATTCCTTTACTTTTCATATTTCTAAAATTAATGTTTCTAAATCTCATAAATCTTCCGAAAACAAAAATTAACCCTCCTCTACCGCTTCGTTTTGCTACATTTCAACGAACTATCTGGCGTGGAAGGTTTCGAGCACGCATGAACTGGCCTACCCGACTCCCGCTGGTCGCGATCCTGCGCGGCATCCACCTGCACGAAGCGATTACCCATGCGCAGGCCCTGGTCGATGCCGGCTTCGACACGATCGAGATTCCGCTGAATTCGCCCGGTTGGCAGGCCAGCGTCGCCGCTGTCGCCGCCCATTGCGGTGCGCAGGCCCTGATCGGCGGCGGCACGGTGCTGCACGAGGACGACGTCGATGCGCTCGTCGAAGCCGGCGGGCAACTGGCCGTCACCCCGAACACGCGGCCGGCGCTGATCGCGCACGCGGTAGGCCGCGGCCTGCACGTCGCGGCGGGCTTCGCCACGGCCTCCGAAGCCTTCGCCGCGCTCGAGGCCGGTGCCCAGGCGCTGAAGCTGTTTCCGGCCGCCAGCTACGGACCGGGCCACGTGAAAGCGCTGCGCGCGGTGCTGCCGCCGGTGCCGCTGCTCGCGGTCGGCGGCATCACGCCGGCCAACCTGGCCGAGTATCTGCGGGCAGGCTGCACGGGGGCCGGCCTCGGCAGCGATCTCTACCAGCCGGGCCAGGGCGCCGCGCAGACCGCGGCCCGGGCACGCGCCTTCATCGATGCCTTTCTACGGGCACAACGATCGGAACCCGCCGCATGAAGATCACCCGGCTGTCCACCTACCGCGTCGCGCCGCGCTGGATGTTCCTGAAGGTCGAGACCGACGAGGGCATCGTCGGCTGGGGCGAGCCCGTCATCGAGGGGCGGGCCCGCACCGTCGAGGCGGCCGTGCACGAGTTCGCCGACACGCTGGTCGGCCGGGACCCGATGCGCATCAACGACCTGTGGCAGACCATGTACCGCGGCCACTTCTATCGCGGCGGCCCGATCCTGATGAGCGCGATCGCCGGCATCGACCAGGCGCTGTGGGACATCAAGGGCAAGGCGCTCGGCGTGCCGGTCCACGAGCTGCTCGGCGGCAGGGTGCGCGACCGGGTGAAGGTCTATAGCTGGGTCGGCGGCGATCGGCCGGCGGACGTCATCCGCGACATCCGGGCACGCCTGGAACGGGGTTTCGACACGTTCAAGCTGAACGGCTGCGAAGAGCTGGCGATCGTCGACAGCCACCGCGCCATCGATGCCGCGGTGGCCCGCGTCGCCGATATCCGCGCCGAATTCGGCGCCTGGATCGACTTCGGCCTCGACTTCCATGGCCGCGTCAGCGTGCCGATGGCAGCGACATTGCTGCGCGAGCTCGAACCCTACCGTCCGCTGTTCGTCGAGGAGCCGGTGCTGGCCGAGCAGGCCGAGCACTACCCCAGGCTGGCCGCCAAGAGCCATATCCCGCTGGCGGCCGGTGAGCGCATGTATTCGCGCTTCGAATTCAAGCGCGTGCTCGAGGCCGGCGGGCTGGCCATCCTGCAGCCCGACCTGTCGCACGCCGGCGGCATCACCGAGTGCCACAAGATCGCTGCGATGGCCGAGGCCTACGACGTGGCGCTCGCCCCGCACTGCCCGCTCGGGCCGGTCGCGCTGGCCGCCTGCCTGCAGGTGGACCTGGTGAGCTGGAACGCGTTCATCCAGGAGCAGAGCATCGGCATTCACTACAACCGCGGCGGCGAGGTCCTGGACTACGTGCTCAACAAGGACGACTTCGCCATCGAGGACAGTTTCATGGCGCCGCTGCCCAAGCCGGGGCTGGGCGTCGAAATCGACGAGGAGCGCGTGATCCACGAGAGCCGCAAGGCACCCGACTGGCACAACCCGGCCTGGCGGCACATCGACGGCAGCGTCGCCGAGTGGTGATGGATATCGACATGCCGGACATTTCACGCGAGCACGTCCGATGATCGCCGTGGACTGGGGAACGAGCAGTTTTCGGGCTTACCGGCTCGACGAATCCGGTGCGGTGCGCGAGCAGCGTAGCGCCGCCGCCGGGCTGCTGGCCTGCCGGGGCGGCTTCGAGGCGGTGCTCGCGCAGCAGCTCGCCGGCTGGGACGATGCCGGCGTCGTGATGGCCGGCATGATCGGCAGCCGCGGCGGCTGGCTCGAAGTACCGTACCTGGCCTGCCCGGCGGGGGCGCCGGAGATCGCCGCCGGCATGCGCGAGGTGGTCGCGCCGTCGCTGTCCGGGCGTCGCGTCTGGATCGTGCCGGGGCTCGCGCACCAGCCGGCCGCCGCGCCACCCGAAGTGATGCGCGGCGAGGAAACGCAGGTCCTGGGCCTGCTCGGCGATCTGGCCGGCACCGGTCCGCATTGGCTGTGCCTGCCGGGCACGCACGGCAAGTGGGTCTGCGTCGAGGACGGGCGCATCGTCTCGCTGCGCACGGCGATGACCGGTGAGCTGTACGCGTTGCTGCGCCGGCACAGCCTGCTCGCGGCGCTGATGCCGGCGTCCGGTGGCCCGGACGATGCGGACGGCGACGACCCCGCCGCATTCGAGCGCGGCGTCGCGGCGAGCAAGGCCCCCGGCGGACTGGCGCATCAGTTGTTCGGCGTCCGCAGCCAGGGCCTGCTCGGCACGCTGGCCGCCGAGCAAGCGCCGTCCTACCTGTCGGGCCTCTTGATCGGCCACGAGCTGCGCGGCCTGCTGCCGGCGGGAACACGCAGCGTCCAGCTGATCGGCGGCGCGGACCTCGTGCGCCGCTACGCGCTCGCGCTCGCGCTGCTCGGCGTAGCCGCCACCCCGCATGGCGAGGCGCTCGGCGCGCGCGGGCTGCACCTGCTCGCTCGCCTGCGCGGCATCGCGGCCTGACCCCCGATCGCGGCTCGATACCCCGATCGCCCCACTCCCTGCTCCAGCGAGTCCCCATGCCCAATACCGCCTGCTACCCCAGCCTGCAGGGCCGCACCGTCTTCATCAGCGGCGGCGCCAGCGGCATCGGCGCCAGCTTCGTCGAGCAGTTCCATGCGCAGGGCGCGCAGGTCGGCTTCGTCGACCTCGATGCCGACGCGGCCGCCGCATTGCTGGCGAGGATCGCCGCCGGCCCGCACACGGCGGGCGCGCCGGTGCCACTGTTCTCGCGCTGCGACGTGACCGACGTCGAGGCGCTGCGCGCCGCGATCGAGGGGACGCGCGAAGCGTTCGGGCCGGTCGCGGTACTGGTGAACAACGCGGCGAACGACCGGCGCCACCGCGTCGAGGAGGTCACGCCCGAGTCCTGGGACCGTTGCCTCAACGTCAACCTGCGCCACCAGTTCTTCGCGGCGCAGGCGGTGGTCGACGACATGGCCGCGCTCGGCGGCGGTTCCATCGTCAACCTCGGTTCGACGAGCTGGATGATCAAGGGCGCCGGCTATCCGGCCTACGCAGCGACCAAGGCGGCGGTCCTGGGCCTCACGCGCGCGCTGGCCCGCGATCTGGGCCCGCGCAATATCCGTGTCAACGCGCTCGTGCCCGGCTGGGTGATGACCGAACGGCAACTGAAGCAATGGATCACGCCGGAAGCCGAGCAGGCGATCGATGCGAACCAGTGCCTGCCGGGCCGGCTACAGCCGGCGGACATCGCGGCGATGGCGCTCTTCCTCGCCGCCGACGACTCGCGCATGTGCACCGCGCAAAGCTTCATCGTCGACGCGGGCTGGGCCTGAGCATGGCGGCCGCAATGCAGCTCGCCTGGGATCGGCGGCATGCACTGGAATTACCAGGGCAGGCCGAAGCCGCGCTCCGGCCTGCCTTGAGCGCCCGCCCAGGGCAAAAGCAACCGGATCAGTCGTTCATCCGTTCGAAACCGGCCACCGCGCCGCTGGCGGTCTCGCGCAGGTCCAGCACCACCACCTCGTTGCGGCCGCGGCGCAGCCACGGCGCCGGCAGGTAGAGCCGCTGCTGCGGCCCGATGTTCCAGTAGCGGCCGAGATTGTGGCCGTTGACCCAGACCATGCCCTTGCCGAAGGCGGACAGGTCGAGGAAGGTGTCGGCCGGCTCGCGGCCGATGTCGAAATGGGCGCGGAAGAAGCGGCCGGGCCGCGGGTCCAGCGCGGCTTCCGGCGTGGCCGGCAGCTTCCGCACCCAGTCCTCCTTCAGCGCCAGCGGGAACATCTCCCAGTTCATCAGCGTCATGCCAGCCAGCGTCACGTGGCCGGTGATGCCCTTGCGGTCGATCAGACGGTCGGCGAAGTTGATGCGGCCCATCGCCTCGACCATGACCTCCAGCAGCGGCGGCTCGCCGCTGCCGTCGCCGGCCGGCAGTTCGATGCTGTTCTCGCCGAGCCGGCGGTCGAGGTGTCCGATCAAGCGGCCGTCCAGGTAGACGCTGGCCAGGTCGTGCAGCCCGTTCAGCACCAACTTGCCGCCGCGCGCGCCGGCCAGCCGGGTGCGGTACAGCATCAGGCCCTGCTCGTGGCCCAGCGCGTCGAAGCTCTTCGGATGCGCTGAACGGACCGGCTTCGGCAGTCGTTGCCACAGCGAGGCGTAGGGCTCCAGCTTCACCGGCGGCAGCGTCGTCACCGGCACCGGCGGCGGCAGCTCGGGCAGCGGCTGGCCGGCATGGCGCCCGATCAGCTCGCGCAGCTTGAAGAACTTCGGCGTCGGCCGGCCCTGCTCGTCGATCGGCGCGTCGTAGTCGTAGCTGGTCACGTCCGGCTCGTAGCCCTTGCCGCCCGAGTTGGCGCCGGCAGTGAAGCCGAAGTTGGTGCCGCCGTGGGCCACGTAGAAGCTGAACGAGCGGCCGCCGTCCAGCAGGTAGCCGACCTCCTTGAGCACCTCGTCGACCGGAACCTGTGCCCACTTTTCGCCCCAGTGCGTCAGCCAGCCCGGATAGGTCTCGCTGCTGAATACCGGTACGCCCGGGTTGATCTTGCGGGCCAGCTCGAAGTGCGCGTCCTCGCTGCCCGAGTCGAGCCCAACCGCGGCGCCGGGCAAGGTGCCGGCCGACAGCATGGAGACGCTGGGTCCATCGGCGGTATAGAACGGTACCGTGATGCCGTGGCGGCGCCACAGCGCGGCCAGCCGCGCCAGGTAGGCCCGGTCGTTGGCATAGCTGCCGTATTCGTTCTCGATCTGCAGCATCGCGATCGGGCCGCCACGGTCGATCTGCAGCGGCGCGAATTCGGCCGCCACCGCGGCGACGTAGCGCTCGACCGCCTTCATGTAGCGCGGGTCCATGCCGCGCACGCCGATGTCGGGCGTGCGCAGCAGGTAGGGCGGCAGGCCGCCGAAGTCCCACTCGGCGCAGACGTAGGGGCCGGGCCGCAGCAGCACCAGCAGGCCTTCCTGCTGCGCCAGGCGGACGAACTGCGCGATGTTGCGGCTGCCGCTGCGGAAATCGAACTTGCCGGGCTCGGCCTCGTGATGGTTCCAGAACATATAGATAGGCACCGTGTTGCAGCCCATGGCGCGGACCATGCGCAGCCGGTGGCGCCAGTACTCGGGCGGGATGCGCGCCGGGTGCAGCTCGCAGCCGATCACCCGGTAGGGCTGGCCGTCGAGCAGGAAATCGTCGCGGCCGAGCGCGAAACGGCTCGGCTTGGCGGGAGGTGCGGCGGCCTGGGTGGCGGCATCGACCGGCGTCGCGACCAGCGGCAACGCGGCGGTGCAGGCCATTGCGAGCGCGAAGCCGGCGACGCGGCGAACGATGGAATGGCGATTCGTCATGGCTGTTCGGTACCGATGGTTGAAGGCACAGGTCGACGCAGGTGCGTCCGGGGGATTGGAACTCATGGCTGATCGAACCCGACCGTGGCGCGCACGTCCTGCGACGAGGCAGCCACTTCGAGCGTCCAGGCACCGGGCCAGGAGCGCCAGCCGCGGCGCGCGTCGCTCCAGGTCGCCAGGTCGGCAGCGCGGAACGGCAGCGTGACGACCCTGGACTCGCCCGGCTCGAGCCGCACCTTGGCAAAGCCCACCAGGCCGCGCAGCGGCCGGTCGTTCTCCGGCACCGTCGCCGCGGTGCCGGGCGGCCGCGCATAAAGCTGCACCACCTCGGCGCCGGCGCGCGGGCCGGCGTTGCGCAGGGTGAAGGTGACGGCGCCGCCGTCGGCGCTCAGCCGCGCGTCCGAATAGTCGAAGCGGGTGTAGCTCAGGCCGTGGCCGAAGGCGAAGTCGGGCGCGATGCCGTCGAGCTCGAAGCCGCGGTAGCCGAGCGCCGGCCCTTCCAGGTAGGCCACCCGCACGTCGCCGCGGAAGTATTGCGAGCGGGTCAGGTCGGGCTGCTTGCGGGCGGGCTTGCCGTCCTTGCCGAACAAGAGGCCCGGATAGGCCGCGGCGCCGAGCCGGTGCACGCGCCAGTCGGCCAGGCGTTTGCCGAGCGTGAACGGCAGCTTGCCCGAGGGCGACACGTCGCCGAACAGCAGGTCGGCCAGCGCGCGGCCGCCCTCCTGGCCCGGATACCACTGCAGCAGCAGCGCCGGCGCCGCCGCGGCCAGTTCGCCCAGCGCCATCGGCGAGCCGCCGGCCAGCACGGCCACGGTGCGCGGATTGGCCGCGGCCAGCAGCTTCACCACCTCGGCCTGCGGGCCGGGCAGCGCCAGCGTGGTCTTGTCGGGCCGTTCGCCGCTGTTGCCCTCGTGGTCGAAGCTGAAATCGATGCCGCCGACGAACACCACCGCGTCGACCGCCCGCGCGGCCAGCGCCAGGCCGTCGCGGTCCAGCTTGCCGCCGGCCAGTTGCCACGGGTAGCCGATCACCTGGGCGCCGAGCCGTTCGCGCAGGCCGGCCAGCGCGGTGATCTCCTGCACCGGGAAGGTGGCGCCGCTGCCGCCGAGCTTGAGCAGTTCGTCGCCGCCCTGCGCCATGGTGAAGCGGCGGTCGGCGTTCGGTCCGAGCACCAGCACGCGCTTCACCCGGGCGGGGTCGAACGGCAGCGTGGCGCCGTCGTTCTTGAGCAGCACCGCGCCCTCGAGCGCCGCCTGGCGCGCCAGCGCGGCGTTGCCGGCGGCATGGCGCGGCGGCACCGCGCCGGCCGGGTCGAACGCGCCGACGCGGAACAGCAGGCGCAGGTTGCGGCGCACCGCCTCGTCCAGCGTCGGTTGGGCGACCTGGCCGCGCCGCACCAGCTCGAGCAGGCCGCGGTCGTACTTCGCATCGGCGTCGAAGGGCATGCGCAGCGTGGTGCCGCCGTTCAGCGCGGCGGCGTCGGCGCCGTCGTCCCAGGCGCCCCAGTCCGAGACGAAGGCCGCGTCGGAGCCGGCCGCCTCGCGCATCAGCGTGCGGTTGACATGGGCGTTGTCGACCGCGGCGACGCCACGCACCCGGTTGTAGCCAGGCATCACCGCCCAGGGGCCGGCCTCGCGCACCGCGATCTCGAACGGCCGCAGGTGGAATTCGCGCAGGGTACGCTCGTCGAGTTCGGACGAAGCCGCCAGCCGGGCGCTTTCCTGGTCGTTGGCCACCAGGTGCTTGATGCAGGCGGCCACGCCCTCGGACTGCACGCCGCGGATATAGCCGGCGGCGATCTTGCCGGCCAGCAGCGGGTCTTCGCCGAAGTATTCGAAGTTGCGGCCGTTCAGCGGCGTGCGCGCCAGGTTCACGCCGGGGCCGAGCAGCACGCGGTGGCCGGTCGCCTTGGCATCGCGGCCCAGCAGCGCGCCGTAGCGCTCGGCCAGGCCGGTGTTCCACGAGGCCGCCAGCGCGATGCCCGAGGGCAGCGCGGTGGTCGGCACCTCGGCGCGTACGCCCTGCGGCCCGTCGGTCATCACGATCCGCGGCAGGCCGATGCGGCCGATGCCGCCGTAGTCGGCGAAGCCGCCGCTGCCGTGCAGCAGGCTGGCCTTCTCCTGCGGCGTCAGCCGGGCCAGCAGGTCGTCGACCCGCACCTCGAGCGGCCGCGCCGGATCGAGGTAGGGTGCGCCGACCAGCGCCGGATCGGTCGGCACGCCGACGCCGGCCAGCGGCGGCAGCGCGGCGCTTTCGGCGAACTGCCCGGCCCGGACCGGTCCCTGCAGCAGCAGCGGGACGATCAGGCCGAGTGCCCAATGGCGGGCCGGTTGCTGCAGACGCATGGCGGCTCCCGGCTCAGTAGCGGTCGTTGAAGGCGAAGATCGGCTTGCGCGTCTGCCAGGCGCCGGCGGTGAAGTCCGGGAAGTCCAGGGTCTGGAAGCCGGCGGCGATCGACTGCTCGGACAGCGGCGTGATCGCGCTCCAGGCGACCGCGTCGTAGATGTCGATCGGCATCGGCGCGGCGGCCTTCAGCGCCTCGACGAAGGCGTGCACCACGAAGAAGTCCATGCCGCCGTGGCCGGCTCCCTCGGCCTCCTTCTCGTATTTCTTCCACAGCGGATGGTCGTAGCGGTCGAGCCAGGGCTGCACCGGCTCCCACTCGTCCTCCTGCTTGGCCTGGCCCTCGATGTAGATCGACTCGTTGACGTCCATCCAGATCCCTTGCGTGCCCTGCACCCGGAAGCCGAGCGAATACGGCCGCGGCAGCGAGGTGTCGTGCTGCAGCAGGATGGTCTCGCCGTTGGCGCAGGCCAGCGTGGTGGTGACCACGTCGCCGAGGCTGAACCGGACCTTGGCATTGGGGTGATCGGCGCCGCCGGTCCTCACCACGTAGTCGTGCAGGCCGCGCGCCTTGGTGGCGAAGCTGTTGATGCGGGTGAAGCGGTTGCCGCGGTTGATGTTGGCGTACATCGCGCACGGGCCGATGCCGTGGCTCGGGTAGAGCTCGCCGTTGCGGCGGACCGAATGCTCGGTGCGCCAGCGCGCCTCCGACCAGCCCTTGGGGCCGAACTCGACGCCGCCGCCGTAGGGCTTGGCCGGGTCGCCCGAGTTGAACTTCACCGCGCGCAGATCGTGCTGGTAGCCGCCCTGCAGGTGCACCAGCTCGCCGAACACGCCGCTGCGCACCATCTGCAGCACCGCCATCACGTCGCGGCGGAAGCAGACGTTCTCCAGCAGCATGTAGGGCGTGCCGGTCCGGAGCTGGGTGTTCAGCACGTCCCAGTGATCCTGCAGCGTGATGCCGGCCACCACCTCGCAGGCCACCGCCACCTTGGCGTTCATCGCGTCGATCGCCATCGGCGCGTGCCATTCCCACGGCGTGGCGATGACCACGCCGTCGAGGCCCTTCTGTTCGAGCAGCTCGCGGTAGGCGTGCTGGTCGCCGTTCTCGCCATAGGTCTTCGGCTTGGGCTTGCCGGCCTTGGCGATCATGTCGAGCGCGCGGTTCAGCATGATCGGCTCGATGTCGCACAGCGCGACGACCTCGACGTCGTCGCGCCGCACCAGCTCGCGCAGCAGCACGCGGCCGCGCATGCCGGTGCCGATCAGGCCCAGCCGCAGCCGGCTCTTGCCGGCGGCCCGCGCCGTCAGCGGCAGGGCGCCGCTCAGCGCGGCGGCGGCGCCGAGCTTGGCACCCATCGAAAGGAAATCTCTGCGTTGCATGGTCGTTCTTCTCACGATTGAGGCACCCGGCGGCCGGGTGCACGGATTGCTGTCCAAGGGTGGCGCCTGCCGGCCGCGCCGGTGCAGGACGTGAAACGCGGGCGGCCCGTCCGCCGCCCGGCTGCGCCGTCAATACTTGTAGTTCATCGAGACGCTGTAGCTGCGGCCATACGGATTGGTGTGATCGGCGATGCCGATCCAGTTGGCCGGATCGTAATAAGGCAGCCGGTTGAACAGGTTCTTGACCGTGACGCCGACCCGCAGGTCCTTGACCGGCGTCCAGGACACGCCCAGGTTGGCCGTCCACCAGGACGGCACGCCGCGGCACAGCTCGTCGGGCAGTTGCAGCCAGCCGCCGGTGCAGTTGGCCGGCACGTTGTCCGTGTCGGTCTGGTCGTAGGCCCACTTGGTCCGGCCGACGTAGTTGATGTGCAGGCTGGTGGTCCAGGCGCCGGAGCTCCAGTCGGCGTTCAGCGAGGCGCGCAGCTTCGGGTTGTTCCAGTAGCCGACCGTATTGCCGTAGTACCAGCCCGACTCCTCGTCGAAGTAGTACATGTTGCGGCGGGCGATCGTGGCAGTCAGGCCCAGGTTCAGGCGGCCCCATTCGTTCAGCGAGAAGCGGCTCTTGGCGTCGATGTCGAAGCCGTCGACCAGCGTGGCGCCGTAGTTCTTGTACTGGCCGATGACGCTGGCCACGTTGCCCACGCTATAGGTCGGCAAGGTGCCGGGACAGGTCACGCCGCTGGCCGGATCGGCGCACATGTTCTGCAGGGCGGCCAGGTTGGCGCGGTCGTTGTCGGTGATGCCGTAGCGCGTCAGGCCGACGATGTCGCGCTCGTCGCCGTAGTCGGGCTGGGCGATCTCGTTGCGCCGGTACAGGAACCAGTAGTCGGCCGACAGCGACAGCCACTTGGTCGGCTCGAACACCAGCCCGACCGTGGCGATCTTGGCCTTCTCGGGTTTGAGATCCTTGTTGGGCTGGGTCATGCGCGCCACCGTGCGGCTGCAGTCGGCATCCTGCAGCGATTGGCCCAGCAGCACGTCGCCCTCGCGCTGCGACTGCTGCAGCAGATCGGCGATCGCGTTGGTCTCTTTGCAGCGGGTCCCGTCGCGGTAGCCGCCGAGCTGGGCGAAGATGCCGCCGGTGCCGGATTCCGCCAGGTTGGGTGCCCGGAAGCCCTCCGAATAGGTGCCGCGCAGCAGCAGCTCGGGCATGGCGCGGTACTTCACGCCGAGCTTGGGCGCGAGGTTGGCTGCGAAGTTGGGATACTTGTCCAGCCGCAAGGCCGCGTCGATCTCGATGTCCTTGGTGATCGGCGCGACCGCCTCGGCGAACAGCGCGCCGACCGTGCGCTTGCCGTCGAACCACGAGCCGCCCTGCTGGGTGATGCGGCCGTTGGCCGCGTCGGTATTGCCCGGCGTGAAGAACGACTCGCGCATCAGGTTGGCGCCGAACGCCGTGCGCACTTCGCCGGCCGGCAGCTCGAACAGCGTGCCTTCGACCTTGGCATCCAGCGTGGTGAGCCGGGTCCACGACTGGATGTCGAAGGTCGGGTAGGCCTCGCGCAGCAGCGCCGCGTTCGCCTCGCTGATCACGCCGAACTGGTAGGCCGGGTTGTCGGCCATCAGCGTGCGGCCGGTGGCCGGGTCGATGGTGAACGGGCCGAAGGCCTTGGCGAAGCCGTCCAGGTTGACGTTGATGGTCTGGTAGGTGACCGAGTGGGTACCGGCGGTGGTCAGGGCGGCGTCCCAGTCCCATTCGCCGAAGCTGCCGCGCAGGCCGGCCATCACGCGATAGCTCTGGTCGGTGTTGCGCTGGCCGAAGTGGCTGTCGCCGACGTCCTGCAGCAGGTAGTTCAGGCCGACCACGCCGCCCATCAGGGCCTTCAGCTCCGGGCTGGCCTTGTTGTAGACGTTGTTCGGACCCATGAACGGGTAGCTGAAGGTATTGACCTGGCCGCCGGTGTTGCGCGCGAACCAGCTGGTGGTGCCTTTGCCGCTGTTGAACGTACGCGGCGTGCCGCCGTTGGCCTTCAGATCGATGTCGGTGTAGGTCGCCTCGGCGAAGCCTTCCAGCGAATCGCCCAGCCGCATGCGGCCGCTCAGGTAGCCGGTGACGCGGTCCGAGCGGGCACCGCCGTCGATCTCGTCGTTCATCCAGGTCTGCCAGATGCAGCGCGGGCCGGCCGTCTCGGTGGTCAGGACATTGGGGCAGCCGGGCGCCGCCTGCTGCACGAGGGCGCCGTCCGGGCCGAAGGCGAAGTAGCTGCCGGGGTTGAATACGCCGGGCGCGCTGCCGGTGCCGAGGCGGAAGTTGGTGAGGTAGGTCGGTTCGTTGATGTAGTGCTGGGCCGGCTTCTTGTCGTACAGGTCGCCCAGCGTGATCGGGTCGCGGCGGTAGAAATTGAGCGAGCCATAGACGTTGTAGTTGTCCTCGCCGAGATTGCCGAAGCCGCCGGTGATGCTGGCCTCGTGCTCGCCGTAGGCATCGATGCGCGACGACCAGTCGCTGGTCAGGCTGAGCTCGGCGCCCTGGAACGTGCGCTTGGTGATGACGTTGATCACGCCGGCCACCGCGTCGGTGCCGTAGACGGCCGAGGCGCCGTCGGTCAGCACCTCCATGCGCTCGATCGCCGCGGCGGGGATCGCGTCGATATTGACGAACTGGGTCTGGAAGCCCGCCGGCGCGCCGTAGTACGACAGCCGGCGGCCGTTCAGCAGCACCAGCGTGCCCTGGGCGCCGAGGCCGCGCAGATTGGCCTGCGAGGCGCCGTCGGAACCGGTGAACAGCGACCAGTTGTCGCGCTGCGCCGGGCGCATCGCCGGCAGGTTATCCAGCACCTGCAGCAGGGTGCGGGCGCCCATGCTCTCGATTTCCTTCTTGGTGACGATCTGCAGCGGCGAGGCGGTCTCGGCGTTGATCCGCTTGATGTTCGAACCGGTGACGACGATGCGCTCGGCCGGCTTGGCGCCTCCGGCCGGTTTCGCCGGCGGCGCGGCGGTCTCGTCGTCCGGCTGCCGGACCGGGTTCCCGTCCGGGCCGGTCGTCGTTTCCTGCGGGGCGTCGGCAGCGTAGGCGCCGCCGATCATGCCTGCAGCCAGCAGGGCTGCAATGAGTCGCGTCGGTTTCATGATGTCTCCTGTGGCGCTATGGGTGGATGTGCCGCGAGCCTCCGGCGGCCACGGCCGGGGCTCGTTCTGCGATTCGCGTAGCGGGCGGCGCTGCGGGCCCGAGGCGCGGCGTTCTCAGGTACGCCCTCCATTCGAAAGTTTCATATGACTTTCTATTTCTTTCATTTACTCATGTTTGCATTGATTAAATTTCGATTCAATTGCTAATGGCAAGATGTTGCATCGATGGCACAGCCACTCGTCGCAGGAAAATGAAAGCGCCCGCAAGGCTGCGGGCGGCAGCGCCGGGCGCGAGCGCGGCGTGGGAGAGAGGAAGCGGAAGAAGAAGAAGAAGCCAGACCGCAGCGCAGTCCGCCGGAATGGATGCCCCCTCGGCTGCGCCGGCATCGGGGAACAAGCTCGGACGAGCGGCAATACCCGCCGCCCGCTTGGCATTGCCGGGCATTGGCCATCGTGCCCCGCTTGTGACCACGCATGCCGGCGCCGACCTGCTCCAGTCGCGAGCAGCGCTTGCCGGCGGATCTTCGCCTCCGACGAAAGTCCTCGTCCCGGCGTCGAGCCGGCATTCATCGACAGGACATCCCCGGGGCGGCGGCATCTCGCCGCGTCGGTCCTCAGTCCGGCCTGCGGCCAGCCGGCGGTGGCCGCAGGCGCGGACGGCTTGCTAGAACTTGTAGTTGCCGGCCAGGCTGACCACGCGGCCGAAGCGGTAGGCGTCTTCGTAGAAGTTCACCCCTTCGCCGCCTTCGGGGTCGTAACGCGGCGTCCGGCCGAACAAGTTCCGCACGTTGAGATCCAGGCGCAGCTGCTTGTTCGGCGTCCAGCCTGCGTTGAGCGTCCAGTAGGTACTGGAGCCGACGCCGAGATCGCAGTGCGATGCCGATCGGTTGTAGTCGTAGGCGTAGCAACTGCCGTCGTTTTCGCCGAGGTAGGACACCCAGCCGTAGCCGCGCTGGAGCGACTGACGGCCGGTGTAATTGCCGGTCAGTGCCACGTCGTATACGCCGCGCCTCCACTTGGCGGTTAGCACGCTGGTCACGCGCGGCACCAGGTAGCTGCCCACGGTGTTGGACGACCAGCCGTCGGTGGTCTGGTTCTTGATGCGGCGCTTGATCGTGCTCTGCCACGACAGGTCGACCTTGCCGTAGCTGGACAGGTCCAGATGCGCGTTGGCCGAAAGGTCGAAGCCGTCGAGCAGCGTGCGGCTCTGGTTGATCCAGCTGGTCATGAAACCGGCGATGGTGCCGACGGTGTACACCGGCATGCCGTTCGGGCAGGCGCTCGGGTTGGCGCGGCAGACCCGGGCGGCGCTGTCCTGGTCGAGGATGTCATCGCTGTTGATCGCGCCGCGCTCGAATACCCCTGGCACCTTGGCGACGTTGGGACCGAACTGCTCGATGGCGCGGGCGACGCGCTCGTTGGCGCTCTCCTGGACGATCTCGTTCCTGCGGCTGATGAAGAAGTAGTCGGCCGAGACATCGAACAGCTTGCTCGGGTTGAACACGAAGCCCACGGTGCCGATGTTGGCGGTTTCGGGCTTCAGGTTGGGGTTGGGCGTACGGACCCGGCCGGCGTACTGCTGGCCGCACTGCCCGTTCCGCAGATCTTCGGCCCGGTAGCGATCGGCTTGGAGAGACGATTCATCGAGCACCGCGGCGATCGCCGAAGCCTGTTCGCAGCGCACCGGATCGTAGACGTCGCCCAGCGCATAGGTGCCGCCGGTACCCTGCTCGATCAGGCTCGGCGCCCGGAAACCCTGCGACACGGTGCCGCGCAGCAGCAGCATATCGGCCAGTTGCGACTTGGCGCCGAACTTGAACACCACGTGGTTCTTGAAGCCGGGATACTTGTCGTCGCGCAGGGCGAAGTTCAGTTCGAGCTTCTCGTGCACCGGGGCCAGGATTTCGCCGTACAGCGCCTTGGTGGTACGGCTGCCCTTGTACCAGGTGCCGCCCTGCCAGACGATGTCGCCGGCCGCGGCCTGGGTGCTGCCCGGATCGTCGTAGCTCTCGCGGTTGACATTGGCGCCGACCGCGTACATCAGGTCGCCGCCGGCCAGTTCGCCGAGCTTGCTGGTGATCTTGCCGTCCCAGTTGACGATCTTGTCGTGCTTGACGCTGCCCCAGCGCGGGAACATCTGGTGCAGCAGCTCACGATTGCGCGCATTGGTGGTGCCGAACTGATAGGCCGGCGTGTCGCTCATCACGTTCTCGCCGTAGTCGTCCTGGGTATAAGGACCGAACGCGGCCTCGAAGCCGCTCGGGCTGGCATTGAGACCCTGGCTGAACTGGCTGGTCCTGGTACCGGCCAGCGTCAGCGCGCTCTCCCAGGTCAGGTCGCCATGCTCGCCGCGCAGGCCGGTGACGATGCGGTATTGCCGGTCGTCGGTCATCTCCCGAGCGTAGTCCGGGTCGTCGAGGAAGCGATAGTCCAGGCCGGCCTCCTGGCCCTCGTGCCCCGGTTGCCGCGCAATCACGTTGTACGGATTGGTCGGCGACAGCCACGGATAGATCAGCTGCTGCACCTCGCCCGGCTTGGTGCTGCGTGCGAACCAGCCGCCCCAGCTGCCGCCGCTCGCGATGGCCTGCGGCCCGGTCTTGCCACGGAACTTGATGCTGGAAGCGGAGACTTCGGTGAAGCCTTCGAGCGCATCGCTCAGCACGACGCGGCCGCTCAGCAGCAGGTTGACGCGCTTGGACGAAGGAATGGCGTCGTCGAGCAACCTGCCGCGATCGACCGCGCAGTTGAAGCCGCCGCCGGCCCGGACCGGCGTGGTGCAGCCCGCCGCCGGCACGCGGATGCGCATCAGCCCGCCTTCGCCATCGTCGACGTCGGCGAATACGGTGCCGGGGTTGATGGTGCCGGGCGGACTGCCGACGCCGATATAGAGATTGCGGCGATAGTTGGGGTTGTAGCGCAGCCAGTCGGGCTGCTTGGTGTCGGGGTCGAGCATGTCGGTGCCCGTCACCGTATCGCGCTGGTAGAAGCTCAGCGAGCCGAACAGGTTGTAGCGGTCGGCCGCCAGGTCGCCGGTGCCGAAGCTGACGCTGCCGTGGTACTCGCGCTGCGCGTGCAGCTTCGAAGCGATGCTGGCATCGCCGGAAACTTCGAGCCCGCGATAGCTGCGCTTGGTGATGATGTTGACGACGCCGGCGATGGCGTCCGAGCCGTAGATCGCCGAAGCGCCATCGGCCAGTACCTCGATGCGCTCGATCGCGTCGGCCGGGATGGCATCGAGGTTCACGAACTGGTACTGGTCGTCCACGGTGCCGCCGAAGCTCGACAGGCGGCGACCGTTCAGGAGCGTCAGCGTAGCCTGCGGCCCCAGGCCGCGCAGATTGGCGCCCGAGCCGCCGGAATTGCTGGACCAGCGCGACTGGGAGTCGGCCAGCCAGTAGGCGCTCTTGGAGGTATTGGCGGTGATGTGATCCAGCACCTCGACCATCGTATTGGCGCCCATGTCGGCGATATCCTGCCGAGTGATGATGGTCACCGGGGCCGCGGTTTCCTTGCTGATGCGCTTGATGCTGGAGCCGGTGACCTCGATGCGCTCGACCGGCTTGCCGTCGGCACGGTCGGCGTCCGCGGCCTTCGCCGGCGGCGTCGCGTTGCCGTCGAGCGGCGCTGGGGTATCCGCCGGTTCGTCGGGGGTCGCGGCGTAGGCGCCACCGACCAGGCCTGCCGCCAGCAGGGCCGTAAAAAGTCGCTTCGGTTTCATGATGTCTCCTGTGGCGCCAGAGGTTTGGGTGTGCTGCGAGCTTCCGGTGGCCACGCCCGGGCTCGACTTCATCCGATGCAGGGAACCGGCAGAGTCGGCCAGGGCTTGCGATATCCATCGATCGCCTTGGCCGATCCCGAGCAGATTCCTTTCTACTTACTTACATGATCTTTACATTTGCCTTTCGATACTTCAATAGAAAATATATTGATTGGTATAAATAAGACAAAGAAAAGATTTTGTGGGAGAAATAATCAAAAACGAAAGAAATGACGAGGTCGGCCGTGAGCGGCGGATGGCCGCACGGCGGAGGCGTGGAGGAAGGAGGATCGGGAGAGTCGGCCGGCAGCGCGGAACGGCATCGGCCGCCTGCGGCCCGGGCCAGGACGGCCCGCGCCGGTCAGAACGGAGGCGAGCGCCGGCCGGCGGTGGCGCAGCGCATCGCCGGCACGGCTGAACGGGACGTCAGCGGCTGCCGCGGCCCTTGAACTGGTCGAACAGCACGGCCGCCAGCAGGATCAGGCCGCGCATCAGGTACTGGTAGAAGGCGTCGACGTTGAGCAGATTCATCACGTTCTCGACCGTGCCCATGATCAGCACGCCGACCACCACCCCGAACATGCGCGCGCGGCCGCCGTGCAGCGAGACGCCACCGAGCACGCAGGCCGAGATCACGTCGAGCTCGAAGCCCTGGGCGGCGTTGGGCTGGCCGCTGGTGATGCGCGAGGCCAGGATCAGGCCGGCCAGCGCCGTCACCGCCCCTGCAGCAGAAAGATGCCGACGCGCAGCCGCTCGACCTGGACGCCGGCCAACCGCGCCGCTTCCGGATTGCCGCCGATCGCCAGGGTGTTGCGGCCGAACACCGTGTGGTTCAGCAGCACGCCGAACACCAGGAAACAGCTGGCCGTCACCAGCACCGGCAGCGGCAGGCCGAACAGCCGCGCGTCGCCGAAGGCGATATAGCCCTCGTCGGCGATGCCGACCGCCTCGCCGCCCGAGACGATGAAGGCCAGGCCGCGCACCATCAGCATGGTGGCCAGGGTGGCGATCAGCGCGTTGACGCGCAGGTAGGCGATCAGCACGCCGTTGCAGGCGCCGATCAGCGCGCCGGCGCCGAGCCCGGCGGCCACCGCGAGGCCGGCATTGCCGCTCTTCTGCAGCACGATGGCGCCGAGCACGCCGGCGAAGGCGATGGTCGAGCCGACCGACAGGTCGAAATCGCGCGAGGCCAGGCACAGCATCATGGTGCAGGCCACCATGCCGATCTGGGCCACCGACAGCAAGAGGCCGACGATATTGGCGGCCGAGAAGAAGTTTTCCACGCTGAACGACAGCACCGCGAACAGCACCGCATAGGCGAGCGGCATGCTGTACTCGAACGGCCGCTTGCGGCCGGCCGGGCGCGGGAGGGAAGCGGTGGTCTGGAGACTGGTCATGAGGACATCCGGGGACAAGGGTTGAGGTCGGCGCCGGCCGCGTCCGGCAGCGCCAGCCGCAGCACGGCGGCTTCGCTGGCGTCGGCGCGGTCCAGCTCGCCGCTGATGCGGCCGTCGCGCATCACCACGATGCGGTCGGCGATGCCCAGCACCTCGGGCAGTTCGCTCGACACGACGATCACGCAGACGCCGCGCGCGGCGACGTCCTGGACGATGCGGTAGATCTCCTGCTTGGCGCCGATGTCGATGCCGCGGGTCGGCTCGTCGAGGATCAGCACGCGCAGCCGCGGCTCGGCCAGCCAGCGCGCCAGGATCACCTTCTGCTGGTTGCCGCCCGACAGCAGGCGGATCTCCTGGTGCCGGTCCGGCGTCTTGATGCGCAGCCGCTCGATGAAATCGTCGGCGCGCCGCGCCTCGACGCGATGGCGCAGGAACAGGCCGGCCAGCAACTCATGGCGGCGACAGCTGACGTTGATGTTCTCGGCCACCGAGGCTTCGGCCAGGATGCCCTGCTCCTTGCGGTCCTCGGGGCAGAGCACCATGCCGGCGCGGATCGCACCGGCCGGGCCGCGGTTCGGCAGCGGCTCGCCGTCGAGCCGGACCGAGCCGCCGCTGCGCCGGTCGGCGCCGTACAGGAGCCGCATCAGCTCGCTGCGGCCGGCGCCGACCAGGCCGAAGAAGCCGAGCACTTCGCCGCCGCGCACGCCGAAGCTGGCCGGGCCGGCCAGCGCGGGGCCGGCCAGGCCCTCGACCACCAGCCGCGGCGTGGTCAGCTCACGCACCCGATAGGGATAGATGTCGCGGATCTCGCGGCCGACCATGTCGTGGATCAGCGTGTCGCGCGGCACCTCGGCCATCGCCGGATGGGTGGCGACCTTGCGGCCGTCGCGGAAGATGGTGCAGGCGTCGCACAGCCGGTACAGCTCCTCCAGCCGGTGCGAGATGTAGATCAGCGTATGGCCGCGCGCGCGCAGGTCGCCGACCAGGCGGAACAGCACCTCGCTCTCGCGGTGCGACAGGCTGCTGGTCGGCTCGTCGAAGGCGATGATGCGGGCGTCCTGCAGCACCGCCTTGCAGATCTCGACCATCTGGCGCTGGGCGATCGACAGCTCGGCCAGCCGCGCGTCGAGATCGAGCTCGACGCCGATGGCGGCCAGCTTGTCGGCCACCAGCCGCCGCGCCCGGCTGCGGTCGACCAAGCCGAAGCGGCGCGGCAGCCGGCCCAGCAGCACGTTCTCGACCACCGTCAGCTCGGGCACGTACTGCAGTTCCTGGTGGATCACGGCGATGCCGGCGGCGATCGAATCGGCCGCCGAATGGAAATGGCACTCGCGCCCCTCGACCAGCAGGCGGCCGCCGTCGGGCCGGTACTGGCCGCCGAGGATCTTCAGCAGCGTCGACTTGCCGGCGCCGTTCTCGCCCAGGAGGCCGTGCACGCTGCCGGCGTGGACCTCGAAGCTGACGCCGTCGAGCGCCTTGACGCCGGGAAAGTGCTTGGAAACCTGGTCGAACTGCAGTGAAGCCATCATCGTCGTCGACAACCGGGATCGAATTGAAAAGCCGCGCCGCCCACTCGGCGCGGGAACGGGCCGCCGCCGGCGGCCTCGGACCTGCGGGGTCTACAGCCCCATCTTGGCGCGCACTTCGGCCTGGTTCTGCCGCGTCATCAGCATGCCGGTGGTCAGCGTCAGCAGCGGCGGCTGGCGGTTCTCGGTGATCCAGCGGTACATGTTCAGCGAGGTCTCGTAGCCGTGGCGCTTGGGCTGATCAGCACGCTGGCGTGGAAGCCGGTCGGCTGCGCCTTGGCGAACTCGATCGAGGCCGTCTTGCTGCCGCCGATGCCGATGCCGATCACCGAGGCGGCCGGGAAGCCGCGGCCTTCGGAGGCGCGCACGCCGCCCATCACCGCCTCGTCGTTCGAGCCGAAGATGATCCAGTGCTTGAAGCGCGCCTGCTTGGTGAACACGATGTTGGCGGCGTTGAAGGCGTTCTCGGTATCGGGCTTGGCTTCCGGCGCGTCGAAGATGTTGGCCACCGGGAAGCCGGCGGCGAGCAGCGCCTCGACCGTGCCCATGGTGCGCTCGCGCGCGGTCGGCAACTGGTCGTAGGCCACCCGGATCGCGCCGACGTCGGCCAGCGCCCAGCCGCGCGCCTTGATCTCGTCGAGCAGGCCGCGGCCCACCTGCTTGCCGATCTCGGCCGCCGAGATGCCCATGTGCGGCACCTCGGCCAGCGGCTTGCCGGCGCCGTCGAGCAGGCGGTCGTCGACCGACATCACCTTCAGGTTGCCGCGCTTGGCCGCGCGTACCACGGCGGTGCCGAGCTTGACGTCGGGCGCGCAGATGACGAAGCCCTGGGCCTGCTGCGCCGCCAGGTTGTCGATGGCGTTGACCATCTTCTCGCCGTTGGGCACCGCGATCTTGATCAGCGTGAAGTTCTGTTCCTTGGCCGCCTGCTCGGCATAGCGCCATTCGTCCTGGAACCACGGCTCCTCGGCCTGCTTGACCAGGAAGCCGATCTTGACCGGATCGGCCGCGGCCGCGCCGGCGCCCAGCGCGGCCAGGCCCAGGCCGACCAGCATGTTGATGACGGCGCGTCGGTTGAAGGGAAGGTTCATGGCTTGTCTCCTTGTGACGGGCCCGCCGCAGCCGACGGCGGGCCTGGTTTGCATTCGATCGGCCGGCCTGCGGCTCAGTGCGTTCCGCCCGCGTCGCGGTCGTCGCCGACCCGGTCGCCGGCCAGTCCGACCAGCAGCGGGTTGGCCCAGTTCGCGCACAGCCGCGCCGGCCGGCGGCCGGTCGCGCCCGTGGTGCGAAGGCTCAGCGTGCCGATGCCGCGGATGTCCAGCTCCGGCTTGACCACCGCCGGCGCCTCGATCCGGCCGCTGTCGAACAGCAGCCGACCGTCGCCCCAGACCTGGAAGTGCAAGCCGCCGTCGCCGCGGCAGCGATCGTCGATACCGACGTCGGCGCGGAAGCGCTGCCAGTCGCCGCGCAGGCGGAAGTCGATCCGGCTGCTGCCGCCGACGCCCAGGCCGCGGCGGAACTGCAGCCCGTTCATGCGCATCGGCGAGGCCGCGCCGGCGGCGCGATCGCGCGCCACCGCGCCAAGCGAGCTGTCGGCGCGCAGCCAGCGCGCCTCCGACAGGTAGCGCTGTTGCTCGGGCCGTGCGGCCGGCCGGTGCTCGAGCAGGCGGAAGGTCGACAGCGTGATCGGCGCGACCTTGTCCGGCTGCAGCGCGTCGTAGGCCGCCGGCACCGCCGCCGGCACCGGATCGGCGGGCTTGCCGCCGTCCGCCTCGTCCAGCTCGGCCTCGGCGTCGTAGGTGCTGATCACGCGAAAGCGCAGCAAGCGGCCGATGCGCGGCGCGAAGTCCACCGTCTGCACGCCCTGCCGCCGCGCGAGCCGGCCGCGCACCGCCGGGCTGCCCCAGTCGCCGTTGCGGTCGGCCAGGTAGAGCTCGAAATCCTTCACCAGGCCGTATTTCCAGTGCTCGTCGGTGCGCGGCGCGATCTCGAAGCCGTCGAGCAGGCGGCGTTCGCCCAGGCTCAGCACGAATTCGTGCGGCCCGACGGCGGCCGCGTCGCGCTTGCTCTTGAACCAGGTCGCGGCTTGGTCGTCCAGCGCGTTCTCCAGCGGATGGCCGGCTTCCTCGGGCGGGCGGCCGACCACTGCGAGGCTGTCGGCCGGCAGCGCGCGGCCGAGCTCGGGCGCGGCCGGGTAGCCGGCGGTCGCCGCCAGGCCGGCAGCCGGGTC
This sequence comes from Chitinimonas koreensis, assembly GCF_014353015.1. Classification (NCBI taxonomy): domain Bacteria; kingdom Pseudomonadati; phylum Pseudomonadota; class Betaproteobacteria; order Neisseriales; family Chitinibacteraceae; genus Chitinimonas; species Chitinimonas koreensis. The sequence goes on from NZ_CP060704.1 coordinate 4,286,946, forward strand.
GGCACGCACTGCGAAGGCGAGCGGATCGCGGATCGACACCGGTGCGGTCTTCACCAGCAGCGTGCCGTAGCGGTCGGCGGCGTCGAAGAACCAGCCTTGCGCGGCGGCCTCGAAGGCTTCCCGGCTGGCTTGCTGCGGCAGCGCGCCGCCCTGCAGCGAGACCGCCAGCGGCCGGGCGCGGCTATGGATCTGCAGCCGGTAGGCACGGCGCGCCTCCTGCCCCCGATAATCGCCCTGCACCGCGCCGAGCGCGATCGCGATATCGCCGGCGCCGTCGGCCGGCGCGCTCATCGCGACGGTCTGGCTGCTGAAGCGGCCATCGCGGTACTGCCGCGTCTCGCCGTCGTCCTCGTACAGCGTGTAGCTCGAGCGGCCCTGCGGGTACAGGTCCCAGGTCAGCGCGTCCTTGGCCACCTGGCCGTCGTACAGCGCCGCCGGGTACATCGGCACGATGGCGCCGGCGCGCACGAACACCGGCAGGGTCTCGAGCGTCACCGCGTAGTCGAGCAGCCGGCCTTCGCTGCCGGCATCGACCACCCGGCCGTCGCGGTAGTCGATCCAGCGCCCCTCGGGCAGGTAGACGCCGCGGCGCCAGCCGCCGCTGGCGGCCTGGCTGCGGAACACCGGCGCGACCAGGAAATCGCGGCCGAGGAAGAACTGCTGCTTGTAGTCCTCGCCGAAAGCGTGCGGATCGGCCGGGTGGTCCCACATCAGGCCGCGCACCATCGGCGCGCCGGTCTGCTCGGTCTCGCGCGCCAGGGTGTAGAGATAGGGCATCAGCCGCATGCGCAGCTTGAGCGCGTCGCGGTTGAGGCTGCGGTAGGGCTCGTCGAACCACCACGGATGCTTGCGCACCGCGGCCGACCAGCCGGACATGCCCATCAGCACCGGCGTGAAGGCCTTCCATTGCAGGTCGCGGGTATAGGTTTCGGGGCTGCCGCCGAAGATGCCGTCGACGTCGCCGGTGGCGTAGGCCATGCCGGACAGGCCCGAGCCGACCAGGGTCGGGATGTGCCAGCGGATGAAGTCCCAGCTGCCGCTCTGGTCGCCGGTCCAGGCCACCGCGTGGCGCTGGATGCCGGCCCAACCCATCACGGTCCAGACGAAGGGGCGCGAATCGGAGTTCTGCAGGATGCCGTCGGCCGCCGACTGGTTGGCGTCCATGGCGAACTGATAGCCCTGGCCTGTCCAGGCCACGTCGAGCTTCTGCACCCGGGTGCCGGCCTGGCCGACTTCCCAGGCGATCTTGCCGACGCCGTCCTCGGTCCACAGCCCGGTGCGGAAACCGAGCCGGCGCAGGCCCTGCACCACCTGCGGCAGGTCGGTGTAGCCGCAGCCGTAGCCGTCGTTCGGCAGGATCCAGCCACCGGGCATGTCGTGGCGGCGGTACTGCTCGGCGACCGAGGCGATCACGTCCGGCGTGGTGCCGGTCGGCCCGTCGCTCCAGCCGGCCGGCACGGTGCCGGGCTTCTTGCCGTTGTCGCCGTCGTTGTAGCAATCGGCGTCGCCGTATTCGTAGCCCCAGCGCGGCAGCAGGCGGGCGCGGCCGGTCAGCTCGGTATAGCGGTCGAGCGCCTCGCGCAGGGTCGGACCGACGAAGTAATAGGCATCGAAGCGCTCCTCGCGGTGCTGCAGCAGGGCCCGGTCGGGTTGGCGCAGGTCGTAGCCGCCGTCGCTCCAGGTGTTGCGCAGCATGCCCCAGCCGCGCGAGCTCAGCAGGAAGGGCGCGGGATTGGGCCGGTCGCCTTCGTCCCAGCCGCCCGAATACGACACCTCGAGCTGGCGGCCCTTGAATTCGAAGCGGCCGTTCTGCTGGCCGCCGCCGAAGAAGCGCTCGCCGGCATCGCTCGACAGCGTCTGCACGCTGGCGTCGCGGCCGAGCTCCAGCGGCTGCAGCTCGCGCCACAACGGCTGCAGCGCGCCATCGGCCGCCACCCGGTCGAGCTCGAAACGCAGCGGCTTGCGGTAGATGCGCAGCGCCAGCGCCGCCGTGCGGATCTGCAGCCGGTCGGCCTGCTCGTCGAGCTGGTAGGGCACCGCCGCCCGCGCCGCCGGCAACACGATGGGCGCAGCCTTGTCGCCCGGCGGCTGCAACCGGTCGCGCACGCCGGCTTCGATGCGGACCACGTCGGCGCGCAGCAGGCTGATCCGCACGCGCATGCCGGCATCGGTGCGCAGCACCCAGGCGGTCGGCGCCTCGGTGCCCGCCTCCGCCGCCGTCAGCGCCTGGAACTGGCGCAGATTGCCGAGCGGAACCGCGCCGGCCTGACCGGGCAGCAGCGCCAGGGCGACCAGCGCCGCGATCCCGGGCCCGCCTGCGATTCCGATTCCGTGCATAGCCATGCGACCCATCGTTTATATATTCCAAATATCGAAACTCGAATCTAGACGGTGGTCGCAGCACAAGTCAAGAAATCGAAAGAAGAAAAGCAAGAAATGGAAAATTCAGGCGCAAAATGACAACACTCGGCTGGACCCGCATGCGCTCCCGTCCGTCCGAGGCCCGCCTCCGGCGTGGGTTCGTGCTGTCGTTTCTTTCCAAGAAAAGCACATGAAACGGTATGCGCTTGCCCGCTCCGGATGTGCCTTCCGGCTCCAAGCTCTTGTTATTTACCTTTTATATCAATGAATTGTATCTGAACGACAGCCCGGTGTCGCGGCTATCCAGTCGACACGATCCAACATGACTTTTCATTTTTGACCTTTCGTTGACAAATCGAAGGATAAAAACTATCGTTTGCTCATCCCAGGAACTTTCGAACATGAATCGACCCTCGCCACCACCGCTCCTCCTGCAACGCGACCCGTCCGCCTGGCTCCAGCTCGGCGGCCTCGATACCGCCCGCGAGATCGCCCAGCAGCCCGCCGTCTGGCGCGCGCTGGCCGATACGCTGGCGGCGCAGCAGGCTCGCATCGAGGGCTTCCTGGGCGATTGGCTGGCGCAACCCGGCCACCGCGTGATCCTGACCGGCGCCGGCAGCTCGGCCTACATCGGCCAGATTGCGGCCGACAGCCAGGCCGGCGCCTGGCCGGCGCAGGTGCGTGCGATCGCCAGCACCAGCCTGCTGACCCATCCCGAGTGCTACCTGACGCGCGAGCAGCCCACCTTGCTGGTGTCCTTCGCCCGCAGCGGCAACAGCCCGGAAAGCCTGGCGGCGGTGGCGTTGCTGCGCCAGCGCGTCGCGTCGGTGCGCTTCCTCAACATCACCTGCAACCCCGACGGCGCCCTGCTGCGCGACAACGCGGAGCGCGACGACAGCCTGAATCTGCTGATGCCGGCCGGAAGCTGCGACCGCGGCTTCGCCATGACCAGCAGCTTCAGTGCGATGCTGCTGGCGGCGCTGGCGGTGCTGGAACGCGCGCCGTGGCGCGAACGGCTGGAACGGATCCGGCAACTGGCCGGCCAGGCCGAGTCGGCGCTGGCCGACTGGTCGCCGGCCGTCGCGCAACTGGCGTGGAAGCCGTACGAGCGGGTCGTCTACCTCGGCAGCGGTCCGCTGGAGGCGCTGGCGCGCGAGGCGGCGCTGAAGGTGCTGGAGCTGACCGGCGGGCGCGCGCTGGCGATCGCCGATACGCCGCTGGGCTTCCGCCACGGCCCCAAGTCGATGCTGAATCCCGCTACCGTGGTGCTGATGTTCCGCAGCGTCTCGGCCGTCGCGCAGCGCTACGAGCAGGACCTGCTGGACGAATTGCGGCGTGACCGGGTCGCTGCGGCCGTGCTGTCGATCGGCCCCGGCGAGGCGGCCGCCTTCGCCGCGCCGGCCGTTGCCGCGCCGGCCGTCGCTGCGGCTGCCGGCGCCGGGCCGGTCGGATGCTCCGACGGCTGGTTGGCGCCGCTGTGGCTGCTGGTGGCCCAGCAGTTCGCCCTGCACCAGTCGGTGGTGCAGGGCCTGACGCCCGACAACCCTTTCCCCGACGGCACGGTCAACCGCGTCGTCCAGGGCGTGACCATCCATTCCCATGACCTCGACTGAGCGCTACCACTACGGCATCGACATCGGCGGCAGCAAGATCGAGCTGGTCGCCTGCGACGCCGCGCTGGATGTCTGCCACCGCCAGCGCATCGCCACGCCGGCGCAGGATTTCGACGCCTTCGTCGCCGCCGTGGCCGGCCTGGTCGAAGCGGCCGACCGGGCGCTCGGCGTGCCCGACGGGGCCGCGCCGGTACCGGTCGGCCTCGGCATGCCCGGCATCGTCGACGCGGCCAGCGGCGGCCAGCTGAGCTCCAACGTGCCGGCGCTGAACGGCCGCCAGGTGGCGCCGGCGCTGGCGGCCCGGCTGGCGCGGCCGGTGCGGATGGGAAACGACTGCCAGTGCTTCGCGCTGTCCGAGGCCAATGGCGGCGCGGCCCAGGAATTCGACAGCATGTTCGGCGTCATCCTCGGCACCGGCGCCGGCGGCGGCTACTGCCTCGGCGGCCGGCTGGTGGCCGGCTACAACGGCCTGGCCGGCGAGTGGGGCCACTGGTCGATTCCGGCCAGCCTGCTGGCCCGCCACCGGCTGCCGCTGCTCGACTGTCCCTGCGGCCTGCGCGGCTGCCTCGAGCGCTACGTATCCGGCAGCGGGCTGGCCATGCTGTACCGCCATGTCGATCGGCAAGCCGAGCTGCGGCCGGGCTGCGACGCGCCCGAGATCGCCGAGCGCGCCGGCCGCGGCGAGGCGCTGGCGCAGCAGGCGCTGGCGATCCATCTCGACCTGCTGGCCCACGGCCTGGCCGGCCTGGTGCTGGCGCTGGACCCGCATGTGTTCGTGCTCGGCGGCGGGCTGTCCAGGCTCGGCCACCTCTACCGCGATCTGCCCGCTGCGGTGGCGCGCCATCTGTTCAAGGGGGCGCGCGTGCCGCCCATCGTGCCGCCGGCCTTCGGCGACGCCGGCGGCGCGCGCGGTGCGGCGCTGCTGGCGCGCCAGCACGACCGAGCCTGATCCGCCCTTCATGCCAGGAATGCCCATGTCCATCGTCCCGAGCCGCGCCGCGGCCTCTCCCGTCCAGGCCCTGGTCGCCGCCCACCGGCGCGGCGAGCCGGTCGGGCTGTACAGCGTCTGCTGCAGCAACGAGCAGGTGCTGCGCGCCGCGATGCAGGTGGCGCAGCGCTACGGCACGCCGCTGCTGATCGAGGCGACCTCCAACCAGGTCGACCAGTTCGGCGGCTACACCGGCATGACGCCGCCGCAGTTCCGCGACTTCGTGCTGCGGCTGGCGGCCGAACAGGGCTTTGCGGCCGAACGCATCGTGCTCGGCGGCGACCACCTCGGCCCCAACGCCTGGCAACAGCTGCCGGCCGAGACCGCGATGGCGCGCGCCTGCACCTTGATCGCCGCCTACGTCGAGGCCGGCTTCCACAAGATCCACCTCGATTGCAGCATGGCCTGCGCCGACGACCCGGCGCGGCTGTCCGACGACCTGGTGGCCGCGCGCTCGGCCCGGCTGGCCGCGGTCGCCGAGGCCAGCGCCGCCCGCGCCGGGCTGGCGCCGCCGGTCTACGTGATCGGCACCGAGGTGCCGGTGCCCGGCGGCGAGGCCTCGCTCGGCGCCGGCGTGGCGGTGACCCGGCCCGAGGCGGCGGCGCAGACGCTGGACGCGCACCGCCAGGCCTTCGCCGCCGCCGGGCTGGACGCCGCCTGGCAGCGGGTGGTGGCGCTGGTGGTGCAGCCCGGCGTCGATTTCGACCACAGCCGCATCCAGCACTACGACCCGGCCGCCGCCGCTGCGCTGTCGGCCTTCGTCGCCGGCCAGCCCGGTCTGGTCTACGAGGCCCATTCGACCGACTACCAGACCGAAACCGCGCTGCATGCGCTGGTACGCGACCATTTCGCCATCCTCAAGGTCGGCCCGGCGGCGACCTATGCGCTGCGCGAGGCGCTGTTCGCGCTGGCCGCGATCGAACGCGAGCTGCTGCCCGTCGAGCAGCGCTCGCACCTGGTCGAGGTGCTCGAACGCTGCATGCTCGAGCGGCCCGGCCACTGGCAGAAACACTATCCCGGCAAGCCGGACGAGCAGCGCCTGCTGCGCCGCTTCGCGCTCAGCGACCGCTGCCGCTACTACTGGGGCGAACCGGCCGTGCGGCAGGCGGTGGCGCGGCTGTTCGCCGGCCTGGAGCAGACGGCGCTGCCGCCGACGCTGCTGAGCCAGTTCCTGCCGGAGCAGTACGAGGAGGTGCTGCTGGGCAGGCTGGCCGCGACGCCCTCGGCGCTGGCGCAGCACAAGGTCGCCCAGGTGCTGGCCCGCTATGCGCGCGCCTGCGCGCGCAACGAAGCCGCCACGGCGCCGAAAATCGAAAGACAGGGCGCGAAATGACTTTCGAACCATCGATCGCAAGCAGTAAGCTTTCGCCTTCGCAACCCATATCACCGCGAAGGAAAGCATCAGCCATGCGAAACACCAGTCAACGCCGCGAGCGGATACTCCAGCAGCTGGTCGCCCAGGGCGGCGTCCAGGTTTCCGAGCTGGTCGCGCAGCTGGGCGTCTCGGCGGTCACCATCCGCACCGACCTGGCCCAGCTCGAAAGCCAGGGCCTGGCCACCCGCAACCACGGCGGCGCCACGCTGAACCGCACCCCGCCGCAGGAGCACAGCGTGCGGCAGAAGGACAGCCTCAACAGCGCCCAGAAGGAAGCGATCGGCGCCTGCGCCGCGCGCCTGGTGCAGCCCGGCGACAACATCATCATCGACTCCGGCACCACCACCATGCCGCTGGCGCGCCACCTGCACGACCTGAGCGGGGTCACGGTGATGACCAACGGCCTCAATATCGCCTGGGAGCTGGCCAATGCCAGCAGCGTCGAGCTGATGCTGACCGGCGGCCTCCTGCGCCGCCAGGCGCTGTCGATCCAGGGCGCGCAGGCCGAGGCCTGCCTCGGCGCCTACAACTTCGACAAGCTGTTCCTCGGCGTGGACGGGCTGGACCTGCAGTTCGGCCTGACCACCCACCACGAGGCCGAGGCGAGCCTCAACCACAAGATGGTCGAGCGCGCACGCAAGGTCATCGTGCTGACCGACTCGTCCAAGTTCGGCCGCGTCAGCCTGCACCGCATCGCGCTGCTCGACCGCGTGCACACCGTCATCACCGATGCCGGCATCGGCGCCGAGTACCGCGAAGGATTGCAGCGGCTCGGCATCGAACTGATCGTGGCCGAATGAAGCCCCAGGCGCTGCACGGCCGCATCCTGACGCCCGCGGGCTGGCTGCAGGGCCGCATCGACTTCGCCGAGCGGGTGCTGGGCCTGAGCGAGGCCGACGCCGCGGCGGCCGATGCCGCGGCGGCCGGTGCCGAGCCGCAGTGCCTGATCCTGCCCGGCTTCGTCGACCTGCACGTGCACGGCGGCGCCGGCATCGACGTGATGATGGGCGGCGACAGCGCCGCCGCGGTGGCCCGGCTGCACGCGCGCCACGGCACCACCGCGCTGCTGGCCACCACCATGACCGCGTCGGAAGACGACATCGTGCGGGCGCTGCAGGGCATCGCCCGGAACATCGCCGCACAGCCGGCCGACGGCGCGCGCATCCTCGGCGTCCACCTCGAAGGCCCCTACCTGAGCCTGCTCCGGCTCGGCGCCCAGCCGCCGCTGGTGGTGCCGGCCACGCTCGAGCAAGTGCGCCGGCTGCACGCGCTGGCGCCGATCAAGGTGCTGACCATGGCGCCCGAGATTCCCGGCCAACTCGAACTGATCGGGCCGATCAGCGCGCTGGGCATCCGCGTCCAGGTCGGCCACAGCGCCGGCAGCTACGACGACGGCGTGGCGGCGCTCGCGGCCGGCGCGGCCGGTTTCACCCACCTGTTCAACGGCATGACCGCGCTCGACCACTACGAGCCCGGCATCGCCGCCGCCGCGCTGGCGCACGCCGAGTACGCCGAGATCATCCCCGACCTGCAGCACGTCCACCCCGGCGCCTTGCGGTCCGCGCTGCGCGCCATTCCCAAGCTGTACGGCATCACCGACGCCACCGCCGCCACCGGCATGCCCGACGGCGAATACGCGCTGGGCCCGCAGCGCGTATACAAATGCATGGGCTGCGTGCGGCTGGCGTCCGGCGGCTCGCTGGCCGGCAGCGCGCTGACCATGGATCAGGCGCTGCGCAACCTGGTGTCGATCGGCCTGGACCTGGCCGACGCCTCGCAGCGGCTGTCGCGCTTCCCGGCCGACTACCTGGGCCTGACCGACCGCGGCCGGCTGCAGCCGGGCGCCTGGGCCGACCTGGTGGTGCTCGACGCGCAATTGCAGGTGCGGCAGGTGTTCGTCGAAGGCCGGGCGATTCCGCTGGCCGGCTGATCGGCGCCGGACATCCGGGCACCTGCCGTGAGGGCCGGACGCCGGCACGTCCGCGCTGCCCGCGCCGGCATCGGCGAGCGCCTTCCGGCCCTAGACAACGTCAACGACACCCAGCAAGGAACGCCCGATGCTCACCGTCTACTCCGACCAGCACCGCCTGCACGCGCCCGCCTTCGAGATCCTCGACGGCGAACTGACCCCGGTATTCGAAAAGCCCGAACGCGCCGACCTGGTGCTGGCGCGCGTGCGGGAACGGCAACTCGGGCCGGTGGCCCTGCCGTCCTCCTACGGCCTGGCGGCCGCTCGGCGGGTGCACCGCGACGACTACCTCGACTATCTCGCCGGCGCGCACGCCGAATGGCTGGCGGCCGGCCACAAGGGCGACGTGCTGCCCTATGTCTACCCGGTGCGCAGCCTGCGCCAGCTGGCGCCGCGCCATATCGACGGCAAGGCCGGCTATTACGCGATGGACGCCAGCGCGCCGATCTGTGCCGGCACCTGGCAGGCGGCGCAGGCTTCGCTCGACTGCGCGCTGACCGGGCTGGATGCGCTGCTGGCCGGCGCGCGCGGCGCCTTCGCGCTGTGCCGGCCGCCCGGCCACCACGCCGGGACCGATTTCGCCGGCGGCTATTGCTACCTGAACAACGCCGCCATCGCCGCCCAGGCCTGGCGCGACGCCGGCGCCGCCAAGGTGGCGCTGCTGGACGTCGACTACCACCACGGCAACGGCAGCCAGGCGATCTTCTACCGCCGCGCCGACGTGGTGTTCGCCTCGATCCACGGCCATCCGGCCGACGAGTACCCGTTCTTCCTCGGCTATGCCGACGAGCGCGGCGAAGGCGACGGGCTGGGCAGCAACTTCAACTATCCCCTGCCGCTGGGCAGCGGCTTCGCGCTGTGGCGCGCCGCGCTGGACGACGCCTGCGCGCAGATCGCCCGCAGCGGCGCCACGGCGCTGGTGGTGTCGCTGGGCGTGGACACCTTCAAGGACGACCCGATCTCGCAGTTCAAGCTGGACAGCGACGACTACCTGCGCATCGGCGAGCGGATCGCAGCGCTGGGCGTGCCGACGCTGTTCGTGCTCGAAGGCGGCTACGCGGTGGCCGACATCGGCGTCAACGCGGTGAACGTGCTGGAAGGCTTCGAAAGCGCCCAGCGGTAGCGAATCCACGCCATGACCAAGACAAGCGAGTACAAGCCGATGGTTAAGCCATACCTGGACATCCTCGCGGCGGGCGCCGTGGCGACCCTGTCGCTGACGGCCCAGGCCGCCGGCCAGCTGAACATCTACAACTGGAACGATTACGTCGGCGCGCAGACCGTGCCCAGCTTCGAGCGGGCCAACGGCGTCAAGGTCAACTACGACGTCTACGACAGCAACGAGACGCTGCAGGCCAAGCTGCTGACCGGCAAGTCGGGCTACGACATCGTGGTGCCCTCGCTCGAATTCGCCGCCAGGCAGATCCAGGCGGGCGTCTACCTGCCGCTGGACAAGTCCAGGATTCCCAACTGGGGCAACCTCAACCCCGAGATCCTGAAGAAGGCCGAAATGGCCGACCCGGGCAACAAGTTCCTGGTGCCCTATATGTGGGGCACCACCGCCTTCGGCATCAACGTCGACAAGGTGAAGAAGGTGCTCGGCGCCGAGCCGCTGCCGGCCGACGAGTGGGAGCTGATCTTCAATCCGAAGTACACCCGCAAGCTCAAGTCCTGCGGCATCTCCTTCCTGGACATCGGCAGCGACGTCTATTCGATGGTCAACATCTACCTCGGCCGCGACGCCAACGACTACAGCGAGGCCCGGCTCAAGGCCGCCAACGAGGTGCTCAAGCAGGTGCGCGCCGACGTGCGGGTGTTCAACAGCTCGCCGATCGACCTGCTGGCCGGCGGCGACGTCTGCGTGGCGATGGCCTTCAACGGCGACACCTACATGGCCAAGGACCGCGCCGAGAAGGCCGGGAACGGGCAGAAGATCGAATACGTGGTGCCGAAGAAGGGAACCGTGATGTCGATCGAAAGCATGGCGATCCCGAAGGACGCCCGGAACGTCGACAACGCCCACAAATGGATCGCGCACGTCCTCGAGCCCAAGGTGGCGGCCGAGATCTCCAACACCGTCAATTACGCCAATCCCAATCTCAAGTCGGCGCCGTTCGTGGACAAGAAGATCGCCGGCGATCCCAAGATCTTCCTGACCCAGGAAGCGCTCGCCAGGCTGACGGCCAGGCAGCCGATAGCGCCGGCGGCGCAGAAGCTGATCGGCCGCTATTTCAACCTGTTCAAGACCGCCAGGTAGGGATCGCCATGGCCTTCACGCCGGAAGAACTGCAGCAGCTGCAGGACCTGGTCGACGAGCGGGTCGAGGCACGCCGCGCCCCGTTCTCCGGCGAGGAATACCGCGCGCGCCTGGCGAGGCTTCGGGCCGCGATGACGGCGGCCGGGGTCGACCTGGTGCTGCTGTCCTCGCCGGAATCGCAGTGCTGGCTGCATGGCTACCAGGCGCGCTGGTACCGCACCGGTTCGAGCACGGCCTGGCCCCCGGTCAACTTCACGGCCGTCCACCGCGATCACGACCGCCTGATCGTGTTCGACACCCAGGACCATGCCCACCTGATCGCCTTCACCTCGATCGCCACCGACCTCCGGCACCCCGCAGGCGGCGACCCGGACCTGGACGGCGCGCATGCCTACGTGCTGGAGGCGCTCGCTGCCGAAACGCCGTCCTGGCTGAGCGGAACGGTGGGGATCGAAAAATGGTCGCCGCGGCAGAACGCGGCCACCACCGACAACCTGGCGACGCAGTTGCAGCGCCGCGATCTGGCGGTGCGGGACGTCTCGGTCATGCTGCGCGCGCTGCAAAGCATCAAGTCCGACGAGGAGATCGCGCTGATCCGCGCGGCCTCGCTGATCCTCGACCGGGCCTATGCCAGGCTGGAACAGGTCCTGAAGCCCGGCATGACCGAGCGCCAGGTGTGGGCCCTGATGGAAACCTACATGGCCGACGAAGGCGGCGAAACCAGTGCCTTGCACAACACCGTTTCGCGTACCCGCAACTACTGCCACGCGCTGTCCGGCGACCGGCCGATCGGCCAGGGCCAGTTGCTGCTCGACCCGTGCGCGGTGCTGCACCGCTACCACGCCAATACCGCGCGCCAGTTCTTCCTGGGGAAGGCGGTGCCGGACGCGCTGCAGCGGGCCAGCAGCGTCGCGGCCGGCGCGCTCGAAGTGCTGCTGGAGTTCGGCAAGGTCGGGGCGGCGTTCAGCAAGGTGAGCGACGAGCTGCAGCGGTATTACGAGCGCGAAGGGCTGTGGGGTATCCGCGACTGGATCGGCGGCTACCAGCTCGGCATCGCCTTCCCGCCCGACTGGGTGGGCGAGTTCACCTGGAGCGTCGAAGAGGACAGCGCCGACACGCGGATCATCGAGCACGGCCTGGTCACCAACTTCGAGAGCTTCGTCGGCGGCGCCGGCTTCATCGACACCATCGTCTTCCTCGACGAGGCGCGCGGCGGCACCCAGGTGCTGTCGGGCCGCCAGCGCGTGATCTGCCTGATCGACAACGAGTGACCCGACCGGCCGCGGCCGATGCGCTCGGCGTCGGCGCGGCGAAGGTGCCGGCGCTTTCACCGGCGCCTCGCCCGTCGGCCGCCGCCCGGCCGAATCCATCGTTTCTCCACGTTTGCTTCTTTATCATGCCGCACTGGCCGGCCAGGCCGGCGAAGAAGCCAAGATCAACACGCGGGACGGAGGACGCAATGAACAGGCAACGATCGAAGACCATGGGTTCGCTGATGGTCATGGGCGGCTCGGGCGGCCGCAAGCCGAACGGCGGCGGCGACGGACCGATGGGCCACTACGCGCCGATCGCCTCGGGTCGGGTCGATATCGGCCTGAGCAAGGCGCAGATGGCGTCCTCGCAGCCGGTGCAGCTCTGGCGCAGCCAGGCCCGCAAGAAGGCCGCGATGATGGCCGACGTGCATCAGCAGTTGCAGCCGGTCGCCCAGCGATCGATGACCGCGGCCCGCCAGCGGCAGAGCGAGGCCGCCAGCATGCAGCAGAGCCTGGCCGGCAAGAGCGCCTTGCTCGGCAAGCTCAGGGAAAAGACCGCGCTGAAGAAGCTGGATCTCGACCGGCGGCACGGCGAGATGCTCGAGCGGATGGGCCGCGAAGCCAGCCACAGCAACTACGACGAGCGCGACACCTATCTCTATCGCGAGCATTCGCTGCCCTACCTCGAAACCATGATGGTGCACCGCAGGGCCGGCAACGAGATGGGCGCGGCCTATCGCGCGAACGACCTCAGCAAGCCCTACAGCTTGGCGGTGCAGCACGGCCACGCCCACGGCAACAACCGCAACGCTCCGAATACGGTCGACTTCCAGGAGCTGCGCCGGACCAACGATGCCGACGAAATGCAGGGCATGGTGGTCACCCACAACCACCCGAGCAGCCAGCCGCTGTCCGATCCGGACGTGCTCACCAGCATGAGGTACGACCTCGCCCAGGTCCGCGCAGTCGGCAACAAGGGCGTCTTTTCCCTGAAGCGGCCGCAAAACGGCTGGAACTATGTAGCCCCCTTCGGCAACGGAACCAGCAGCCAGGCCCGGCTCGGCAGTCATATGGATGCGGCGACCCAACAGGACTTGCAGTCATCGCAGCGCAAGGAGGTCGAGAGGAAGCTGCGCCATCAGGTCGAACCGAAAAGCGACGATCCCAAGATCGACAACCTTCTGCGCCTGCGACAGCATCACCAGGTCCGTCGTTTCGCCGCCGATATCGGCGCCACCTACACCGCACCCCAACGCTACGTCGACGAGATGACTGCGCAGCTCGGCGTGGACTACCCGCTCAAGCAGGCGAATCAGCGCAGCAAGATCAACAAGTAAGGCCGTCGTGCGGTTGCCGAGCGTGGCGATGCCGGAAATCATGAATCGATCGAAGCGCGCCCGCCTGCTCGACCTTCTGCTGCCGCAAGCCTGCCTGCTGTGCGCGGCCGACGCGGCGGCGGACGGCTGGTGCGCCGGCTGCCGCGCCGAGCTGCCCTGGCTGACCACCTCGCGCTGCCCGGTCTGCGCGCTGCCGACGCCGCAGGGCGAACGCTGCGGCGCCTGCCTGCGATCGCCGCCGGCCTATGCCGCCACCGTCGCGGCCTGGGCCTACCGCTGGCCGCTCGACCGGCTGATCCCGCCTTCAAGTATGGCCACGACCTGGCCCTCGCCCATCCGCTGGCCGATGGCCTGGCCCGGGCCGCCGCCACGGCCGAACGGCCCGAGCTGCTGGTCGCCATGCCGCTGCATCCGGCCCGGCTGCGCGAGCGCGGCTTCAATCAATCGCAGTTGCTGGCGCAGCGGCTGGCGACCGCGCTGGGCTTGCCGCTGGATCGGCATGCCGTACGCCGGATCAAGGACACGCCGCCGCAGGCCAGCCTGCCGTGGGACGAACGCCGCCGCAGCATCCGCGGCGCCTTCGCAGTGGCGGACGGGCTGGCCGGCCGCCATGTCGCGCTGGTCGACGACGTGATGACCACCGGCGCCAGCCTCGACGAGCTGGCGCGCAGCCTGCTCGCGGCCGGCGCCGTGCGGGTCGACTGCTGGGTGGCCGCACGGGCGCTACGCGACTGAGCGCCGGCCGCATCGGCTGCGCCGCCATCACGACGGCAAGCGCGCAAGCGCGGCTTCAGCCGCGAAAGCCATGGCGGCAAGGTCGCTTTCGAGGCTGAAGCCGCAACTACATGGATCTGTCGAGGCCGGGCGCCATATCGTTCGGGCAGGCGCCCGCTCAAGCAGCCGGCCACCGCCCGAGCTCAATCGAAGGCGAAGCGCATCGACAGGTCGATCGCCTGCACGTCCTTGGTCAGCCGGCCGATCGAGATGCGGTCCACCCCGGTCTCGGCGATCGCGCGCACGGTCGCCAGCTCCACCCCGCCGCTCGCCTCGAGCTCGGCGCGGCCGGCGCTGCGGCGCACCGCCTCGCGCATGTCGTCGTGGCTCATGTTGTCGAGCAGGATCGCCGTGGCGCCGGCGGCCAGCGCCTGGTCGAGCTCGGCCAGGCTCTCCACCTCGATCTGGATGCTCACCCCGCTCGGCGCCAGCGCGCGCGCGGCCGCCATCACCGGGGCAATGCCGCCGGCCGCGGCGATGTGGTTCTCCTTGATCAGGATGCCGTCGTACAGCCCCATGCGCTGGTTCTGGCCGCCGCCGACGCGCACCGCGTACTTCAGCGCCAGCCGCAGGCCCGGCAGGGTCTTGCGGGTGTCGTGGACGCGGGCCGAGGTGCCCTCGACCGCCTCGACGTAGCGCCGGGTGGTGGTGGCGACCGCCGACAGCGTCTGCAGAAAGTTGAGCGCGCCGCGCTCGCCGGTCAGCAGCGCGCGCGCCAGGCCTTCGATGCCGCACAGCACGGTGCCGGCCGCCACGGTTTCGCCCTCGGCCACGCGCCAGTCGACGCGCACCGCCGGATCGACCTGGCGGAAGCATTCGTCGAACCAGGCCTGGCCGCACACCACCGCCGCTTCGCGCGCGATCACGGTCGCGTGGCCGGGACGGTCGGCCGGGATCAGGCGGGCGCTCCAGTCGACGGCGCCGATGTCCTCGGCGAGCGAGGCGGCGACTTGCTGGGCGATCAGGTGGGCGGGCGGCAGCGGGATCATGGCGGGCGTCTCGTTGTTTTCGGGGGAGCCGCGATTGTACCGCGCAATAAAAAGCGCCGATCCGGGGGATCGGCGCGCGAGTCAACTGTTGTTCTGGGGAGAGCAAAGTTGTGGGCGCAGCATGCCCGCGGCGCCGGCCGGCTGCCGCTGCCATGCGACGAATGCCCGGCCGGACGGCCCGAATCGCGGCGAAACGCGATGAAATGCGCGGCGCGCGGCCTGTCATTAAGTGCTCACTGGCGTTGTAGCCTCGAGCGAAGCGAGGCTCGCTCTGGCCCACCCCACGAAGTCTCCGACTTCATGGGGACCCCGGCACGGCGAGGGCGGGGGAGTAGGAATAAATCAGGGAAGGCCGGTGGTCGAGCTTGCATTGATCGCAAGCGCCCGGCTCCGCCGGGCGTTTCACCTCAGACCGAGCCGCAGCTCCGGGTGATTCAAGCGCCGGCCTTGAAGCCGTACTGGCGACTCCACGCCTTGCGCACACCGATCTTCATCGACTCCGGCAGCGCCACGTAGCCGAGCTCGCGCAGCGCAGCGTCGCCGTTGCGATAGCCCCATAACAGGAAGTCCAGCGTCTTCAGCGCCTCCTTGCCGCGCGGCAGCAGCGCGAAGGTCGCGGTCGCCATCGGCCAGCCGGCGTAGGTGTCGCTGTCGGCCAGCACCAGGTAGAAATCCGGGTCGCCGGCGTACAGCAGCTTTTCCGCCTCGAACTGCGCCGCGGCCTGGATCGAGGCCGCGCTGGCCTTGACGAAGGTGCCGACGCGATTGGGCAGTTGCGCCACGTTGAGCTTGTCCTTCAGCGCGCGGCCGAATTCGACGTAACCGATCGAGCCCGGCACCGCCCTGACCCGCTCGACCACCCCGCCGCTGCCCTGGCCGCCGCTGCCGGCGAGCCCCGCCAGCTGCTTGCCCACGCCCGGCCCCTTCTTCCAGTCGGCCGAGCGCGCGGACAGGTAATAGCTGAACACGAAGGTCGAGCCCGAGGCGTCGGAGCGGAACACCGGCTTCACCGGCAGGTCCGGGATCTTCGGCGCGATCTCGTCGTTGAGGTTGAGGATGGCGGCGTCGGTCCAGCGCTTGATGCGGCCGGTGTAGATGCCGGCCAGGACGTCGGCGTTGAGCTTGAGCGCGCCGTCCGGCACGCCGGGCAGGTTCACCGCCGGCACGATCGCGCCCATCGCCACCGGGAACTGGCGCAGGCCCTTCTCGTCGAGCTCGGCGCGTTTGAGCGGCTCGTCCGAGCCGCCGAAGTCGACCTGCTTGGCCGCGATGCGCTTGACGCCCTCGCCCGAGCCCACGCCGGCGTAAGCCACCTCGGCGCCGCCCTGCTGGCGGTAGAGCTCGCCCCAGCGCTGGTACAGCGGTTCGGCGAAGGTCGAGCCGGCGCCGCTGAGCGAGGCCGCCAGCAGGCTCGGCGCCAGCATCGCAGCCAAGGCGGCCAGCACGGGCCGGCGGAGAATATATTGCAATGCAACAAACGACGGCCGCGACGCGGCGGAATGGCAATTCATCGCGTTGGATTCCTGGTTCGTTCCGGAATGATTTGAAGTAAAGACGGCTTGCCGCCCCGGCAGCGTGCAGGGCGACGACCGGATCGACGCGGAAGCGGCCGGCCTCAGCCGAACAGCACCGCGGCGACCACCCGGCGGTCTTCCGCCACCAGGATGTTGAAGGTGCGGCACAGCGCCGACAGGTCCATCGCGTCGACGCCGACGTGGGCCGCCATCAGCGCGCGGGTCAGGCGCGGATGCGGGAACTGCAGCCTGCTGCCGGTGCCGAGCAGCACCACCTCGGGCTGCAGCGCCAGCAGCGCGGCGAAGTCGTCCTCGCTCAGCTCGGCGAAGCTGGCCGGCCGCCACGGCTCGATCGAGGTCGGCGCCACGATCAGGCTGCCCTCGTGGCGCTGCTGGTTGATCGAGACGTGATCGGCGCCGTAGCCGGTGAAGACATTGAGGTGGGTCGGCGCGTGGGCGTGCAGTTTCATGAGGTGGGTGACTGGGGCGACAAGGGGTCGAAGCCGCCATTTTACCCGCCGCGGCAGGGAATAAAGCCGTGTCCCAAAGCGAATATTGCGGTGCAAGAAACTTTGCTACCATCGTCCGCTCCCCTCGACACCCCCGATTGCCCACGATGCGCGCCGTCAAGAAAAGCCAGAAGCTCGACAAGGTCTGCTACGAGATCCGCGGTCCGGCCCTGGCCCGCGCCAAGCAGATGGAAGAAGACGGCCAGCGCATCATCAAGCTCAATATCGGCAACCTGGCGGTGTTCGGCTTCGAGCCGCCCGAGGAGATCGTCCACGACGTGATCCTCAACCTGCCGCACGCCGGCGGCTACGCCGATTCCAAGGGCCTGTTCTCGGCGCGCAAGGCGGTGATGCACTACGCCCAGCAGAAGGGCATCAAGGGCGTCGGCATCGAGGACATCTACATCGGCAACGGCGTGTCCGAGCTGATCCTCTTGAGCATGAACGCGCTCCTGGACAACGGCGACGAGGTGCTGGTGCCGGCGCCGGACTACCCGCTGTGGACCGCCGCCATCTCGCTGTCGGGCGGCACCGCGCGCCACTACCTGTGCGACGAAGCCAACGGCTGGCTGCCCGACCTCGACGACATCCGCTCCAAGATCACCGAGCGCACCCGCGCCATCGTGGTGATCAACCCGAACAACCCGACCGGCGCGCTCTACCCCGACGACCTCTTGCGCGGCATCCTGCAGATCGCCCGCGAGCACGAGCTGATCGTCTACGCCGACGAGATCTACGACAAGACGCTGTACGACGGCCACAGCCACACCAGCCTCGCCTCGCTGGCCGAGGACGTGTTCTGCGTCACCTTCAACGGCCTGTCGAAGAACTACCGCGCCTGCGGCTACCGCGCCGGCTGGATGGTCCTCTCGGGTGACAAGCGCCATGCCCAGGACTACATCGACGGCCTCAACATCGTCGCCTCGATGCGGCTGTGCGCCAACGTGCCGAGCCAGCACGCGATCCAGACCGCGCTCGGCGGCTACCAGAGCATCGCCGAGCTGGTGGCGCCCAACGGCCGGCTGACGCGCCAGCGCGACCTGGCCTGGGCGCGGCTGACCGCCATCCCCGGCGTCAGCTGCGTCAAGCCCAAGGGCGCGCTCTACCTGTTCCCGCGGCTCGATCCGAAGATCTACCCGATCGCCGACGACCAGGCCTTCATCACCGAGCTGCTCGAAGAAGAAAAAGTGCTGCTGGTCCAGGGCACCGGCTTCAACTGGCCGACGCCGGACCACCTGCGCGTGGTGTTCCTGCCCATCTCGACGAGCTCGAGGAAGCGCTGGACCGGATCGAGCGCTTCCTGGCCGGTTACCGCAAACGCCACGCGGTCTGACCGCCCCGCGCCGAGGCCCTCATGCAGAACGAAATCCAGATCATCCGTCTCAGCGACGACCAGGGCCAGGCGATCCACGCCGAATGGCTGGCGCGCGCCGAGGCCGTGCACCGCGAGCTGCGGCCGCAGATCCAGCCCGACTACGCCGGCCAGCTGGCCGGCATCTTCGCCGACGGCGGCCGCCTGGTGATCGCGGCCGACGGCGAGGACGTGCTCGGCGTGGCGCTCTACCGCTGCTACCGCGATACCTTTTCCGGCACCAAGTTCTACGTGGACGATCTGGTGACCACCTCCAGCCGGCGCTCACGAGGCGTCGGCCGCACCCTGCTCGACTGGCTCCAACAGGAAGCGCGGCGGCTCGGCGCACGCAACTTCATCCTCGATTCCGGCACCCAGCGCACCGACGCGCACCGCTTCTACTTCCGCGAGGGGCTGGTGGTCGAGTGTTTCAATTTCCGAAAATCCCTGTAGGCACAAGCGCATGAAACCCATTCAGGTAGGTTTGCTGGGCTTCGGCACGGTCGGCTCGGGCGTGGCCAAGGTATTGGCCCGCAACGCCGAGGAAATCGGCCGCCGCGCCGGCCGCGCCATCGAAGTGAAACGCGTCGCGGTCCGCAACGTCGAGAAGGCCCGCGCGGTGGCGCCGGCCGCGGTGGTCGAGGGCCTGGCCTTCGGCACCGATTTCCACGCGGTGGTCGACGACCCCGAGATCAGCATCGTCTGCGAGCTGATCGGCGGCACCGCGCTGGCCAAGGACCTGGTGCTGCGCGCCATCGCCAACGGCAAGCACGTGGTCACCGCCAACAAGGCGCTCTTGGCCATCCACGGCAACGAGATCTTCGCCGCGGCGCAGGCGCGCGGCGTCACCGTCGCCTTCGAGGCCGCGGTGGCCGGCGGCATCCCGATCATCAAGGCGGTGCGCGAAGGCCTGACCGCCAACCGCATCGAGTGGATCGCCGGCATCATCAACGGCACCTCGAACTTCATCCTGACCGAGATGCGCGACAAGGGCGCCGCCTTCGCCGACGTGCTGGCCGAGGCGCAGCGCCTGGGCTATGCCGAAGCCGACCCGACCTTCGACATCGAGGGCCACGACGCGGCCCACAAGCTGACCATCCTGTCCGCGCTGGCCTTCGGCATCCCGATGCAGTTCGACAAGGCCTACCTCGAGGGCATCTCCAAGCTGACGCGCGAGGACATCGGCTACGCCGAGCAGCTGGGCTACCGCATCAAGCTGCTGGGTATCACCCGCCGCCGCGCCAACGGCATCGAGCTGCGCGTGCACCCGACGCTGATCCCGGCCAAGCGCATCATCGCCAACGTCGACGGCGTGATGAACGCGGTGGTGGTGCAGGGCGACGCGGTCGGCCAGACGCTGTATTCGGGCCGCGGCGCCGGCTCCGAGCCGACCGCCTCGGCGGTGGTGGCCGACCTGGTCGACACCACCCGGCTCTTGACCGCCGACCCCGAGCACCGCGTGCCCCACCTGGCCTTCCAGCCCGACCGGCTGTCCGACCTGCCGATCCTGCCGATCGAGGAGGTCGAGACCTGCTACTACCTGCGCCTGCGCGCGCACGACCGCCCGGGCGTGATGGCCGACATCACCCGCATCCTGGCCGACCTCGGCATCTCGATCGACGCGATGATGCAGAAGGAGCCGGCCGAGGGCGAACAGATCGTCGACATCATCATCCTGACCCACCAGGCGGTGGAGCGCAGCGTCGACACGGCCATCCAGCTGATCGAGAGCCTGCCGACCATTTCCGGCAG
The DNA here is from genome assembly GCF_014353015.1 of Chitinimonas koreensis. Lineage (NCBI taxonomy): Bacteria > Pseudomonadati > Pseudomonadota > Betaproteobacteria > Neisseriales > Chitinibacteraceae > Chitinimonas > Chitinimonas koreensis. The sequence goes on from NZ_CP060704.1 coordinate 4,306,988, forward strand.
CATCACCAAGCTGCGGCTGGAAAACCTCGACAAGTGAGCGCGGCCGGGGCGCGGGCCGGCGATCCGCCGGCCGCCCTGCCCCGCGCCGTCCCGAATCATCCGATCCCATGCCTACCGTACCCGCGCTCGAATTCCTGCCCGCCCGCCGCAGCGATCTCGCCGAGATCGTCCGCATCTACAACAGCACCGTGGCCTCGCGCCAGGTGACCGCCGACCTCGAACCGGTCAGCGTCGAATCGCGCCAGGCCTGGTTCGACGCCCACCAGGAGGACCGCCGCCACCCGCTGTGGCTGATCCGGTCGGCATCCGGCGAGCTGCTGGGCTGGATGAGCCTGTCGGCCTTCTACGGCCGGCCGGCCTACGGCGCCACCGCCGAGATCAGCGTCTACCTCGACGAGGCCGCACGCGGCCGCGGCGTCGGCCGCGGCGCGGTCGAATTCGCGATCGCGACCGCCCCGCGGCTCGGCATCAAGACCTTGCTCGGCTTCATCTTCGCCCACAACGCACCGAGCATGCGGCTGTTCGAATCGCTGGGTTTCGGCCAGTGGGCGCTGCTGCCCGACGTGGCCGAGCTCGACGGCGTCGAGCGCTCGCTGGCCATCCTCGGCCTGCGGCTGGATGCCAGGGATCAAACGAACCCGGAGGGTTCCGCATGAACTACATCAGCACCCGCGGCGGCATGGCCCCGCAGACCTTCACCGACATCCTGCTCGGCGGCCTCGCGCCCGACGGCGGCCTGGTGGTGCCCGACACCTATCCGCGCATCGAGCCGGCGCTGCTCGAAGCCTGGAGCGCGCTGAGCTACGCCGAGCTGGCCTTCGAGATCGTGTCGCGCTTCGCCACCGACATCCCGGCCGCCGACGTGAAAAGGCTGGTCGAGGCGGCCTACACGCCGGAAGCCTTCGGCCACGCCGACATCACCCCGCTGACCGAGCTCGAACCCGGCCTGCACCTGCTGCACCTGTCCAACGGCCCGACGCTGGCCTTCAAGGACATCGCCATGCAGTTGCTGGGCCAGCTGTTCGAATACGTGCTGGACCAGCGCGGCGAGACCATCAACATCGTCGGCGCCACCTCGGGCGACACCGGCTCGGCCGCCGAGTACGCGATGCGCGGCAAGCGCGGCGTCAACGTGTTCATGCTGAGCCCGCACGGCCGCATGAGTCCGTTCCAGCGCGCCCAGATGTTCAGCCTGCCGGACGCCAACATCCACAACCTGGCGGTCGAGGGCACCTTCGACGACTGCCAGGACATCGTCAAGGCGATCAACAACGACGCCGGCTTCAAGGCGAAGTACAAGATCGGCGCGGTCAACTCGATCAACTGGGGCCGGGTGGTGGCCCAGGTGGTCTACTACTTCCGCGCCTACCTGGCGGTCGCGCCGCGCATCGGCGCGCCGGTCGACTTCGTGGTGCCGTCGGGCAACTTCGGCAATATCTGCGCCGGCCATATCGCGCGCCAGATGGGCCTGCCGGTCGGCCGCCTGATCGTGGCGACCAACGAGAACGACGTACTCGACGAGTTCTTCCGCACCGGCCTCTACCGCGTGCGCGGCTCGGCCGACACCCATGCGACCTCGAGCCCGTCGATGGACATCTCCAAGGCCTCCAACCTCGAGCGCTTCGTGTTCGACCTGATCGACCGCGACGGCGCCGAGCTGGCGCGGCTGTGGCAGGAGGTCGACAGCACCGGCGGCTTCGACCTCGGCAAGACCCGGTATTTCGCCCGCATGGTCGGCGAATTCGGCTTCGCCTCGGGCAAGAGCACCCACGCCGACCGCATCGCCACCATCCGCGCCGCGCATGCGCGCTGGGGCGTGGTGATCGACCCGCACACCGCCGACGGCGTGAAGGTGGCGCTGGAGACGCGCCGCGACGGCGTGCCGATGGTGACGCTGGAAACCGCGCTGCCGGCCAAGTTCGAGGCGACCATCGTCGAGGCGCTCGGCAGCACGCCGCCGCGCCCGGCCGAACTGGCCGACCTCGAGCAGCGGCCGCAGCGCAGCACGGTGATGGCGAACGACGCCGCCCTGGTGAAGGCCTTCATCCAGCAGGCGCTGGACCGCTGAAGCGGCCCATTCCACCGCATGCGGAAACGGCGTCGTCGGACGCCGTTTTTCATTGGCGGCACAGCGATTCCATGCACACCGGCCGAATGTCGGCAGCGCCCGCCGGCCCGGACCATCGGCCGCCCCACGGCGCCTCGGCCCGGACCGATCGGCGTAGCATGGCTGCACGGGCCTGCCGCGGCAGGCCCGCCATCGCTCCGGCATGCATCGCAGCGAGCGCGGCCGGGCTCGACCAAGACCACGGCAAGGAGGACGCATCATGGCTGGCAGAGTGTATTGGGGTACCCAGGCCTGGCAGGCCGACACCGACAACCCGCCGGAACCGACGCTGCTGCTGATCGGCGATTCCTGGTTCTGGTATCCGTTCAACAACCTGGCCGGCGAGATCGCCGCCCAGCTCAAGGACAGCCACTGCCTGCTGGTGATCGGCAGGAACGGCGCCGAGGCGCAGCAATGGTCGGCCGGCCGGCTGCGGCGCGACATCGATGAGGCCTTCGGCTGGTTCGGCGCCGGCGCCCGTGCACTGCTGCTCAGCGGCGGCGGCAACGACATCGCCGGGCTGGACGACTTCGGCGAGATCCTGGCCGACGACTGCCGGGCGGCCCAGACGATCGCCGACTGCTATACGCCGGGCCAGCCGGACGCCACGCTGTGCAAGGTGCAGGCCGCCTACCGCGAGGTGATCGCCCGCTTCCGCCGCTACAACGCGGAAGCGCCGGTGCTGTGCCACAACTACGAGAACGCCTGGCCGACCGGCCAGGGCCTGTTCGGCCCGTCCAAATGGCTCAAGGCGCCGATGGACCAGGCCGGCGTGCCCGACACGCTGCGCCGGCCCGTCTTCGCCGACCTGATCGCCCGCCTGCACCAATTGCAGCAGGAGCTGGCCGACGACCCGCAGACCGGCGCCATCGTGCCGATCCGGAGCGCGGGGACGCTGCCCGACCAATTGGACGTCTGGGCCAACGAGCTGCATCTCACGCCCGCGGCCTTCGACAAGATGGTCAAGGATGCGTGGATGCCGGCGCTGAAGAAGCTGGGTATCCGCTAGCGCAGCCGCGAGGCGCACGGCGAGGCGCACGGCAGCCAGGAAAAAGCACGCCCGCCGGCGCGATGCCATTAAGTTAAGCCGGAATACACGGCCGTAGGTCGGGTTTCATACCCGACAGCGACCTCGATCAGCGGCGCTGTCGGGTATAAAACCCGACCTGCCGCTCCTCATACCCGTCAGTTAAGCCCCTATGGCCTGATTTAGAGGACCGTCCAACGCAAAAAGGAGCGCTGAATGCGCTCCTTTTTGCATCACTCGGCGGATTGGCCACTCTTAACTGACTTGACTGGCATTGCTCCCGCCGGCGTGCTTTTTTCATTCCGGCCGCGCCGCGTTCAATCCAGCGCCTCGATCGGTTGCAAGGCCAGCGCCAGCCGCAGGTGGCGCAGCGCCGCCAGCGTGACCACCGCCACGGTCGCCGCGCTCGCCACGGCCAGCGGGACGACCAGGCCGTCGACCGGGTCGACGCGCTCGACGAAGTCCGCCAGGTAGAGCCGGCCCAGCCAGGCGGCCAGCGGCAGGCCGGCCACGGCGGCCAGCAGCAGCGGCCAGGCGAACTCGGCCGCGACCTGGCCGGCGATGGCGCCGGGGCCGGCGCCGTGCAGCCGGTGCAGCACCAGCTCGGTGCGGCGGCGGCGCAAGGTGTCGGCCACCAGCGCATAGGCGCCCAGCATCGACACCGCGACCGCCAGCAGCGCGACGAAGGCCAGCACCGCGGTCAGCAGCGCCTCCTGCTCGTAGAGGAAGGAACGCAGCTCGTCGGCGGTCCAGACCTTGTGCAGCAGCTGCGGGCCGTGCGCCTGCCACAGCTGGTCGAGCGCCAGCCGCAGCGCCTCCGGGTCCGGCCCGTAGACGGTCAGGTCCCACTGCGGCTGGTCGCTGACCAGGAAGCCCTGCGGCATGGCCGCCTCGCGCGCCGACTCCTGCTTCACGTCGCCGATCACCGCCACCACCCGCCGCAGCGCGCTGCCTTCCTGCAGGTAGTCGCCGCCGCCGGTCAGCGTGGCGCCGATGGCCGCCTGCGGGCTGGCGAAGCCCAGCGCGCGCGCCGCCTTGGCGTCGAGCACCAGCCGGCCCTCGCCGCTGCCGGCCCAGGGATCGCCGGCCAGCAGCTTCATGCCGTAGGTCTCGAAGTAGCCGGCGGTGACCGTGGTCAGGCGCAGCAGCTGCTTGTGCCGGTCGGCGCTCACGTGCAGCTCGGTCGGCCCGCTGGTGTCCAGCATCGGCCGGGCGTTGCTGAAGCCCCAGTGCCGGACGGCGGGATGCTGCTTCAACGCCGTCACGAAGGCGCCGAGATCGGGCAGCGTGTCGTCCTGCACGATGGCCGAGAGGATCAGCCGGTCGCGCGTCTGGAAGCCGCGGTCGGCCTCCAGCAGGTACTGGTGCTGGGCCGACATCACGCCGGTCAGCGACAGCAGCAGCAGGGCGCCGCCGAGCTGCAGCGCCAAGAGGCCCTGGCGCAGCCGCCGGCCCCACGGCCCCTCGCTGGCGGTGCGGCCCTGCAGCGCCGGCGCCGGTGCGCGCCGCAGCGCCAGCCAGGCCGGCAGGCCCAGCAGCAGCGGCAGCAGCGCCAGCACCACCGCGGCGAGGCCGGCCAGCGCCTGCCACGGCAAGGGATCGGCGATCGGCTGCTCGGGCGGCAGGCCGACCGCGCCGCCGAGCAGCGGCGCCAGCCACCAGGCCAGCAGCAACGCGCCGCCCGCGCTGAGCAGCAATTGCAGCAGCGCCTCCGCCGTCCACAGCTGCAGCAGCTGGCGGTTGTCGGCGCCGAGCGCGCGGCGCAGCGCGGTCTCGCGCTGGCGCTGCAGCAGGCCGGCGGCCTGCAGGTTCATGGTGTTGAACGCCGCCAGGATCAGCAGCAGCACGCTGGCCGCGCCGAGCGCCCCCAGCAGTTGCCAGCGCACCGCGTTGTCGGGGCCTTCGAACGGGAATCGGTCGAGCGGGATACCGCGGAAGAAGGCGGCTTCGCGGCCGGTGCGCCATTCGGCCGGCAGCTCGGCGTACTTCGGGCTGGCCAGGAAGGCCGCGCGCATCCAGCCGCCGACCTGGTCGGCCGAGGCGCCGGGCCGCAGCCGGCCGTAGACGCGGCCGCTGGCCAGGTAGATCGCGTCCAGCGCCGCCTCGTCGCGGACGTTGTTGCGCAGCTCGCGGCCGACCAGCTCGAAGCTGGCCATCGCGTCGTGCGGGCCGAGCGGGCTGCGCGGGTCGATCGGCGGGATCACCGCGGTGACCAGGTAGGACTTGCCGCGGCTCTCGACGCTGCGGCCGAGCGCCTGCGCCGGCGGAAGCTCGCCCCACAGCTTGCGCACCAGCGCCGGCGTGACCGCGATGGCGTCGACGCGGCCTAGCGTGGCCTTCAGGTCGCCGTGCAGCGCCCGGATGCCCAGCAGCGCCGGCAGGTCCGGGTCGGCGGCCAGCACCGGCACCCGCTGCAGCACGCCCTGCATGCGCACGTCCAGCGCCTCGCTGCTGCTGCGGCTGATCAGGTCCAGCGGCGCCTGGCGCGCCTTCAGCAGCGGGCCGAAGACCACCGGCGCGGCGATGAACCAGTCGCTCGGCCGGCCCGGCGGGTTGCCCTGAAATCCAGCAGCACCACCCGCTCGGGCTCGGCCACCGCCGGGTCGGTGCCGGCCAGCGCAAGGGCCAGCAGCGCCACCAGCAGGGCCACCGTCATCGCCAGCATCAATCCGCCGACCGCCACCGCGGTGGCCGTGCCGCGGCTGCGCAGGCCGCGTACCGCTTCGCTCAGCAGCGCCCTCATGCCCAGTGCTCCGCCTGGGCGTCGACCAGGATGCGGCCGTCCAGCAGCCGCACGCTGCGCGCCGCCTGCGCCGCGTGCTCGGCGCTGTGGGTCACCATCACCAGGGTGGTGCCCTCGTCGTTCAGCTCGCGCAGCAGCTGCATCACCTCGCGGCCGTGGGCGCTGTCGAGGTTGCCGGTCGGCTCGTCGGCCAGCAGCAGCGCCGGCCGCGCCGCGATGGCGCGGGCGATCGCCACGCGCTGCTGCTGGCCGCCGCTGAGCTGGCTCGGGTGGTGGCCGGCGCGGTGGGCCAGGCCCAGCCGGTCGAGCACCTCGGCCACGCGGGCGCGCTGCTGTCTGTCGGAGCCGTTGCCGTAGCGCAGCGCCAGCTTCACGTTGTCCTGCACGGTCATCTCGTCGACCAGGTTGAAGCTCTGGAACACGAAGCCGATGCGGCCGCGGCGGATCGCCGCCAGTTCGCGGTCGCTCTTGCGGGCGACGTCCTCGCCCTGCAGCAGGTAGCGGCCGCCGCTGGGCCGGTCGAGCAGGCCCAGGAGGCCCAGCAGGGTGGACTTGCCGCAGCCCGAGGGCCGGTGATGGCGACGTATTCGCCGGCTTCGATCTGCAGGTCGATCGCGTCCAGGGCCGTGGTTTCCACGGTACCGGCGCGATGGCGTTTGCTCAGTTGCTTCAGTTCGATCATGGCAGGGCAAGCCTTTCGGCGTCGGAGGGGGTTGGGAGAGCAGGACCTGCTCGCCGGCCGCCAGGCCGCCGAGCACTTCCACCTGGCCGGCGGCGCGCCGGCCCAGCCGCACCGCGCGGCGCCGCAGCTCGCGGCCGTGCAGCACGTACAGCCGGGTCTGCACGCCGGGGCCGTCGGGCAGCAGCAGCGCCGGCGCCGGCCGGCTCAGTTGCAGGCGCAGCTCGACCGCCTGGCCCGGCTGCAGCGCGGGCGGCGGGCCGCTCCAGCGCAGCAGCACGCGGACCTTGCCGCCCTGCACCTGCGGCAGGGTCTGCACCAGGCTCAGCGGGCCGTCGGCGCTGGTGGCGAGCTGGCCGGCGCGCAGCCGCGGCAGGTAGTACTCGTCGACCTCGGCCGCCAGCTGCATGCCGCCGGCCGGGTCGTCGATGCGGCCGAGCCGGTCGCCCGGCCGCACGCTGGCGCCGACCTGCAGGGTGAAGCCGCTGAGCTGGCCGGCGATCGGCGCGGTCTGCTGCAGCCGCGCGCGCGCCTCCTGCAACAGGCGCAGGCCGTGCTGCAGGCCGTCGACCGCGCGCGCCATCTCGGCCAGCGACTGGGCGTGGATGTCGGCTTCGATGCGCTGGTCCTGCCGCGCCTGTTCCAGCAGCTGCGTGGCCAGCGCCTGCTGGCGCCGCGCCTGCTCGAGCGCGGCGGCCGAAACGAAGCCGGCCGCCGCCAGCGGCGCCAGCCGGCCGTAGTCGGCCTCGGCCTGCTGCTGCTCGGCTTGCAGCCGCGCCAGCTCGCGCCGGTTCTGCGCCAGGCTGGTCGCCTGGGCACTGCGCTGGGCCGAGACGTTGGCCATCTGCTGCGCCACTTCGGCGCCGCGCTGCATCAGCAGCTGTTCCTGCTCCGGGCTGCGCAGCCGGTACAGCGGCGCGCCGACCTCGACCCGGTCGCCGTCGCGCGCCTGCACGCTTTCCACCAGGCCGGCCTCGACCGCGTCGAGCTGAACCGAGCGGATCGGCTCGGCCCGCGCCCGCAACGGCAGCTCGTCGCGGAACAGGCCGGCCCGTACCGGCGCCAGCTGGGCCGCACGCACCGTCTGCAACTGCGGCTGGCGCTGCCAGGCCAGCAGCAGCGCCAGACCGAACACGGCCGCCGTCGCCAGCGCGGCCAGCATCGGCGTGCGCCGCCAGCGCGGCGGCGGCAGCGCGCGGTCCATGGCGGTGCCGCGCTGGACGGTATCCGCGGCGGCGCCGGCGATCGGATCGGGCAGGGTCGGCGAGTTCATGCCGTGCAGATTCGGGCCCGCCGCCGCCGCGGCCAAGCCCCCTGTCCGCTTCCGGACAGCCGGCTGGCGCAGCGCCGGGCCGGCTGCGAAGATGCGGACCGTGACCGATTCCCCGCTCCTCCTCCTCGACGACGATCCCGGCGTGGGCCTGGCGGCGCAGCTGCTGCTGCAGCGCCGGGTCGCGCCGATCACCTGCCTGCGCCGGCCGGCCGAGCTCGCCGCGGCGCTCGATCGGCTGAACCCGGCGGTGCTGCTCTTGGACCTGAACTTCGGCCCCGGCCGCACCGACGGCGCCCAGGGCCTGCGGCTGCTGGCCGAGGTGCAGGCGCGGCCGCAGCCGCCGGTGGTGGTGGTGATGACCGCCTATGCCGATATCGAACTGGCCGTACAAGCGCTCAAGCGCGGCGCCTTCGATTTCATCACCAAGCCGTGGGACAACGTGCGGCTGATCGCCACCTGCCGCGAGGCGCTCGAACGCGCCCGGCCCTCGCCCGGCCAGGCGCCGGCGGCGGGTGCAGCCGAGCCGACGCGCTCGCTGGCCGCGCAGGAGCGCGCCGCAGTGCTGGCGGCGATGGCCGAGGCGCAGGGCAACCTGAGCGCGGCCGCGCGGCTGCTCGGGCTGTCGCGCGCGGCACTGTACCGGCGGCTGGAAAAGCATGGCCTCTGAAGCGCTGCGCCTCGCCGCCGCCGCGCTGCTGTGGGCGCTGGCCGGCGCGCTGGCCCAGGCCGCCGGCCACTCCGCCCGCAGCGGGCTGGCGGCCGCCGCGCTGGCGCTGGCCGGCTTGGCGGCGGCCTGGCCACTGGCACGCCGCCGCCCTGCCCCGCCGCCGGCCGCCGAACCGCCGCCGCCTCCGCCCGACCGGCGGCTGCTGACGCTGCTGCAGGCCCAGCTCGAACACCTGCCGGTGGCGGCCTGGGTGCAGCTCGACGAAACCACGCTGCAACCGCTGAGCAACCGCGCCCGCCGGCTGGCGGCGCCCGGCGCGGTGCGCGACAAGGAAGCGCTGTACCGGCTGCTGCGCACCGCAACGGCCAGCGGCCCGCTGCTGCTCGACACCGAGCGCGGCGGCGAGCGCTGGCAGCTGCAGCGCCAGCCGCTGTCGCTCGACGGCCAGGCGCAGGTGCTGCTGGCGCTGGTGCCGCTGGAGAACGAACTGGAATCGGAATCGCTGCTGGCCTGGCAGCAGCTGGTGCAGGTGCTGACGCACGAGATCATGAACTCGCTGACGCCGATCAAGAGCCTGAGCCAGACCGCGCTGATGCTGCTGGACGAGCCGGACGCCGGCGAGGAACTGCGCACCGCGCTCGACGCGATCGCCCACCGCGCCGACGGGCTGTCGCGCTTCGTCCACACCTATCGCCGGGTCAGCCAGTGGCCGGCGCCGATCATGGCGCCGGTCGACCTGCGCGATTTTTTCCTGCGCCTGCAGCAGGCGGTCGCGCCGGCCTGGGCGGCGCGCGGCGGCGAGGCGAGCTTCGAGCTGGCCTCGCCCAGCCTGCGGCTGCAGGCCGACGAGGGCCAGCTGGAGCAGGCGCTGTTGGCGCTGCTGCAGAACGCCGAGCAGGCCACCGCCGGCCAGGCCGCGCCGCGGCTATGGGTGCAGGCGCGCCAGGGCCGCGGCGGCCGGCTGCAGATCAGCGTGCGCGACAATGGCCCGGGCGTGCCGGCCGGGCTCGAGCGCAAGATCTTCCTGCCCTTCTTCTGCGCCCGCGAGGGCGGCCAGGGCATCGGCCTGACCGTGGTGCGCCAGCTGGTGCACGGCATGGGCGGCCGGGTGCGCCACGTCCGGCCGCTCGAGGGCGGCGCAGCCTTCGTGCTGAGCTTCTGAGCGGCGCACCGGCAACCGATCTCCCCGCATGCATCGGCGCGTCCGCGGACGAAGCCGTTCCGCACGACCATCGGCCCTGACCGGCATGCAACGGCATTTCCAGGCCAAACCGTTTATGTGCAGCGCCACTGCAAAAAGTTTCGATTCTCATTTACAATCAATATCAATTCTCATTCAGATTTGAATGTGCATTGCCGATCGCAGGGTACCGCCCTGCGGCGTACCCCCTGTCCGGGCGCACCTCTGCCGAGGTTTCTCTCTGCGCGATGAAGACCCTTGGCGGCAACGACCGCCGTCGCTTGCAGAGTCGGCGGCATCGTCGCCCGGCAATGGTCCGGATCGTCGGTCGATCCCGCTTTTCCCGGCAGCGAGGCCCTCCTTCCAGCCGGCTGCCAAACCGCTTTCGTGAACCTCCCAGGAGTCCCCGCCATGTCCCGCCGCCGCAGCGCCGCCCCGTACGCCGAGCGCCTCCGACAACTCGCGCAGGCCATGTCCGCCGCCCGCTTGCCGAGCCCCATGCTGCGCCCCGCCATGCAGCTGGCGCCGGCCGGCGCGCTGCTCGCCGCCGCCCTGTGGGCGCCGAACGCGCAGGCCGAGACGGAGCCGGCGGCGGCAGCCTCGGCCCAGGAGAGCGAAAAGGTGGTGATCACCGGCAAGCGCAAGCACCGCGTATCCAAGGGCGCGACCAACCTGAAGCTGGAGATCAAGGACACGCCGCAGACGATCAGCACCATCGACCAGGAGACCCTGCGGGACTTCGGCGCCACCGGCAGCAACGACGCGCTGCGTTTCGGCACCGGCATCGTCGTCGACGAGTGGGAAACCAACCGCACCAGCTTCCAGGCGCGCGGCTTCGACGTGATGCTCACCCAGGTCGACGGCCTGGGCATGACCAACGACTGGGGCCTGGTCGAGAGCCAGAAGGACACCTACCTGTTCGAGCGCATCGAGCTGGTCCGCGGCGCCAACGGGCTGCTGACCGGCGTCGGCAACGCCTCGGGCACCATCAACTACGTGCGCAAGCGTCCGGGCAACAGCGACGGCGGCGAGGTGATCGCCAGCGCCGGCTCGCACCATCTCAAGCGCCTCGCGCTCGACTACAACAAGGTGCTCACCCCGGACGGCGAATGGGCCGGCCGCCTGGTCGTCGCGCACGAGGACAAGGACTCGTACATCCGTGCCCTGCACAACCAGCGCAGCACGATCTACGGCGTGGTCGACGGCCAGATCGGCGACAACGGCGTGCTGACCGTCGGTTTCACCTACCAGGACGCCAAGCAGCGCTCGCCGATGTGGGGTTCGCTGACGCTGCCGCGCGCCGACGGCACGCTGGCCGAGTTCGACGTGTCGGCTTCCACCTCGCAGGACTGGACGCGCTGGAACAACCGTTCGCTCGACGCCTTCGTCGAGTACACCCACGCGCTGTCGAGCAACTGGGAAGGCAAGCTGACCTACAACCGCAACAAGGGCGAGAACGCGAGCAAGCTGTTCTACGCCTACACCCTCACCGGCGCGCTGGAAAACGACAACACCGGGCTGTACGGCTGGCCCTACCGCAGCGAGGGCGACACCCGCGCCGACGTGATCGACGCCAACCTCAACGGGCGGTTCGGCGCCTTCGGCCGCCAGCACGAGGTCGTCGTCGGCCTGAGCCACTCGAGGCAGAAGAACAAGGCGGTCGGCTACGACGCCACCGGCTACATCGGGCTGCCGCTGCCGGCCTTCCCGTATGCCGGCAACGTCTATCCCGAACCGGCCTGGGGCGCGACCTCCGTCGCGGCGGACGGCAAGCAGCAGATCACCCGCCTGTACGCCGCGGCCCGGCTGGCGCTGACCGAACGCCTGAAGGGCATCGCCGGCGTCAACGCGATCAGCCTGAAGCGCAACGGCACCTCGATCTACGGCGGCGGCGTCGCGCTCGACAACGAGAAGACCGACAAGGTCAGCCCCTATCTCGGTACGACCTACGACATCACGCCGGACGTGCTGGCCTACGCCTCGTATTCGGACATCTTCCAGGCCCAGGACCAGCGCGACGTCCACGGCGCCTTCCTCGCGCCGATGAAGGGTATCAACGCCGAAACGGGCGTGAAGGCCGAATGGCTCGACCGCAAGCTGCTGACCACCTTCGCCGTGTTCAGCGCGAAGCAGAAGGGCCTGGCGACCGAGGCCGGCTTCGATCCGGTGTCGCAGCAGTCCTATTACGAGCCCAAGGACGTGAAGTCGCGCGGCTTCGAGATCGAGGCCAGCGGCCGGCTCGATGCCGATACCAAGGTCTCGGTCGGCTATACCCAGCTCAAGCTGACCGGCCCGGACGGCAAGGACATCTACGAATGGGTGCCGCGGCGCACGCTGAAGCTGCTGGTCGAGACCCGCCTGGCCGCCCTCCCCGCCATGCGGCTCGGCGCCGCGACCCGCTGGCAGTCCGATGCCGACAAGATCGGCGGCGCGCGCCAGGACGCCTACCTGCTCGCCAACGTCTTCGGCGCCTACGATCTGACCAAGGACGCGACGGTACGGCTGAACGTCGACAACCTGTTCGACAAGAAATACCTGCGCACGGTGCAGTTCGGCGCGATCTACGGCTCGCCGCGCACGGCGTCGGTGTCGCTCGAATACAAGCTCTGAGCGAGGTTGGCGAGAAGATAGCCAAGCACCCGACTCCGTGATCCGCCCTGCAAAGCCGGGCGCTTTGGCGCATGCGAAGATCGACGAGTGATTGCGGTTTTATTCCACTCCCCCACCCTCGCCGCCGCGAGGGCGCCTCGCTAGCGCGAGATTCGCGCCTTTCTCGACTGCTTGCAGGAAACAGGGGCGGACCGCGGTCCGCCCCATCCACCCGATCCTGGCCGTGCGCCGGGCGGCGTGGTGAAGGAGAAAGTGGCGTCCGCTTCCGGGCGCCGCTTTTCGCGTTTTAGCCGGCCGGTTTCGGCCGGCGACGAATTTGTCGGAGCATCCGTCCTTGTCCGAAAGCATGACGAACCGCCTGCTCGTGCTGGCCCGCATCGCCGCCGCGCTGCTGGGCGGCTACCTGTTCACCTGGGGGCTGGCCGCCTGCGCGATCGCAGCCCTGGTCGCCGCCGGCACCGATTTCCACGAAGCCGAGCATGCGGTGATGCTGCTGGCCTTCATCGTCTTCCTGCTCGCCTTCCTGTGGTCGTTCGCGGGCCGCAGCCTGGCGCTGATCTGGGCCGTGCTGGCCGGCGGCGGCGCGACGATGACGCTGGCCGCCTGGCTTCTGCAACGCAGCCTGCTGCACTGAATCCGCGACAGGAATCACCACGATGTTCCAAAGCTTCCGCCATTCGATGACCTGGCTGCACACCTGGTTCGGCCTGACGCTGGGCTATGTGCTGATGGTGTGCTTCTTCTTCGGCTCGCTCTCGGTGTTCGACCGCGAGATCGACCGCTGGGCGCTGCCCGATACGCGCTTCCCGGCGCAACCCGCGCCGTCGTTCGACCAGGTGCTCAAGCCGATCTACGCCAAACTCAAGCCGCACCCGGTGGACCTGGCGGCCACCCGGGCGCGGGTGATCGGCGAGCTGCCCGATCCCGCCACCCTGCCGATGTCCTCGCTGTACTACTACACCACCCACCGCGACCCGGTGCTGGCCATCGGCGCGGAATTCGACGTGCCCAACAAGCCCAGGGACGCCGCCGACGAGCATCAGCACGTGCACGGCTGGGCCACGCTGGACCCGCGCACCGGCGCCTTCCTGTCCGAGGGGCAGCTCAAGCTGGGCAGCGAGTTCTTCTACCCGATGCACTACAGCCTGCACCTGAACTGGCAGAACCTGGGCTATTGGGTGGTCGGCCTGGCCGCGCTGGTCATGCTGGCCGCGCTGGTCAGCGGCGTGGTCTTGCACAAGAAGATCTTCCGCGAGTTCTTCACCTTCCGCCCCTGGAAGCGCACCCAGCGCAGCAGCCTGGACCTGCACAACCTGAGCGGGATCGCCGGCCTGCCGTTCCACTTCTTCTTCGCCTTCACCGGCCTGGTGATCTTCGCCAGCATCTACCTGCCGCTGGCCGAGACCCTGCTCGCCCCCCTGCACAAGCAGCATGAAGCGATGGAGGCCGCACGCACCGGCCTGGCCCACGAGGCGGCCGGCGTACCGGCGCCGCTGGCCTCGGTGGACGCCATGGTGGCCGAGGCCAAGCGCCGCTGGGCCGCGCGCAACATGCCGGGCGAGGTCGGTTACCTCTACATCAACCACCTGGGCGACAAGAACGGCTACGTCAGCATCTTCCGCGCCGGCAACGACCAGGTGGCCCTGGTCGGCCAGGGCGTGCACTTCGAAGCCAGCAGCGGCCGCGTCATCCGCGAAGACCCCCCGCCCTCGGCCGTCATGAGCGTCAACGAATTCCTGACCGGCCTGCACCTGCAGCACTTCCGCCACTGGCTGCTGCGCTGGCTGTACGTGCTGGGCGGCCTGCTGGGCTGCGTGTGCATCGCCACCGGCTTCATCTTCTTCGTCGAGAAGCGCAAGGCGCAGCACGCCAAGCGCGGCAGCATGGGGAGCCGCGCGGTCGATGCGCTGGCGGTCGCCGCGGTCACCGGCATGGTGATCGCAGCCGTCGCGATGCTCGCCGCCAACCGTGCGCTGCCGGCCGACCTGGCGGGCAAGGGCGGCTGGGAGGAGAAGGTGTTCTGGGGCGCCTGGCTGCTGAGCTTCATCCATGCCGCGGCGCGCAGCGGCCCGGTGGCGCAGGGGCGCATCAATCCGGCCTGGCGCGAACAATGCTGGGCGCTGGCGGCGCTGGCCGTCGCGGCGGTGGTGCTGAACTGGATCGGCACCGGCGACCACCTGGTCAAGACCCTGTTCACCTCTACCTATTGGCCCGTGGCCGGCCTGGACCTGAGCCTGCTGGCCGCCGCGGCGATCGCCGTCTTCGCCGGCCGCAAGCTGGCCCGGCATGAACGCCACGCCCGGCCGTCGACCCACGCAGCACCGAATATCAGCGAGGCGCTTCATGGCTGAACCGATCTGGCTGTACCAGGCAGGCGCCGCAGCGGCCAGCGTCGTCGGCTTCGCCTGGCTGTCGCTGGCGATGGATGCGCACTGGCACCAGGTGCACGGCGGCACCACGCCCGCGCGCGCCGTGCGGGCCACGCTGCGCGCGCTGGGCACGGCGAGCCTGCTCGCCTCGGCCCTGCTGTGCTTCGCCGCCGACCGGCCGTCCATGGCGGTCCTGGTCTGGCTGATGCTGCTGGCCGGCTCCGCCCCGCTGATCGCGCTGACGCTGGCCTTCCGGCCGCGCCTGCTGCGGGCGGCCTGGCCGTGGGGCGACCGTATCGCAAGGGGTCGGTGAAGACCTCGGCGAAATGTAAAAAGGCCCGGCAGATGCCGGGCCTTCGTCTTCCAGGACCTTGAGTCCTTTTCCATTGCCGCACAGCGGCCGGCGCTATTCGGTCTTGCCCGAGAACGCCGCCTGCATCGCCCGCTCGCGCTTGGCCTGGGCCGACAGCATCAGCCGGTTCGACACGATCACGAACACCGTCACCACCACGATCACGATGGTCGCCAGCGCATTGATCTCCGGCGTGAGGCCGAGGCGGATCGAGGAGAAGATCCACTGCGGCATGGTGGTCGAGCCGGGGCCGGACAGGAAGGCGGTCAGCACGTAGTCGTCGAGCGACAGCGTGAAACTCAACAGCCAGCCGGCCACCAGCGCCTGCGAGATCACCGGCAGGGTGATGACGAAGAACACCTTGAACGGATGGCAGCCGAGATCCATCGCGGCATCCTCGAGCGAACGGTCGAGCTCCTTCAGCCGCGACTGCACCAGCACCGCCACGTAGGCCATGCACAGCGTGGTATGGCCGATCCAGATGGTGACCATGCCGCGCTCGCCGAAGGCCCAGCAGCCGAAGCGGCTCAAGAGGCCGCTCGGCGGCGGCTCGGCGCCGCAGCCCAGGCCCGATTGCAGTGCGACGAACAGCAGCAGCATCGACAGGCCGACGATCACCTCCGGCATCACCATCGGCGCGGTGACCAGGCCGGCGAACAGCGACTGGCCGCGGAAACGACCGAACCGCGCCAGCACGAAGCCGGCCACCGTGCCCAGCACCACGGCCAGCGTGGCCGACATGAAGGCGATCTTGAAGCTCAGGCCGGCCGCGTGCAGCAGCTCGTCGTCGTTGACCAGCACCTGGTACCACTTGAGCGAGAAGCCGCCCCAGACGGTGACCAGCCGCGATTCGTTGAACGAATACAGGATCAGGCTGGCGATCGGCGCATACAGGAAGAAGAAGCCCAGCACCATGTAGAGCCGGTTGGCGAAAGGCATGCGGTTCATTTGCCGGCCTCCTGCTGTTTCTGCTCGAAGCGGTGGAACCAGACGATCGGTGCGATCAGCAGCGCGAGCATGATGACCGCCACCGCCGAGGCCTGCGGCCAGTCGAGGTTGGCGCCGAAGTCGTCCATCAGCTTGTTGCCGATGAACACCACGTCGCCGCCGCCCAAGAGCGCCGGGATCACGTACTCGCCGACGGCCGGGATGAACACCATCATCGAGCCGGCGATGATGCCGGCCTTGGACAGCGGCAGCGTGATGCGGATGAAGGTGGTCAGCGGCTTGGCGCCGAGGTCGGCGGCGGCTTCGAACAGCCGGCCGTCGAGCTTCACCAGGTGGGCGTAGAGCGGCAGGATCATGAACGGCAGGTAGTTGTAGACCATCCCCAGCAGCACCGAGAACGGCGTGTACAGGAGCTGCAGCGGCGCGTCGATCAGGCCCAGGCCCAGCAGGATGTTGTTGATCACCCCGTTGTCCTTGAGGATGCCGATCCAGGCGTAGACCCGCAGCAGGAAGGACGTCCAGAACGGGATCATCACCATCATCAGCAGCGTGTTGCGCGTCGCCTCGTTGGCCCGGGCGATGTTGTAGGCCAGCGGGTAGCCGATCAGCAGCGTCAGCAGCATGGTCAGGAAGGCGAGCTTGATCGCGTTCCAATAGGCGATGACGTACTGGCTCTCCTCGCGCGCTTCCTGCAACGGCTTCTCGACGAAGGCGTCGACCTCGTCGAACACCGTCTGGTACTTGGTGGTGTCGAGCGCGATGGTGGTCTTGTTGTCCTCCTGCTTGAGCAGCGGCGTGTACGGCGGCTGGGCGATGTCGGGCTCGGCGAAGCTGATCTTGAGCACGAAGAAGAAGGGCAAGAGGAAGAACACCAGTAGCCAGACGTAGGGGACCGCGATCACCCCGGTCCGGCCGCTGGGCAGGCGGGCTAGGAGCTTTTTCATGATGTCAGCACCACGCCTTCACGGTCGGACCACTTGACCACGATCGGGTCGCCCCAGGTGGCCGGCTTGTCGTCGCCCCAGTGGCTGGAGGGCACGTTGGCGATCACGATGCGGCCGGAGGCGAGCTTGACGTGGTAGACCGAGTGCGAGCCGAGGTAGGCGATATCGTGCACCGTGCCCTCGGCCCAGTTGTACTGCGCCTCGGGCTTGTTGCGGCACAGCGTGACGTCCTCGGGCCGCACCGAGTACCACACGGTCATGCCCTTGGGCCCGGTGATGCCGTGGTCGACGTAGATGCCGCGCGGCAATTCGGCGCTGTCGATCACCACGTGGTCGGGCTCGTCGACGCTGAGCTTGCCCTCGAAGATATTGGTGGTGCCGATGAATTCGGCGGTGAAGCGGCAGTTCGGGTATTCGTAGATCTCGCGCGGGCCGCCGACCTGCTTCAACTTGCCCTCGCTCATGATGGCGATGCGGCCGGCCATGGTCATGGCCTCTTCCTGGTCGTGCGTCACCATGATGCAGGTCACGCCGACGGTCTCGATCACGTTGACCAGTTCGAGCTGGGTTTCCATCCGCAGCTTCTTGTCGAGCGCGCCGAGCGGCTCGTCCAAGAGCAGCAATTTGGGGCGCTTGGCCAGCGAACGCGCCAAGGCGGTGCGCTGCTGCTGGCCGCCGGACAGCTGGTGCGGCTTGCGGCGGGCCAGCTTCTTCATCTGCACCAGCTCGAGCATCTTGCTGACGCGGTCGGCGATCTGATCGCGGGGCAGCTTGTCCTGCTTGAGGCCGAAGGCGATGTTCTGCTCGACCGTCATGTGCGGGAACAGCGCATAGGACTGGAACATCATGTTGACCGGCCGGATGTAGGGCGGCATGTCGGTGATGTCCTGGCCGTCGAGGATGATGCGGCCCTCGGTCGGCGTCTCCATGCCGGCCAGCATGCGCAGGAGCGTGGATTTGCCTGAGCCGGAGCTGCCGAGCAGCGCGAAGATCTCGTTCTTCGGGATCACGAGGTCGACGTCGTCGACCGCGTAGAAGTCCCCGAACTTCTTCGTCACGCCCTTGATTTCGAGATAGTTCTGCTTGCCGTCGCCCTGGGCGAGTTCGGTCGGTGTTACCGCCACGATGAAAGCTCCGTACTGGGTGCGGTTGGCGCTGTCGATATCCGGCTCACCCGATCCGGCGAGCGGGATGTCGGCAGCACCATGCCGTTAAAAAGGCCGGCATTTTAAATAAATGCCGGCCCCGCTGTGACTGCGATTATTTCGCAGCCTTGAACTGGTTGAAATACTTGGTGATCAGCTTCTGCTCGGCCGGTGCGATCGGCTTTTTGGCCTGCAGCTTGGTCATGGCTTCCTGGCTCATGAAGATCTTGGGATCGCTGGCGATCTTCTTGTCCACGAACGGCGCCGACTTGAGGTTGGGGTTGGCGTAATTGACGAAATTGGAAATCTCGGCCGCCACCTTGGGCTCGAGGATGTAGTTGATCCACTTGTGGGCGTTGTCGGCGTTCTTGGCGTCCTTGGGGATCGCCATATTGTCGATCCAGGCCACCGTGCCCTTCTGCGGCACCACGTATTCGATCTTCTGCTTGTTCTTGGCCTTCTCGGCGCGGTCCTTGGCGATATAGGTGTCGCCGTTGAAGGACATCGCCACGCAGACGTCGCCATTGGCCAAGAGGTCGATCGGCGAGCTGTTGAACAGCCGCACGTCGGGTCGCACCTTCTTCAGCACCTCGGTGGCGGCCTTGAGCTGGGCTTCGCTGTGGTCGTTGGCGTCCTTGCCCAGGTAGATGTTGACCATCGAGTAGACGTCGCTGCCGGTGTCCATGAAGGAGATGCCGCAGGACTTGAGCTTGTTGGTGTACTTCGGATTGAACAGCAGTTCCCACTCGTCCGCCGGCATCGGCTCGGCGCCGAGCGCCTTCTTCACCTTGTCGACGTTGATGCCGAAGGCGGTGGTGCCCCACATGTACGGCACCAGGAACTTGTTGCCCGGGTCGGCCATCTCGGCCATTTTCAGGATTTCGGGGTTGAGGTTGGCCCAGTTCGGGAGCTTGGTCTTGTCCAGCGGCAGGTAGACGCCCGACTGGATCTGCTTGGCGGCGAATTCCAGCGAAGGCACCACGATGTCGTAGCCCGACTTGCCGGTCAGCAGCTTGGCCTGCAGCGTCTCGTTGCTGTCGTAGACGTCGTACTTGATCTTGACGCCGTTGGCCTTCTCGAAATTCGGCACGGTCTGCTCGCCGACGTAATCGTTCCAGTTGTAGATGTTCAACTGGCCGGCGGCTTGGGCCGTCAGGGACAGTGCCGCCACGGCGGCGGCCGCCATGGTGATCGCGAATTGCTTAGCCATCGAGTTGCGCTCCTTGGAATGGGGTCGGGTGTCGAGTGTTGCCAAGAAAACTGCAGGACTTCGGGGTTGCCGCGGCGGCCCCCGACTGCCGCGGCATCAAGCATCAACTATTCCAGCACATCACGCCATGCCGAGATCGCGCGCGGTCAGGCCGATGCAATGCGCGGCCTTTTCGACCAGTTCGTCGATCTCGCCGCGGGTCATCACCAGCGGCGGGCTCAGCAGCATGCGGTCGGCGGTGGCGCGCATGATCAGGTTGTTGCGGAAGCAATGGTCGCGGCACTGGTTGCCCAGGCCCCACGGATCGTCGAAGCGCTGGCGGGTGGCCTTGTCCTTCGTCAGCTGGATGCCGGCGACCAGGCCCGCGCCATGCACCTCGCCGACCAGCGGCGAGCCGGCCAGCGCCTCGCGCAGGCTGTTCTGGAAGTAGGGCCCGGTATCGGTGCGCACCTGGTCGACGATGCCGTCGTCGCGCAGCATGCGGATGTTGGCGACCGCGACCGCGGCGGCGACCGGATGGCCCGAGTAGGTCAGGCCGTGGTTGAAGTCGCCGGCCGACATCAGCACGTCGGCGACGCGGCGGTGCAGGCCGACCGCGCCGATCGGCACGTAGCCCGACGACAGGCCCTTGGCCATGGTGATCAGGTCCGGCTCGAAGCCGAAGTGCTGGTGGGCGAACCACTGGCCGGTGCGGCCGAAGCCGCCGATCACTTCGTCGGCGCACAGCAGGATGTCGTACTTGCGGCAGATGCGCTGGATCTCGGGCCAGTAGGTGTCGGCCGGGAAGATCACGCCGCCGGCGCCCTGGAACGGCTCGCCGATGAAGGCCGCGACGTTGTCGGCGCCGATCTCGAGGATCTTGGCCTCGAGTTCCTGCGCGCGCGCCAGCGCGAACTGCTCGGGCGTCTGGTCGCCGCCGTCGGCATACCAGTAGGGCTGGTTGATGTGGGCGATATTGGGCACCTGGCTCGGCATCTGCTCGTGCATGTAGCCCATGCCGCCGAGCGAGGCGCCGGCGATGGTCGAACCGTGGTAGCCGTTGTGGCGCGAGATGAAGTAGCGCTTCTGCGGCTTGCCCTGCGCCGCCCAGAACTTGTGCACGATGCGGATGACCGTGTCGTTGCCTTCCGAGCCCGAGTTGCAATAGAAGAAGTGCTCGAAGCCGGCCGGCGCCACTTCGGACAGCAGCTGCGACAGCTCGATCACCGGCGGGTGGGTGGTCTTGAAGAAGGTGTTGTAGTACGGCAGCTCGAGGATCTGCTTGTAGGCGACGTCGGCCAGCTCCTTGCGGCCGTAGCCGACGTTGACGCACCACAGCCCGGCCATGCCGTCGATGATCTTGTTGCCCTCGCTGTCCCACAGGTAGACGCCCTGCGCATGGGTGATCACCCGGCTGCCGATCTTGTTCAGCGCGCCCATGTCGCTGAACGGATGCAGGTGGTGGGCGGCGTCCATCTGCTGCCATTCGCGCGTGGTGCGGGCAGGCTTGCGGGCCTCGGCGTGGATGGCGGGACGGGTTTCGAACGGGTTGGTCATCGCGGTTCTCCATGGCGGCCGCTCCTGGCGGCCGCCTGATTTCGGTGTGGCTGGGGGTAAAACGGTGGTGCTTACACGTTGAGCAGCAGGTGGCTGCGCTCCCACGAGCTGATCACGCGGAAGAAGGTGTCGTATTCCTTCTCCTTCACCGCGCAATAGGCGTTGACGAAGTTGGCGCCGAACACCTCGGCGATGTCGGCCGAGTCGCGCATCAGCTCGACGGCGTCCTCGAGGTGGCGCGGCAGCTCGTAGTCCAGATCGTAGCCGCTGGTGATCATCGGGTCGGACGGCTTGAGGCCCTTGACCATGCCGAGGTAGCCGCAGGCCAGCGTGGCGGCCATGGCGAGGTAGGGGTTCACGTCGACGCCCGGCACGCGGTTCTCGACCCGGCGCGCCTCGGGCCCGAGTTGGGCACGCGGATGCCGACGGTGCGGTTGTCGTAGCCCCACTGCAGGTTGATCGGCGCGGCGGTGAAGCGCGACAGCCGGCGGTAGCTGTTGACGAAGGGCGCCATGATCGGCATCACCGACGGCATGTAGCGCTGCAGGCCGGCGATATAGCTGAGGAACAGGTCGGACGGGCCGCCGTCGGCGTTGGAGAAGACGTTGCGGCCGTCCTTGTCGACGATGCTCTGGTGCACGTGCATCGCGCTGCCCGGCTCCTCCTGCATCGGCTTGGCCATGAAGGTGGCGTAGATGTTGTGGCGCAGCGCGGTCTCGCGCACCACCCGCTTGAACAGGAACACCCGGTCGGCCAGGTCGAGCGCGTCGCCGTGGACGAAGTTGATCTCCATCTGGCCGGCGCCGACTTCATGGATCAGCGTGTCGACGTCGAGCCGCATCACGTCGCTGTACTCGTAGACGTCCTCGAAATAGGGGTCGAATTCGTTCACCGCGTCGATGCTGTAGCTCATGCGGCCGGTCTCGGCGCGGCCGGTGCGGCCGACCGGCGGCTTGAGCGGGATGTCGGGATCGATATTGCGCTCGACCAGGTAGAACTCCAGCTCGGGCGCCACCACCGGCTGCCAGCCGCGCTGCTTGTACAGGTCGAGCACCTTGCGCAGCACGTAGCGCGGCGAGATGTCGACCGGCGTGCCGTCGAAGTGCACGCAGTCGTGGATCACCAGCGCGGTCGGCTCGGGCGCCCAGGGCACCAGCCGCACCGTGTTGAAGTCGGGCACGCAGACCACGTCCGGATCGGTCGGCCCGGTGATGCTGTCGTCGTCGGGCCAGTCGCCGGTCACGGTCTGGATCAGCACCGCCTTGGGCAGCCGCATATTGGCCGAGTTGAACTGGCTCTTGGGCAGGATCTTGCCGCGGGCCACGCCGGTCATGTCGGGCACCACGCACTCGACTTCGGTGATGCCGTGCTCGCGGAAGAAGTCTTGGAACTGGTTCATGCTGTTTTTCGCCGCTGGATGCGGACGAACCTCCGGTTGTTTGTCATCCGGGCGACGTTGGAAAGCGCGGCGGGCGCGGCGCGAAGCCGGCCCGTCGCTTTCCAATGGCGCTTGACGACGGGTGTTCCGCCCGGGGCGGACTAGGCGGCCTAGCTGCGGCTCGCCAGATGGCGCCGGCAATCGTCGCCGAAAGCCTTGAACAGCTTCACGGACAACGGGTTGTCGGCGTACTTCCACTCGGGGTGCCATTGCACCGCGAGCGTGAAACCTTGCGCATCGCGCACCGAGAAGGCCTCGATCAGGCCGTCCGGCGCCACCGCCTCGGCGCGCAGGCCCTCGCCGAGCCGTTGCACGCCCTGGTTGTGGATCGAATTGACGCGCGCTTCCTTCATGCCGCTGATGCGGTGGATCAGCCCGTCGGCCGTGAAGCTGACCGGGTGGGCCGGGCCGTACTGCACGGCGAGATCGGCGGCCGCGTCCTCGCGGTGGTCCATCATGCCCGGCGTCTCGTGCACCTTCTGGTGCAGCGTGCCGCCGAACACCACGTTCATCTCCTGGAAGCCGCGGCAGATCGCGAACACCGGGATGCCGCGCGCGACCGCCGCCTTCATCAGCGGCATCGCGGTCTCGTCGCGCGCGGTATCGAGGAACTGGCCCTCGGGCAGTTCCGGCCCGCTGTAGCGCCGGGGGTCGACCATCGACACGCTGCCGGTGAACATGAAGCCGTCCACCAGCTCCAGCAGCGAATCGAAGTCCTGCCGCTCGCCGAGCGCCGGGATCAGCATGGCGAGGCAGCCGGCGCCGTCGACCACCGCGTCGATGTACTTCT
Organism: Chitinimonas koreensis; assembly: GCF_014353015.1. NCBI lineage: Bacteria > Pseudomonadati > Pseudomonadota > Betaproteobacteria > Neisseriales > Chitinibacteraceae > Chitinimonas > Chitinimonas koreensis. Next base: position 4,330,006 of record NZ_CP060704.1, read on the forward strand.
CGCCGACGCAATGGAAGGGGTGATGACCGAGCATCTTGCGGTCGGCCACCAGGGCGACCAGGGGTTTGCGTTTCATGTTCTCCACCATTCGGTTGCGGGCCGCGCGCGGGCGGCACGGCCGGGGTTCAGTTCAGCAGCGAGTCGGCCGGCACGTATTCGTAGGCCAGATCGCGCGCCACGGCCGCGTAGGTGATCTTGCCCTCGCATACGTTGAGGCCGTTCCTCAGGTGGACATCGTCGCGCAGCGCGCGTTTCCAGCCCTTGTTGGCGATCGCCACCGCGTGCACCAGCGTGGCGTTGGTCAGGGCGATGGTCGAGGTGCGCGCCACGCCGCCCGGCATGTTGGCCACGCAGTAGTGGGTCACGCCGTCGACCACGTAGGTCGGCTCCTGGTGGGTGGTCGCGCGCGAGGTCTCAAAGCAGCCGCCCTGGTCGATCGCCACGTCCACCAGCACCGAGCCCGGCTTCATCAGTTTTAGCATGTCGCGCGTCACCAGCTTGGGTGCCGCGGCGCCGGGGATCAGCACCGCGCCGATCACCGCGTCGGCCGCCTTCAGTTCACTCTCGATCGCGTCCTGAGTCGAGTACAGCGTCTTGATGCGGCCGCCGAACGCTTCGTCGATTTCCTTCAGGCGCGGCAGCGAGCGGTCGAGGATGGTCACGTCGGCGCCGAGGCCGGCCGCCATGCGTGCCGCGTGGACGCCGACCACGCCGCCGCCGATCACCGTGACGTGGCCGGGGGCCACGCCGGGCACGCCGCCGAGCAGCACGCCCGAGCCGCCCTGCGATTTCTCCAGCGCGCGCGCCGCGGCCTGGATGGCCATGCGGCCGGCGACCTCGGACATCGGCGCCAGCAGCGGCAGGCCGCCGCGGCCGTCGGTCACCGTCTCGTAGGCGATCGCCACGGCGCCGGACTTGACCAGCGCGGCGGTCTGCTCGGGATCCGGCGCCAGGTGCAGATAGGTATAGAGGATCTGGCCGGGCCGCAGCATCGCGCACTCGACCGGCTGCGGCTCCTTCACCTTGATGATCATCTCGGCGCGCTTGAAGATTTCCTCGGCGCTCTGCACGATCTGGGCCCCTGCGTCGAGATACTGCTCGTCGGGGAAGCCGATGGCGGTGCCGGCATGGGCCTGCACCAGCACGTCGTGGCCGTTGCGCTTCAGTTCCTTGACCCCGGCGGGCGTCAGGCCCACGCGGTATTCATGGTTTTTGATTTCCTTCGGTACGCCGATCAGCATTTGGTGTTGTCTCCGTTTTTGAGGTCTGGAACGGGCCGCGCTCGTGGCATGGTCCGCAGGACGCGTTCACCGGCCTGGTGCGTCAAACATTCTCAACGCACCGGCCCTGTGCGATGTCAAACTTATTAAACACCAGCCCTCAAACGGCGCACAAGAAACATCGGTTGTGCAGCGCAATAAACGAAATATCAAGGACTTTACCGCTTGCGCACGCTTGCAACGGCGCAGAAGCCCGTATAATTTCCCATGACGAGGCGTTCATCATATTGAACACTCGGGACGCCTAGAAAAGCAAGGAAGATGCCATGTCGATGGAAGTCAGCACCCGGCTCAAGCTGGTGCGCGAGAAGCACGCGCTGTCGCAGCGCGAGCTGGCCAAGCGCGCCGGAGTGACCAACAGCACCATTTCGCTGATCGAGCAGAACCGGGTGAGCCCCTCCATCTCTTCTCTGAAGAAGGTGCTGGACGGCGTGCCGATGAGCCTCGCCGAATTCTTCACCTTCGATATAGAAGAGCCGGCCAAGCCCTCGCCATTCTTCGACGCCGAGACCATGCCCGACATCGGCGGCGAGGGCGTCGCGCTCTACCTGGTCGGCCATGGCGTGCAGAACCGCCACATCACCATGCTGCGCGAGATCTACGCCGGCGGCGCCGACACCGGCGCCGAGATGCTGAGCCACGCCGGCCAGGAGGTCGGCATGGTGGTCAAGGGCGAGATCGAGCTCACGGTCGACAAGCAGACCCGCGTGCTCAAGCCCGGCGAAGGCTATTACTTCGATTCGAGCCTGCCGCACCGCTTCCGCAATCCGGGCCGCGACGAGGCCGAACTGGTCAGCGCCAGCCTGGTCAGCCCGAATGCGGCGCCGAGCTTCTGAGAGCCTGGCATGCGTGACGACCTTCGCGACAGAACGATCCGCAGTGCAGGCACCCGGCACAGCCGGGCGCATGCGGTCGGCACGTACTCGACCCATCGGCTCTCCCCTGATTCACCCCTGCTCCCCCGCCCTCGCCGCCGCGAGGGGGCCTCGCTTCGCTCGAGCGCATCGATCTCGACGATGCGTTGCATTTGATCGATTTTCGGGAGCCACGAAGCAGCGGCCGCTCCCCATCACCCAGTTCACGGAGATCACGATGACCGACAAGAATTTCGACTACTGGCAAGGCCGCGCCGCCGACCTGCGCATCGAGGGCCGCGCCTTCATCGACGGCGTCTACGTCGACGCCGCCGACGGCGGCACCTTCGACTGCGTCAGCCCGATCGACGGCCGGACCATCGCCAGGATCGCCGACAGCGGCGAAGCCGAGGTCGAGGCCGCGGTCGCCGCCGCCCGCCGCAGCTTCGAGGCCGGCGTCTGGGCCAACCTCAATCCGCGCCAGCGCAAGAAGACCATGCTGAAGTTCGGCGCGCTGATCCGCCAGCACGCCGACGAACTGTCGCTGCTCGAGACGCTCGACGCCGGCAAGCCGATCGGCGACACCACCACGGTCGACATCCCCGGCGCCGCCTACTGCGTCGAGTGGTTCGGCGAGGCGATCGACAAGATCGGCGGCGAAGTGGCGCCGGCCGACCATCACCTGGTCGGCCTGGTCACGCGCGAGGCGATCGGCGTGGTGGCGGCGGTGGTGCCGTGGAACTTCCCGATCCTGATGGCGGCCTGGAAATTCGCCCCGGCGCTGGCCGCCGGCAACTCGGTGATCCTCAAGCCGTCGGAGAAGTCGCCTCTGACCGCGATCCGCGTCGCCCAGCTGGCGCTCGAGGCCGGCATCCCGGCCGGCGTGTTCAACGTGCTGCCCGGCGCCGGCAACGTCGGCCGCCTGCTGGCCCAGCACATGGACATCGACTGCATCGCCTTCACCGGCTCGACCGCGGTCGGCAAGCTGATCATGCAGTACGCCGGCCAGAGCAACCTCAAGCGCACCTGGCTCGAGCTCGGCGGCAAGTCGCCCAACATCGTGCTGCCCGACTGCCCCGACCTCGACCGCGCCGCCGCCTCGGCCGCCGGCGCGATCTTCTACAACATGGGCGAGATGTGCACCGCCGGCTCGCGCCTCCTGGTCCACCGCGACATCAAGGACGACTTCATTGCCCGCGTGCTCGAGCAGGCCAAGAAATGGGTGCCGGGCCATCCGCTCGACCCGGCCACCGGCATGGGCGCCATCGTCGACCAGATCCAGCTCGAACGCGTGCTCGGCTACGTCGAGGCCGGCCGCGCCGAATCGACGCTCTTGTGCGGCGGCGACCGGGTCGAGCCGATCGCCGGCGGCTACTACCTGCAGCCGACCATCTTCGAGGTGAAGCCGACCGACCGCGTGGCGCGCGAGGAGATCTTCGGCCCGGTGCTGTCGGTGATCGTGTTCGACACGATCGACGAGGCGGTGCAGATCGCCAACGACAGCGACTACGGCCTGGCCGCCGCGGTCTGGACCGGCAACCTGACCACCGCCCACGACGTGGCCCGCAAGCTGCGCGCCGGCACGGTATGGGTGAACTGCTACGACGAGGGCGGCGACATGAACTTCCCGTTCGGCGGCTTCAAGCAGTCGGGCAACGGCCGCGACAAGAGCCTGCATGCGCTGGAGAAGTACACCGAGCTGAAGTCGACCTTGGTCAGGCTGCGCTGATCGCTCGCATCGCTCCGCGAAAGCCCGGCACTTGCCGGGCTTTTGCTTTGCCGGCCGCCGGCGCAAGCAAGGCGGAGGTTCCTGTAGGTCGGGCTTTATGCCCGACCTACGACGGCGTGCGACCCCGTCAGCCAGGGAAGCGGAAGCCCGCCTCCATCTCCGCCGGCTCGATCCGGTCAACGTAGAACAGCCCGTCGACGTAATCGCCGAGCGGCCCTTCATAGCAGCCGCCGTCGGCGTAGTAGGACAGGCCGACCGTGGTCGCCGGCGAATCCAGCCAGTGCGCGCCGTCGGCCGTGGCGCGGGCGCCGCGCAGGTCGAGAAAGCCCATCGGCTGGCCGCCGGCATGCCAGGCCGCCTCGAGCGAGCAGGCGCGTGAAGCGTCGACGTGGAGCAGGCTGCCGTCGGTGAACTCGCGGTGGCGGCCGGCATGGCCGGCGACGGCGACCTTGTAGTACGCGTCGCCGTAGCGGCGCTGCAGCGCCTCGCCCATGCTGCGGGCGCCGCCGCCGTCGCCATCGGCCCGCGCGGCGTGGACGGCCAGGTCCAGCGCATGCCCGGTCATGGCCCAGACGATCACCTTCCTGCCGGCGTAATAGCGGTCGGCCAGGTATTCGACGTTGCGCGCCATCTGCACGTCGCGCGCATAGGGCCGGGCCGGATCCCACATCGTGGCGCCCTGGGCGGCGATGCTGTCGATCTGCCGGCGCCAGAATCCGGACGAATCGGGAAATGCGTAGGCATCGGCCACGCCGGCCAGCGCCGCGTCGAGCCGGGCCGCGGCGCGCTCGAAGGCGGCAAGTTCGGCGGCCGCCGGCGGCTCGGCACGCATGGCGAGCACGGCTTCGGCGACGCGGGTGAAATCGTTCCAGCCGCCGCCGGTCGCCAGCGCACCGAGGCCCTTGCCGCGCAGGAAGCCGGCCAGCCCCGGCAGCAGGCCGGCCTGCGAGCGCGCCCCGCCGTGCGGCGTGTCCATCGCGGTCAGCACCAAGGGCCTGGGGTCGTGCTTGTGTCGGTCGACGTAGTCGTACAGCGCACGCATCTCGACGCTGCGGTTGTACATGTAGAACAAGCTGCCGAACGAGGCCTGGCGCGCGGCCGCGCCGGCCTGCACCTCGTGCCACAGCGACTGGCCGTCGTACATGCCGCTTTCCAGCAGCAACACCTCGAAGCCCTTGCGCTCGTGCAGGTAGCGAACCAGCCGCGACTTGAGCAGGAAGGTGTTGGATTCGCCGTGGCTGACCTCGCCCAGCGCCACGATGCGCGCCTCGCCGACCGCGCGGCCGAAGGCGGCCAGGTCGGCGTCGTCCGGCGCGGCCGGGTCGACGCTGGCGAGCGGTACAACCTGGCCGGCCAGCCAGCGCGCCAGCTCGGCCGGCGCCTCCTCGCCCCGGGCGCCGAGCGACAGCGCGCAGGCGAGGACGAAACCCATGATCGATTGCCGGCGCGCCATGACGCTGCCTCCCTGTGAGCGAATGCCGCCGACTATAGGCAGCGGCGGGCATCACTGGAATGTCGCGAGCCATCGTCTAATTTGTCTGTATCCAACGTTGGAATGAGCAAGTGGGTGAGGGGTGAGGGGTGAGGGGTGAGGTGTAACCCCATCCCCACCCCAGCCCTCCCCTTGAAGGGGAGGGAGTCCGTGCAGTGAAAGCACGCAAGCCTGTGAAGATCGCTAACGGTGGAGGCTGTCGCGCCCTGCTCCTCCCCTTCAAGGGGGAGGTTGGGAGGGGGATGGGGTTACACCTCACCCCTCACCCCTCACACCTCACTCCCCCAAACCATGCCCCTCATCTACCAGGAACGCCTCGACATCTCCCCGCCTGCCGCCAGTCCTTCATCGGCGGCCAGCCCTTCCACCGGCCGCACGTGCCGACGCTGTTCGATCACGGCATCCTGATGATGGGCATCACCGAGGCGCGCGAGCGCTACGAGGTCGAGCGCATCGGGGTGAGCTGGCATGTGGCGGCGATCGGCCTCGAGGGTGAAGGCGAGGTGTTCGACGAGGCGGGTAGCCGGCCGTTGCGGCCGGGCCAGCTGGCGGTGCTGCCGGCGCTGGGCCGCGCCGGCCTGCGCCTGGTCGGCGCATGCTGGCGCTTCGCCTGGCTGCTGCCCTACGACCGCCCGCGCTGGGCCGGCCTGCATGGCGCGCTGCCGACCATCGCGCCGGCCGTCGGTGCCGAATCGCTGTACCACGCCATCGCACTGGCCTGCGGCGAGGCCGCGCTGGCCGAACAGGGCCAGGCGACGGCGGCCATCGGGCTGGCGGTGACGCTGTTCGAGCGCGCCCTCGGCCAGCCGCGGCCGGCCGACGCCACGGCGCAGCGGCTGGCCGCGCTGTTCGGCCGGGTCGAGGCGGCGCCGGCCGAGGACTGGCGGACCGAGCAGCTGGCCGCGCTGCACGGCGTGTCGCCGACCCATTTCCACCGCCTGTGCCGCCAGCACCTGGGCCGCAGCCCGCGCACGCTGCTGCTGGAGGCGCGCATGGCGCGCGCGCAGGCCCTGATCCTGGCCGGCCAGGACAGCGTGACCGAGCTGGCGCTGGCGGTCGGCTACCGCGAGATCGCCAGCTTCTCGCGCCGCTTCGCCCAGCACTTCGGCACCCCGCCGAGCGCGGCGATCCGGCAGGCGCGCGAACCGGCCGCGGCGGCCATTCCGGCGCACCAAAGCGGTTCGGAGCACCACCATGGTGCATCCTTACATGCCACCGCTGCGGCCATGCCGGGCAAGCCGTTGATCTGACAGGACATCTCCGCTCGGCACGGCGCTTGCATTGAGCCAGCAAATTCCAAGGGAGCCGACATGCACGCCCTCACCCTCCCCGCTCCGTCGCACTACGACGAGATGCTGCTCGCCTCCGGCGCGGTCCGCTCGCACTACCAGCCGTTCGCCGACTGGCTGCACGCCCAGACGCCCGACGCGCTGGCCAAGAAGCGGGCCGAAGCCGACCTGCTGTTCCACCGCGTCGGCATCACCTTCGCGGTCTACGGCGACGAGGCCGGCGCCGAGCGGCTGATCCCGTTCGACACCGTGCCGCGCATCGTGCCGGCGGCCGAGTGGACCATGCTGCAGGCCGGCCTCAAGCAGCGCGTCACCGCGCTGAACCGCTTCCTGTGGGACATCTACCACGACCACGAGATCATCAAGGCCGGCCTGGTGCCGGCCGAACAGGTGTTCGCCAACGCGCAGTACCAGCCGGCCATGCAGGGGCTGGACCTGCCGCACGGCATCTATGCCCACATCACCGGCGTCGACCTGATCCGCCATTCGGACGGCGGCTACTACGTGCTGGAGGACAACCTGCGCGTCCCCTCGGGCGTGAGCTACATGCTCGAGAACCGCAAGATGATGATGCGGCTGTTCCCCGAGCTGTTCGCCCGCTACCCGGTGGCGCCGGTGGCGCACTACCCGACGCTGCTGCTCAACACGCTGCGCCACGCCAGCACGGTCGACAACCCGACCGTCGTGGTGCTGACGCCGGGGCCGTACAACTCGGCCTATTTCGAGCACGCCTTCCTGGCCCAGCAGATGGGCGTCGAGCTGGTCGAGGGGCAGGACCTGTTCGTCAAGGACGACTACCTCTACATGCGCACCACGGTCGGCCCGCAGCGCGTCGACGTGATCTACCGCCGCATCGACGACGCCTTCCTCGATCCGCTGGCGTTCCGGCCCGACTCGATGCTCGGCGTGCCGGGCCTCTTGTCGGTCTACAAGCAGGGCAACCTGATCCTGGCCAACGCGATCGGCACCGGCGTGGCCGACGACAAGTCGATCTACCCCTACGTGCCGGACATGATCCGCTTCTACCTCGGCGAGGAGCCGATCCTCTACAACGTGCCGACCTGGCAGTGCCGCAAGCCCGAGGACCTCGACCACGTGCTGAACCACCTGGCCGAGCTGGTGGTGAAGGAGGTCCACGGCGCCGGCGGCTACGGCATGCTGGTCGGCCCGGCCGCCAGCCGCGCCGAGATCGCCGACTTCCGCGAGCGGGTGCTGGCCAATCCGTCCAACTACATCGCCCAGCCGACGCTGTGCCTGTCGAGCTGCCCCACCTTCGTGCAGAGCGGCATCGCGCCGCGCCACATCGACCTGCGCCCCTTCGTGCTCAGCGGCCGCGAGACCCACATGGTCGCCGGCGGGCTGACCCGGGTGGCGCTCAAGGCCGGCTCGCTGGTGGTCAATTCGTCGCAGGGCGGCGGGACCAAGGACACCTGGGTGCTGGAGGAATGACCATGACCGAGCCCGTGCACATCTCCGAGGTGCCCTACGCCGAGGCGGCGCCGCTGCTCGACGGCCTGTGCGCGCTGCTGGCCGATTCGGTCGACGGCGGCGCCAGCATCGGCTTCCTCGCCCCGCTGGGCTGGCAGGAGGCGCGGCGCTACTGGCTCGACGTGTTCGACCAGTTGCGCGGCGGCGGCCTCATGCTGTGGGTGGCCCGGCGCGACGGGGTGGTGGTCGGCACCGTCCAGCTGTCGCCGGCCGGCCGCGCCAACGGCCGCAACCGCGCCGAAGTGCAGAAGCTGATGGTGTCGCCGCGCTGGCGCGGCCAGGGCATCGCCCGGCTGCTGATGCTGGCGCTGGAAGCGCGCGCGCAGGGGCTCGGCCGGGGCATGCTGCATCTCGACACCGAGGCCGGTTCCGGCGCCGAAGGCTTCTATGCCGCGCTGGGCTACCGCCGCGTCGGCGAGATCCCCGATTTCGCCGCCAGCCCCGACGGCACCCTGCGCCCGACCGCGATCTACTACAAGCTGCTGATCGACCGCAGCGTCGAACCTGCGACCGCCGTTGCGGTCGAGGAGGAATGATGCTTTCGCGTACCGCTGCCCAGCTCTACTGGATGAGCCGCTACCTGGAGCGCGCCGAAAACCTGGTGCGCATGCTCGACGTCGCCCACTCGCTGTCGCTCTTGCCGCAGTCGCACGGCGCCTCGGCCGAACTGGCCGCGCCGCTGGCCGTCACCGGCACGCTCGACGCGTTCGGCGGCCGCCACGCCAAGCTCGACGGCGACCGGCTGCTGACCTTCATGGCGCTCGATCTCGACAATCCGGCCTCGGTGCTCAGCTGCCTCAAGTTCGCCCGCGAGAACGCCCACGCGGTGCGCGGCCAGATCACCGCCGAGATGTGGGAGGCGATCAACGCCACCTGGCTCGAGGCGCGCACGCTGCCGCAGCGCGGCATCTCCAGCGTGAGCGGCTTCTTCGACTGGGTGAAGGAGCGCTCGCACCTGTTCCGCGGCGCCACCTACGGCACGCTGCAGCGCAACGACGCCTACTGCTTCATCCGGCTCGGCACCTTCGCCGAGCGCGCCGACAACACCGCGCGCCTGCTGGACGTGAAGGCCCACCTGATCGTGCCGAGCCACAGCGAATCGGCGCCCCACTTCTACGCCTGGAGCGCGCTCTTGCGCTCGCTGTCGGCGTTCGAGGCCTACCACGCCGCCTACCGCGACAGCCTGGACGGCCGCCGGGTGGCCGAACTGCTGATCCTGCGCCCGGACGTGCCGCGCAGCCTGCGCGCCTGCTGCGACGAGATCCGCAGCATCCTGCCGCAGATCGAGGCGGTGCTCGGCGCCGCCGATGCCGGCCGCCACGTGAAGCGGCTGGCCGGCAAGCTGGCGATCAAGCTCGAATACGGCGCCATCGACGAAATCCTCGAGATGGACCTGCATGCCTGGCTGACCGATTTCCTGGCCGATTCGGCGGTGCTCAGCGAGGCGATCCGCGCCGCCTATTTCGAGGCGGCCTGAAATCCCCGACATGACCCCGATGAGCACCGACACCGACGGCAGCACGCTTACCCTGCGCCCGGCCAGCGCCGCCGACGCGGCCGCCATGGCCGCGCTGTACAACCCCTACATCCTCGACAGCACGATCAGCTTCGAGACCGAACCGATCGACGCGGCCGAGATGGCGGCGCGGCTGGCCAACGTCGAGGCCGCCGGCCTGCCCTGGCTGGTGGCCGAGGTCGACGGCGTGCTGGCCGGCTACGCCTACGCCGCCAGGTGGCGCGTGCGGGCGGCCTACCGCCATGCGGTCGAGACCAGCGTCTACCTGGCCGCCGGCCACGGCCGCCGCGGGCTCGGCACCCGGCTCTACCAGGCGCTGCTGGCGCGGCTGCGCGACGGCGGCCTGCATACCGCGATCGGCGGCATCGCGCTGCCCAATGCGGCCAGCGTGGCGCTGCACGAGAAGCTCGGCTACCGGCGGGTGGCGCTGTTCGAGGAGGTGGGGTTCAAGTTCGGGCGAAGGATCGACGTGGGGTATTGGCAGTTGATGCTGTAGGGTTGGCCATTCCTGCTGTCGGCATAGGGATGTGGGTTAATTGAACGAGCGCCGGCTCTTAGCCCCTCTCCCCCGGGAGAAGCACCCGTTCCTGCGATGCAGGAACGGGGAGGTGAGGGAGCGACGGTTCGGCCGTCTACTGACGTTGATCCAAACCACGCAACGACAGCCATCCAAGCTACGCCCCGACGGGCAGCAATGACTCCACCGGCGCGCCCTCACCCTGCCCTCTCCCGGAGGGAGAGGGTTGGCCGCGCCAACTCCATACCGTAGCCGCAGTTCGAGCCTCGTCAGCGGAATTCGCTGCCCATCCCTCCTATCCCCACAACAACAACGCCCAGGAGACCCCCATGCGCCTCGCCATCGAACACGAAACCGTCTACCGCTACGACACCCCGGTCGCGCGCAGCACCCAGTACCTGCGACTCACCCCGAAGAGCGCCGGCCGGCTGCGGGTGATCGACTGGCAGCTCGAGCTGCCCGCCCCGGCCAGCCGCGGCATCGACGCCTACGGCAACGTGCTGCACGTGCTCACGCTCGACATGCCGCACAGCGAGATCCGCTTGCGCGCGGCCGGCACGGTCGAGACCGACGACACGCCGCCGCAGCCCGAGGCCGACGACGGCCTGCCGCCGGCGGTGTTCCTGCGCGACTCGCCGCTGACGCTGGCCGACGCCACGCTGATCGGCTTCGTGCAGGATTTCGCCGCCGCGGTGGCGGCCGACCGCCAGGCCGGCCTGGCCGCGCTGATGCAGGCGCTGGCCGAGCGCATGCCCTACACGCCGGGCCACACCGACGTCGCCACCTCGGCCAGCGAAGCCTTCGCCAGCGGTCGCGGCGTCTGCCAGGACCATGCCCACGTCCTGGTCGCCTGCGCGCGCCTGCTCGGCGTGCCGGCGCGCTACGTCAGCGGCTACCTGGCGACCGACCACGACCACGTCGCCAGCCATGCCTGGGCCGAAGCCTGGCTGGGCACGGGCTGGCTCGGCTACGACGTGAGCAACCGCTGCCTGGCCGGCGGCCAGCACGTCAAACTGGCGGTCGGCATGGACTACCTCGACGCCTGCCCGGTCCGCGGCGTGCGCGTCGGCGGCGGCGGCGAGGCGATGCACGCGGTGGCGAAGGTGAGCGCGGCCGACCAGTGACGCCGGCAGCGGACATGCAATCCGGCGCCCATGAGCGGATGCCAGGCTCTAAACTGGAACTCTTCCCAACCGTAACCGCCGTACCGCTATGACTTATTGCGTCGCCATGCGCCTCGAGGCCGGCCTGCTGTTCGCCTCCGATTCCCGTACCAATGCCGGTGTCGACCACATCGCCACCTTCCGCAAGATGACCGTGTTCGAGCAGGCCGAGGAACGCCTGATCGTGCTGCTGAGCTCGGGCAACCTCGCCACCACCCAGAGCGTGGTCAGCCTGCTGCAGCAGCGGCTGCACCACGACGGCATGCACCTGCTGAACGCGCGCTCGATGTACGACGCCGCCGAGCTGGTCGGTCAGACCATCCGCGAGGTGCTGGCGCGCGACGCCCACGACATCCAGCAGGCGCAGGGCATCGACTTCGGCGGCAACTTCCTGGTCGGCGGCCAGATCCGCGGCGAGGCGCCGCGGCTGTTCCATGTCTATCCGCAGGGCAATTTCATCGAGGCCTGCGAAGACACGCCCTACTTCCAGATCGGCGAATCGAAGTACGGCAAGCCGATCATCGACCGGGTGGTCGACTTCCGCACCACGCTGGCCGAAGCGGCCAAGTGCACGCTGATCTCGTTCGATTCGACCGTGCGCAGCAACCTGTCGGTCGGCCTGCCGATCGACATGCTGCTGTACCGCGGCGACTCGTTCGCGCCGGCCAGGCCGCACCGCATCGACCGCGAGGACCGCTACTTCATGCGCCTTCGGCGCGGCTGGGCGAGGGCCTGCGCCGGGTGTTCGCGCGGCTGCCCGACGCCGAGTGGTTCGAGACGCCCGACGAGCCCAAGCGCTGAGCGCCGGCGGCGACCCAAGGCCGGGCGACGCGATGCTGCGCCGCACCACGGCGATGCAGCGAAGGGCGGCTGCCTTGCCCTCATGCTGCGCCGCAACGCAGCAAGCGCTTGAATCGACAGGGCCGGTGGCACGGCAGGCGCCGGCCGGGAGCGCTTGGCACGGCTCCTGCTGAAGGTGCTGCGCGGCATGTGCCGCGAGCGGGAGGACGACGATGGACAATGGGCTCAAACGGACGCTGGGCGCCTGGCAGCTGTGGGGGATCGCGGTCGGGCTGGTGATCTCGGGCGAATATTTCGGCTGGAGCTACGGCTGGGCCCAGGCCGGCACGCTGGGCTTCATGGTCACCGCGCTGTTCGTCGCGGCGATGTACGCCGCCTTCATCTTCAGCTACACCGAGCTGACCTGCGCGATTCCGCATGCCGGCGGGCCGTTCGCCTACGCCCGGCGGGCCTTCGGACCGGCCGGCGGCTTCCTGGCCGGTATCGCCACGCTGATCGAATTCGTCTTCGCGCCGCCGGCCATCGCACTGGCCATCGGCGCCTATCTCAACGTCCAGTTCCCCGGCATCGATCCGAAGGTCGCGGCGGTCGGCGCCTACCTGGTGTTCATGGCGCTCAACATCGTCGGGGTCGGCATCGCCGCGGCCTTCGAGCTGTTCGTCACCGTGGTGGCGATCGGCGAATTGCTGGTGTTCATGGGCGTGGTGGCGCCCGGCTTCAGCCTGGCCAACTTCGTGCGCGGCGGCTGGAGCGGCCAGGACGAATTCGGCCTCGCCGCCTGGAGCGGCATGTTCGCCGCCATCCCGTTCGCGATCTGGTTCTTCCTCGCCATCGAGGGCGCCGCCATGGCGGCCGAGGAAGCGCACGAACCGCGCCGCACCATTCCGCGCGCCTACATCGGCGGCATCCTCACCCTGCTGGTGCTGGCGGTCGGCGTGATGGTGTTCGCCGGCGGCGCCGGCGACTGGCGCGCGCTGTCCAACATCAACGACCCGCTGCCGCAGGCGATGAAGATGATCGTCGGCGCCGAGAGCGGCTGGCTGCACATGCTGGTCTGGATCGGCCTGTTCGGCCTGGTGGCCAGCTTCCACGGCATCATCCTGGGCTACTCGCGGCAGATCTTCGCGCTCGGCCGCGCCGGCTACCTGCCGCGCGCGCTGGCCGCCGTGCACCCGCGCTTCCGCACGCCGCACCGCGCCATCCTGGCCGGCGGCGCGGTCGGCATCGCCGCCATCTTCAGCGACAGCGTGCTGACCATCGGCGGCCAGCCGCTGACCGCCAACATCGTCACGCTGTCGGTGTTCGGCGCGATCGTGATGTACATCGTCTCGATGGCCAGCCTGTTCAAGCTGCGGCTGAGCGAGCCCGGCCTCGAGCGCAGCTTCCGCGCGCCGGGCTACCCCTGGCTGCCGGGCTTCGCGCTGTTCGCCGCCTGCATCTGCCTGGCCGCGCTGATCTACTACAACCTGATGCTGTCGCTGATCTTCGCCGGCTTCCTGGCGGTCGCCTTCGGCTACTTCCTGCTCACCGGCGCGCAGCGCGCCGAGGCGCCGGCCGATGCGCTGCTGGATGGACCGATGACCTGAGGCGGCTTGCGTAGGTCGGAATTGACTTCCGGCGGCGATCTGAAATACGGGCGCTGTCGGAAGCCCTGAATTCCGACCTACACGCCCGCACGCAATCCGCGGCCACGCCCGCCAGACCGAATCCAACCGCATCCACCGGCAGAAGACCGTCCACCATGCCCTTCGCCTGCACCCTCGGCGCCACGCGCCACGTCTTCGCCGATCTCAAGGACCTGCTGGCCAAGGCCAGCCCGGCGCGCTCGGGCGATGCGCTGGCCGGCGTGGCGGCCCACAGCGCCGAGCAGCGCATGGCGGCGCGCTGGGCGCTGGCCGACCTGCCGCTGCGCCATTTCCTCGCCGAGACGCCGATCCCCTACGAAAGCGACGAGGTGACCCGGCTGATCGTCGACGGCCACGACGCCGCCGCCTTCGCGCCGCTGGCCGCGCTCACCGTCGGCGAGTTCCGCGAATGGCTGCTGCACGAGGACACCGACAGCGCGGTGCTGGCCGCCGTCGCGCCCGGCATCACGCCCGAGATGGCGGCCGGCGTGAGCAAGCTGATGCGCAACCAGGACCTGATCGCGGTGGCGCGCAAATGCCGGGTGGTCACCGCCTTCCGCGACACCATCGGCCTGCCGGGCCGGCTGTCGGTGCGGCTGCAGCCCAACCATCCGACCGACGACGCGCGCGGCATCGCCGCCTCGATGCTCGACGGCCTGATGTACGGCGTCGGCGACGCGGTGATCGGCATCAACCCGGCCTCCGACAGCGTGCCGGCGCTGACCGCGCTGTGGCGCCTGCTCGACGAGGTGATCGCCCGCCACGCGATCCCGACCCAGAGCTGCGTGCTGACCCACGTGACCCAGCAGATCCGCGCCATCGAGGCCGGCGCGCCGGTCGACCTGGTGTTTCAGTCGGTGGCCGGCACCGAGGCGGCCAACGCCGGCTTCGGCATCAGCCTCGCGCTGCTCGACGAGGCACGGCAGGCGGCGCTGTCGCTCGGCCGCGGCACGGTCGGCGACAACGTGATGTATTTCGAGACCGGCCAAGGCAGCGCGCTGTCGGCCGGCGCCCACCACGGCGTCGACCAGCAGACCTGCGAGGCGCGCGCCTACGCGGTGGCGCGCCATTTCGAGCCGCTGCTGGTGAACACCGTGGTCGGCTTCATCGGGCCCGAGTACCTGTACGACGGCAAGCAGATCATCCGCGCCGGGCTGGAGGACCACTTCTGCGGCAAGCTGATGGGCGTGCCGATGGGTTGCGACGTCTGCTACACCAACCATGCCGAGGCCGACCAGGACGACATGGACAACCTGCTGGTGCTGCTCGGCGCGGCCGGCGTCAATTTCGTGATGGGCGTGCCCGGCGCCGACGACATCATGCTCAACTACCAGAGCACCTCGTTCCACGACCAGCTGTTCGTGCGCGAGGTGCTCGGCCTGCGGCGCGCGCCCGAATTCGAGGCCTGGCTGGCCGACCTGCAACTGGCCGACGCGCGCGGGCGCCTGCTGCCGGCGCGCGGCGACCACCGGCTGCTGGCCGCCTTCGATGGCAACGGAGAAACGCCATGCTGACGCCCAAGGACCCGTGGCAGGCGCTGGCCGGCCACACCCAGGCGCGCATCGCGCTGGGCCGCGCCGGCAACGGCCTGCCGACCCGCGAAGTGCTGCAGTTCGGCCTGGCCCACGCCCAGGCGCGCGACGCGGTGCACCTGCCGCTCGACACGGCGGCGCTGATGGCCGAGCTCGGCGCGCGGGGACTCGACGTGCTGGCGGTCGCCAGCCAGGCGGCCGACCGGCGCGACTACCTGCAGCGGCCCGACCTGGGCCGCCGGCTCGACGCGGACGGCCGGGCGCTGCTGGCGGCACGCGGCGGCGCGGGCTGCACCCTGGCGATCGTGATCGGCGACGGCCTGTCGGCGCTGGCGGTGCAGCGCCAGGCCGCCGCCACGGTGGCCGCGCTGCTGCCGCTGCTGGGCGGGCTGCAACTGGGCCCGCTGGTGGTGGCGCGGCAGGCGCGGGTGGCGCTGGCCGACGAGGTCGGCGAGCTGCTCGGCGCGCGGCTGGCGCTGATGCTGCTGGGCGAGCGGCCGGGTCTCTCCTCGCCCGACAGCCTGGGCGCCTACCTGACCTTCGCGCCGCGCGTGGGCCGGCTGGATGCGGAGCGCAACTGCGTCTCCAACATCCGCCCCGAGGGCCTGCCGCCGCTCCAGGCCGCGCGCAAGCTGGCCTGGCTGATCCAGGCGGCGCTGGCGCGGCAGCTGACCGGGGTGGGATTGAAGGACGACAGCGACGCGGCGCTGCCCATGGCAGGCGGCACGCCCGGCTTGCTGGCCGAAAGCTGATCGCCGCCACGCGGCCTGTCCCTGTAGGAGCAGCTTCAGCCGCGAATCGGCGAGCGTTCACCTGCGGCCATTCGCGGCTGAAGCCGCTCCTACACATGCGTTGTGGCCACGCGGCCATGGCGACATCCCCGCTCCGGCCGCAACTGCTACTGCAGCTCCGACGTAGGTCGGGCTTTACGCCCGACAGCGACCTCCACACGCGGCGCCGTCGGGCGTAAAGCCCGACCTGCCGGACGATCGCAGCAAGCTTGCGTCGCGCCGACGGCGCCGAACCGGCTCAATTGCCGTGGAAGCGCTTGCCGATCTCGCCCAGCTTGCCGTTCTCCTTGTTCTTCGCCACCCAGCCGTCGAGCCATTCCTTCAGCTTCGGCTCGCCCTTGCGCAGGCCGATGCCGAGCGGCGACTTCATCATCACGAACTTCACCTCCAGGCCGGCCTTGGGCGCCTTGTCGTTGATCAGCCGCACGGTGGCCGGCGAAGTGGCGACCACCTCCTCCTTGCCGGCGACGGCCGCGGCGATCAGCGCATCGTTGTCGTCGTAGCGGACGATCTGGGCGCCGCCGGCCCGCTCGCTCGCGTACTTCTCGTTGGTGGTGCCCTTGACCGCCGCTACCCGCTTGCCGGCGAGGTCGGGGAAGCCGGCGATGGCGGTGCCCTTGGGCGCGCCGATCACCGAGCCGATGTAGCCGTAGGGCGCCGAGAAATCGATCAGCTTCTCGCGCTCGGGCGTGATCGACAGCGAGGAGATCACCAGGTCGGCCTTCCTGGCCTGCAGGTCGGGAATGCGGTTGGGGCCGCTGGTGTCGACGATCTCGAGCGCGACCTCGAGATCCTTGGCCAGCAGCTGCGCGGCCTCGACGTCGGAGCCGGCCGGCTTCTGGCCGGCGTCGCGGCTGCCGAACGGCGGCGAATTGAGGTCGATGGCGATGCGGATCTTCTTGGCCTTGCGGATGTCGTCGAGCTGGTCGGCTTGCGCCTGCGCGGCGGCGAGGCCGGCCAGGGCAATGAGGAGGGGCAGGAGGCGGCGGGCGGGCATGGCGGTTCCTTGAGCGTGGATGAGGAGCGAGGTGAATATTAAATATATTCAACTTTAAGCCGCGATGAAGGCCGCTTGCCACGGCGCCGTGAAAACGGCCCGGCGATTGCCGGGCCGTCGTCTTGAAGCGCTGTAGGAACGGCTTCAGCCGCGAAGGGTCGAGTGGACACTTCAGCCATTCGCGGCTGAAGCCCCTCCTACGGGCATTGCCCTGCGCAGCGCAGGGGATGAGGTCGATGGCGAACCGACCCCATCCCCCTGGCCCTCCCCTTGAAGGGCGGGGAATGCGTGCGCCCCGCGGCTCGGTCCATGCCGCTTAGTGCGCCCCCACCGATCCCCTCCCCGCGCCAGCCGGTTCACCACCGCCAGCAGCGCGTCGATCTCGCCGCAGGTGTTGTAGAAGGCCAGCGAAGGCCGCACCGTCGCCTCCAGCCCGAAGCGGCGCAAGATCGGCTGGGCGCAGTGGTGGCCCGAGCGCACCGCGATGCCCTCGCGGCTCAGCGCGCTGCCGACCTCGGCCGTGCTGTAGCCGGCAAGCACGAACGATGCCACGCTGGTTTTCTGCGCCGCCGTGCCGATCAGCCGCACGCCCGGAATCCGCTGCAGGCCGTAGGTCGCGTAACTCAGCAGGTCGTGCTCGTAGCGCGCCACGTTCTCCAGCCCCAATCGCTCGAGGTAGTCGAGCGCAGCGCCGAGCCCGACCGCGTCGGCGATGTTGCCGGTGCCGGCCTCGAAGCGCGCCGGCGCCTTCTGGTACAGCGTCTTGTCGAAGGCCACGTCGGCGATCATGTTGCCGCCGCCCTGCCACGGCGGCAGCGCGTCGAGCAGCTCGGCCTTGCCGTACAGCACGCCGATGCCGGTCGGGCCGAAGATCTTGTGGCCCGAGAACACGAAGAAATCGGCATCGAGCGTGCGCACGTCGACGCGCAGGTGCGATACCGACTGCGCGCCGTCGACCAGCACCCGTGCGCCGGCGGCATGGGCCAGCGCGACGATCTCGGCCACCGGGGTGATGGTGCCGAGCGCGTTGGAGACCTGGGTGACGGCCACCAGCCGGGTGCGCGGGTTCAGGAGTTTGCGATACTCGTCGAGCAGGATCTGGCCGCTGTCGTCGACCGGGATCACCCGGATCTTCGCCCCGGTGGCCGCCGCCAGCTGCTGCCAGGGCACGATGTTGGCGTGGTGCTCCAAGAGCGACACCACGATCTCGTCGCCCTCGCCGATGTATTGGCGGCCGAAGGTGTTGGCCACCAGGTTGATCGCCTCGGTGGCGCCGCGCACGAACACGATCTCCTCGGCCGAACGGGCGCCGATGAAGCGCGCCACCTTGCCGCGCGCGCCCTCGTAGGCGTCGGTCGCGCGCGCCGCCAGCTCGTGCGCGGCGCGGTGGATGTTGGAGTTCTCGTGCGCGTAGAACCAGGCCAGCCGGTCGATCACCGCCTGCGGCTTCTGGGTGGTGGCAGCGTTGTCGAGCCAGACCAGCGGTTTGCCGCCGACGCGTTCGGCCAGGATCGGGAAATCGCGCCGCACCGCCTCGACGTCGAAGGCGCCGTGGCTGCGCACCTGCGGCGCACCGTCGGGCAGGCGCTCGATGCGCGGCGCCGCACCAGCGTCGAGGAAGTAGAACTGCCCCGCCGCCGGGCCGGCCGACGGCCGCTGCGCCTGCAAGGGCGGCACGTGGCTGGCGTCGAGCGAGCCGGCCAGGTCGGCCGTGCCGGGCAGGTCGTAGGGCTGCGGCTGGACGCGGTTTTCGGCCACCGCGGGCGCGGCCGCCGGCGAAGCGGCCGGCGCGATCGACGAGTGGTAGGCGCTCGACTCGCCGACGAAGTAATACGGCGAAGCGGGCGCACCGGCCGGCTGGCCGCTCGATTGCAGCGGCGCCGCGCGCTCGGGCAGCGGCAGCGCAGCCTCGAAGCCGGCCGGCAGCGCCGGCGCCAGCGAACGGCCGAACTGCGGCGACACGGCCGCCGGCGCCGGCGGGACCGCGGCGCCGAACTGCGCCGGTTCGATCGCAGGCGCGAAGACCGGTGCGCCGCCGCCGAATCCCGCCGGCTCGCCGCGCGACGCCGCGGCACCGGTCGGCGAGCCCGCGCCGGCCAGGTCCGGCCCGGCCGACCGCGGCCCGTCCAGCTCGGGCGTCTCGCCCGGCAGGCTGGCGAAGAAGGCGTTGGCCAGCTGCGACAGCGTCGCCACGTCGGGCAAACCCGGCGGCGCGAGGCCGGCGATGCCGGGATTACTTATAGGTGTCTGAATAGTCATGGTACTTGCCGATCTCCACGTCATCGAGCACGGCCAGTGCGTCTTCCGTCAGCACGGCCAGCGAGCAGTACAGCGAAATCAGGTAGGAGGCGATGGCGTTGCGGTTGATGCCCATGAAGCGCACCGACAGCCCCGGGCTCTGCTCGCCGGCGAGGCCCGGCTGGTACAGGCCGATCACGCCCTGGCGCTTCTCGCCGACGCGCAGCAGCAGGATCTTGGTCTTGCCATCCTCGTCGATCGGCACCTTGTCCGACGGGATCAGCGGCAGGCCACGCCAGGTCAGGAACTGAGAACCGAACAGGCTCACCGTCGGCGGCGGCACGCCGCGGCGCGTGCATTCGCGGCCGAAGGCGGCGATGGTCAGCGGGTGCAGCAGGAAGAAGGCCGGCTCCTTCCACACCTTGGTGATCAGCTCGTCGAGGTCGTCCGGCGTCGGCGCGCCGGTCAGCGTCGAGATGCGCTGGGTCGGGTCGACGTTGGCCAAGAGGCCATACTCGGGATTGTTGATCAGCTCGTTTTCCTGTCGCTCCTTGATCGTCTCGATGGTCAGCCGCAACTGCTCGCGGATCTGGTCGTGCGGGCTGCTGTAGAGATCGGACACGCGGGTATGCACGTCGAGCACGGTGCTGACCGCGTTGAGGATGTACTCGCGCGGCGCCTCCTCGTAGTCGACGAAGGTCTGCGGCAGCTCGGCCTCGTCGCGCTGCGAGCAGGCCACGCGCACGTCGCGCGGGTTCTTCACCCGGTTGAGGCGGTAGATGCCGGCCTCGACCGGGTTCCACTGCAGCAGGTGGACCAGCCAGCGCGGGGTGATGGTGGAAAGCTGCGGTACGGTCTTGGTTGCGTTGGCCAACTGGCGTGCGGCGTGATCGCCGAGCGCCTGGCGGGCGTCCTGGTCTGCCATATGAAGCTCCCTGGGTTCTTGTCGGGTACTGCGGGAAGGCGCGCCCGGAGCGGGCGCGGGGGATCAGGCGGACGCCCCTTCGCGCGGGCCTGCGGGCAGGTCCTCGCTCTGGACGTTCGCCTGGGTGATGTGGCTGCCCGGCGCCACGCTGCGCGTGAGCCAGACGTTGCCGCCGATGACCGCGCCGCGGCCCAGCGTGATGCGGCCGAGGATGGTGGCGCCGGCGTAGATGACCACGTCGTCCTCGACGATCGGGTGGCGCGGCAGGCCCTTGTGCAGATGGCCCTCGTCGTCGGCCGGGAAGCGCTTGGCGCCGAGCGTGACCGCCTGGTAGACGCGCACGCGCTCGCCGATCACCGCGGTCTCGCCGATCACCACGCCGGTGCCGTGGTCGATGAAGAAGCCGCTGCCGATCTGCGCGCCCGGATGGATGTCGATGCCGGTCTGCGAATGGGCGGTCTCGGCGATGATCCGCGCCACCAGCGGCAGGCCGGCGCGGTACAGGTGGTGGGCGATGCGGTGGTGGATGATGGCCAGGATGCCGGGGTAGCAGATCAGCACCTCGTCGACGCTGCCGGCGGCCGGATCGCCGCGGAAGGCGGCCAGCACGTCGCTGTCGAGCAGGCTTCGGAGGCCCGGCAGCGCGGCGGCGAATTCGCGCACGATGCGCAGCGCCTCGGCCTCGATGCCGTCGACAGGCAGCCGGCGCTGGCGGGCGGCGAAGCGCAGCTCGAGCCGCACCTGGGCCAGCAGCGCGTTGAGCGCGCTGTCGAGCGTGTGGCCGACGTAGTAGTCCTCGCTCTCCTCGCGCAGGTCGACCGGGCCCAGCCGCAACGGGAACAGCGCGCCGCTGAGCGCGTTAACGATATCGCGCAGCGCTTCGCGCGAAGGCAGCTCGCGCACGGCCAGCTCGCGCCGGCCGTGTTCGGCGCGCCAGTGGGCGCGGGCGGCGCGCAGCTCGGCGACCACGCGGTCGAGCCGCCAGTTGACCGCGTCAGCCGGAGCCGGGGTGGCCAACGCGGCGGCGCCCACGGCGGATTCGAGGACGGCGGCATCAGACATGATCGCCTACGCACTGCGACGGCCCGGCTTGGGCTTGCGACTGATCCATGCGGTTCTCCCTGTGTTCTTTTGATCGAGCGGATCGGTTCGGGTGGCGCGGCGGGCGGCGTCAGTCCTGCACCCAGGGCAGGCCCCAGTGACGCCAGCCGCCGGTCTCGCCGCGGCGCTGCTGCGGATCCAGCTCGCCCTCGAAGCCCTCAAGCACGTTGAACACCTGGCCGAAGCCGGCCGCCGCCGCCGCCTCGGCCGCCGCCGCCGAGCGCTTGCCGCTGCGGCACAGCAGCAGCACCACGCGGTCGCGGCCGACCTTGTTCTCCAGCTCGCGCAGGAAGCGCGGGTTCTTGATCATGGCCGGGCCGGTCTGCCAGGCGACGTGCAGGGTGTCGGGCACGTGGCCGACGTACTTGCGCTCCTCGGCAGTGCGCACGTCGACCAGCACCGCCGCGCCGCTGCGCGCCAGCGCCCAGGCCTCGGGCGGATACAGCCCGCCGGCGTAGCGCAGGCCGGCCTCGGCGGCACGGGCACGCGCGCGGGCCAGCAGTTCGTCGGGCGAGGCATCGAGCGCGGCCTGGATGGCCGGCTTGGGCGGCAGGGCGAGGGTGGATGCGGTGGCCATGTTCGACTCCTGAGAATGGGTGGCAGGTGTCCAATGTAGGCTGCACAGAATATTTCCAAAACAAATTTAGAATTTCTGTTTTATTCCAAATATGAATATACAAAACAGGCCGGTTGGAGCAGTGCAGATACGCCTTTAGCCCCTCTCCCGTGCACGGGAGAGGGGTTGGGGTGAGGGCTGTGGTTTGATGAACCAGCCCTCATCCGGTCCTTCGGACCACCTTCTCCCGCGCGCGGGAGAAGGGGCGATGAGCCCGCATCAGTGCTCGTATATCGCCGCCATGCGGGCCCCACCGTCAAACCGGCCGATCGCCCAGGATCGTCGCCCGGTGCATCACCCGCCGATGCGGCAGGTAGTCGGCCACCGCGAAATGCTGGGTCACCCGGTTGTCCCAGAACGCCACGTCGTCGACCTGCCAGCGCCAGCGCAGCGTGAATTCAGGCCGCGCCGCGTGGGCGAACAGGAAGGCCAGCAGCGCCTCGCTCTCGCGCGGCGGCAGGTCGACGATGCGGGTGGTGAAGCCCTCGTTGACGAACAGCGCCCTGCGGCCGCTGACCGGATGGGTGCGGATCACCGGGTGCAGCAGCGGCGGATGCCGGCGCCGCGTCTCCTCCCATTGCGCCGCTGCGGCCGGCGTCAGCGTGTGGCGCGAGGCCGGGAAGGACTTCACGAAATCGTGCTCGGCCTGCAGGCCGTCGAGCAGCGCGCGCAGCCGCGGCGACAGCGCCTCGTAGGCGGCGATGCCGCTGGACCACAGCGTGTCGCCGCCGGTCGGCGGCAGCAGCTTGGCGGCCAGCACCGCGCCGAGCGGCGGGGTGGCGATGAAGGTGACGTCGGTGTGCCAGTTGTCGTTGTCGGGCAGGTTGTCGGCATCGGTGTCGAGCACCATGATCTGCGGCTGCTCGGGCACGTTGGGGTAGATCGGGTGCACGTGCAGATCGCCGAACTGCGCGGCGAAATCGCGCTGCTGGCGCGGGGTGAGCGGCTGCCGGCGGAAGAACAGCACCTGGTGGCGCAGCAGCGCGTGTTCGATCGCGGCCTGCTGGGCGGGCGCAAGCGGCTCGGCCAGCGAGACGCCGTCGACCTGGGCGCCGATGGCGGCGGTAAGCGGGGTGATGGTCAGGGTCATGGCGATGAGGCTCGTGAGAATCGTGAAGAAGGAAACCGGTGCTGCGATGCCGCAGCGTCGACCACTGCCTTGCGTGGCTCCGGTTGCCGCACTGGCGCACCGACGCATCGACGCATCGACGCATCGGCGCGGCGTTGTAGGCCGGGCTTTACGCCCGACAGCGCTGCGAATCGGCGTCGCTGTCGGGCATAAAGCCCGACCTACAGACCAAGTGCAGTTGACCCCGCAAGCGGCCGTGCCGGCCGGGCCACCGAGCCAGGTCGGACTTCAGTCCGACAGCGGCGTCGATTCGCAGCGCCGTCGAACCGATCGCAGTGCTGGCGGACTGAAGTTCGACCTACGGGTCGGTGCAGCAGCCAAGCGCCGTAGGAGCGGCTTCATCCGCGAACGGGTGGAGATGCCACGACCGCCATTCGCGGCTGAAGCCGCTCCTACATGCGCATCGGCGCAGCCTCATGCGCGCCCATGCCACGGCACGAAGCGCCGCTGCAGCGCACGCAGCCCCAGCTCCAGCGCGAAGGCCACCAGCGCGATCACCGCGATGCCGAGCAGCACCACGTCGGTGACCAGGAACTGCGCAGCCGACTGCACCATGAAGCCCAGCCCGCGCGTGGCCGCCACCAGCTCGGCCGCGACCAGGGTCGACCAGCCGGCGCCGAGGCCGATGCGGATGCCGGTGAGGATGTCGGGCAGCGCGCTCGGCAGCACCACGCGCCAGACCAGTTGGGCGCGGCTGGCGCCGAGCGAGCGGGCGGCGCGCAACCGGCCTTGATCGACCGCGCGCACCGCGGCCGCGGTGGCCACCGCGATCGGCGCGAAGATGGCGAGGTAGATCAGCAGCACCTTGGCCGGCTCGCCGATGCCGAACCAGATCACGATCAGCGGCAGGTAGGCCAGCGGCGGCACCGGCCGGTACAGCTCGATCAGCGGGTCGAAGATGCCGCGCGCAACCCGGCTCAGACCGATCGCCAGCCCGGCCGGCACGCCGAGCAGCACGGCCGCCAGCAGCGCCGCGCCGATGCGGCCGAGGCTGGCGCCGAGGTGCTGGCCCAGCGTGGCGTCCATGAAGCCGTCGCGGCCCACCGTCCAGGCCTTGAGCAGCACCGCCTGCGGCGGCGGCAAGAACAGCGGCGCGATCCAGCCCTGCCAGGTGACCAGCCACCAGGCGAACAGCAGCGCCAGTACGGTGGCGAGGCTCAGCGGCAGGCTGCCGTAGCGGCCGGCGTCGGGCCGCGCGTCGGTCGCTTCGGCTATCGCGGCATTGGCCGGTGTGGCAGCGGCCGCCGCGGCGCCGGATCGGAGCAGCGCGCTGCGTTCGAACAGCGCGGCGAGCGTGGGGTCGTGCATGCGATTCTCCGCTTCGGGTAGCCGGGTCGAATGGATGGTTCAGGCCGACAGCTCGGCCGGCGTCAGCACCCGCGCCAGCACTGCCTCGCGCACTGCGATGAAGGCCGGGTCGGACTTGATGCTGCGCACCGGCTCGCCGGCCGCGTGGCGGCGGCCGAAGTCGAGCGTCAGCCGGTCGAGCACCCGGCCGGGCCGGCTGCCGAGCAGGATCAGCTCGGTGGCGAGAAAGACCGCCTCCTCGATGTCGTGGGTGATCAGGAACACCCGCTTGCCGGTGGCGCGCCAGACCCGCAGCAGCAGCGCCTGCATCTGCTCGCGGTTGAGCGCGTCGAGCGCGCCGAACGGCTCGTCCAAGAGCAGCACACGCGGATCGGCCGTCAGCGCGCGAGCGAGGCCGACCCGCTGGCGCTGGCCACCCGACAACTGCCAAGTGCGCTGCCGCTCGAAACCGGTCAGGTCGACCAGCTTCAGCGTCTCGCGCGCCCTCGCCTCGCGCTCGTCCCGCGGCACGCCGCGCAGCGCCAGGCCGAAGCCGACGTTGCCGAGCACGTCGAGCCAGGGCAGCAGCGCGTCGTCCTGGAACACCACGCCGCGCTCGGCGCCGGGACCGGCGACCGGCTCGCCGTCGAGCGTGACGCGGCCGCGGTCGGGCCGGATAAAGCCGGCCATCAGGTTGAGCAGCGTGGTCTTGCCGCAGCCCGAGGGGCCGAGCGCCACCACCAGCTCGCCGTCGCGCACCTCGAGCGAGACGGCGTCGAGCACCGGCCGGCGCGGCTCGCCGTAGCCGACGGTGACGGATTCCAGTCGCAGGGCGCTCATCGCGGTGCGTCCGATCCGCTTACTTGGCCGCCGCCAGCTGGGCGAACTTCGGCTCGACGTAGCTAGCGTAGCTCGGCTGCAGCGTGTCGACCTTGCCCTGCTCCTTGAGGAAGGCCGAGGTCGCTGCCACCGCCTGCACCGTCGGTGCGCCGAGCAGCGCGGCCTGCTCCTTCAGCAGCGGGTAGTGGTTGCCGGCCAGGAGCTCGGCCACCTCGGCCGGCTTGGAGCCGGTGATGCGGGCGATCTTCTCGACGTTGGCCGCGTCGCCGGCGAAGGCCTTCGGATTGGCGGCATAGCGCGCATAGGCCTCGCCGGTGACGCGGGCGAAGCGGGCGACGAAGTCGGGATTCCTGTCGGCGAAGTCCTTGCGCACGATCCAGGCGTCGAAGGTCGGCGCGCCCCACTTGGCCACGTCGGCCGAGCTGGCCAGCACGCGGCCATTGGCCTTGGCGGCGCCGAGCGCCGGATCCCACACATAGGCGGCGTCGATGTCGCCGCGCTGCCAGGCCGCCGCGATCTCGGTCGGCCGCAGATTGAGGATCTGCACCTTGGTCGGATCGATCCTCCAGTGCTTGAGCGCGGCCAAGAGGCTGTAGTGGGTGGTCGAGACGAAGGGCACCGCCACCTTCTTGCCGACCAGGTCCTGCGGCTTCTGGATGCCGCTGCCGTTGCGCACCACCAGCGCCTCGGCGCCGCCGATCTGCGCCGCGATCAGGAAGGTCTGCACCGGCAGGCCGCGGCTGGCGGCGGCCGCCAGCGGGCTGGAGCCGACATAGCCGATCTGCACGTCGCCCGAGGCCACCGCAGCGATCACCTCGGCGCCGCTCTCGAACTTGCGCCAGGCGATCGGCGCGCCGGTGGCCTTTTCGTAGGCGCCGTCGGCCTGCGCCACCTTGGCCGGCTCGACCGTGGTCTGGTAGGCGACGGTGACACCGTCGGCGGCCTGGGCGGCGAGGCCGGCGGCGGCCAGCGCGGCGGTGAGGACGAGTTGCGTGAGCTGCTTCAACATGGCGGTTCTCCTTGGATGGACGGGCTCACCGGGCGGCGCACCGTCGGGCGGCCGTGTGCCGCTGTCGAAGCCACTCTAGCAATCGCCACATAGACTCAATAATTATTTATTCTTAGTTTTTAATAACAATTAGAAATAAAATACCGACATACACTACGGCCTCGGTTGGCCCTTGACGTGATGCGACGTCACCAGCCTCCTGCGGGCATAAGCCCCCTATCCCGCGCGCGGGACAGGAGTTGGGGAGGGCTGCTTCTACGAAGAGCAAGCCCTCCGGGGCACCTTCTCGCACACGAGAGAAGGATCGTGAGCCTCGCCACGCTCAAGGAAGCCCACCGCAATGCAGATTTTTCCCGCCCAACACCCCTAAGATGGCGAACCCAAGCCGCCCGGAGCCCCGCATGCGTACCCTGCCCCTCGCCCTGCTCGCCTTCGCCAGCGCCGCCGCGCTGGCCGCCAAGCCGCTGGTGATCTGCGCCGATGCCGACCCGGACGGCTTCGACCCGGCCCAGAGCGCCAACGACGCCACCCACAAGGCCTCGGCCGCCAAGCTCTACAACAACCTGATCGAATACCTGCCCGGCCCGTTCGCCTTCACGCCGAGCCTGGCCGAAAAATGGGAGGTGTCGCCCGACGGCCTCGCCTACACGCTGCACCTGCGCCGCGGCGTGAAATGGCAGACCACCGACTGGTTCAAGCCGACCCGCGAGTTCGACGCCGACGACGTGCTGTGGACGCTGGAGCGCCAGATCGATCCCAACCACCCAGGCGCCAAGGCCGCGCCGGGCGGCTTCCCCTACGCCAACTCGGGCGACTGGAAGAACCTGTTCAAGTCGATCGAGAAGCTCGACGCCCACACCGTGCGGCTGACCCTCAGCAAGCCCTACGCGCCGCTGCTGGAGCGGCTGGCCCACCCGGCGCTGGCCATCGTCTCGGCCGAGTACGGCCGCCAGCTAGAACGCGCCGGCACGCCGGGCCAGGTCGCCAGCCAGCCGGTCGGCACTGGCCCCTACCTGCTCAAGCGCTTCGACAAGGGCGCCCAGGCGCGCTACGAGGCCAACCCGGCCTACTGGCGCAAGAAGCCGGCGATCGACAAGCTGATCCTCGCCACCGTGCCCGACCCGGCGGTGCGCGCGCAGAAGCTGCTGGCCGGCGAATGCCAGCTGGCCGACACCATCAAGCCGCAGGACCTGCCCAAGTTCGACGGCAGCGAGCGCTTCGCCACCGTGCCGCTGCGCATCCAGTCGAGCAGCCAGCTGTTCTTCAACGTCACCAAGAAGCCGTTCGACGACAAGCGCGTGCGGCAG
This sequence comes from Chitinimonas koreensis, assembly GCF_014353015.1. Classification (NCBI taxonomy): domain Bacteria; kingdom Pseudomonadati; phylum Pseudomonadota; class Betaproteobacteria; order Neisseriales; family Chitinibacteraceae; genus Chitinimonas; species Chitinimonas koreensis. The sequence continues at coordinate 4,357,532 of NZ_CP060704.1, forward strand.
GCGCTGGCGCTGTCGATCGACCGCGCCGCGATCGTGAAAAGCGTCTACGACAACCGCGCCGAAGCGGCCGCCACGCCCTACTCGGCGCGCAGCCTGTGGGGCGTCGAGGCGACCAAGGCCGCCGCGCCCGACATCGCGCGCGCCAAGAAGCTGCTGGCCGAGGCCGGCTACCCGAACGGATTCGAAGCCGAGATGTGGGTGCGGCCCGGCGGCTCGGGCACCAACCCCAACTTCCGCCTGACCGCCGAACTGATCCAGGCCGACTGGGCCAAGCTCGGCGTGAAGCTGAACCTGGTCGGCGTCGAATGGGTGGAGCTGGTGAAGAAGGCGCGCGCCGGCGAGGCGCCGAGCCTGCTCAGCGGCTGGAGCGGCGCGCTCGACCCGGATGGCTTCTACAGCAACCTGGCCAGCTGCGACGCGGCCAGGAACGGCTACAACTTCGCCCAGTGGTGCAACGCGCAGGCCGACGCCGCGCTCGACGCCGGCCGCGTCGCCACCAGCCAGGCGGCGCGCGCCAAGCGCTACGTCGAGGTGCAGAAGATCCTGGCCGACGAGGCGCCGTTCACCACGCTGGCCTACCCGCTGCCGGTGGTGGTGTTCGACCGCAAGCTGGCCGGCGTGGAGCCGACCGCCAACGACAGCTTCAAGGTCGAGCAACTGCGCTGGCGCTGAGCGCCCTGGCGCGCGGATGCGGGTGGCCGGTACGATTGGCCGCTCGCGAGCCGGCGGCGAAGGCTGCATGACCGATCACGGTGATCGATGGCCGCATGACCCGCGGTGCCCGCCGCCCAGCCGGCCCGGTATCTGCCGCGCCCCCGCCGGCGCCGCGCCGTGCGCGGCTCGACCGTCTTCAAAGGAATCCCGCATGCGCATCTTGACGCTCTGCCTCGTCGCCCTGCTGGCCGGTTGCGCCAGCACCAGCACCACCCAGCAATCGCTGCAAGGCTCGGCCACCACGCCGCTGAACGACCTCAACCTGGTCAGCGTTCCCATCCCCGAGGTGCTGGCCGAAGCGCGCAAGGCGCCCTACGTGCTGGTCGAGCCGGTCTCCTGCGCCGACCTCGCCGCCGCCGTGCAGGCGCTGGACGCCGTGCTGAGCCCGGACCTCGACGCCCCGCCCAGCAAGGACCCGAACCTGGCCGAACAGGGCGAGAAACTCGCGCTGGGCGCGATCCAGAACGCGGCCGAAGGCCTGATTCCTTATCGCGGCTGGGTCCGCAAGCTCACCGGCGCCGAACGCCATTCGAAGCAGGTGACGGCCGCCATCGTCGCCGGCAGCGCGCGGCGCGCCTTCCTCAAGGGGGTGATCCGGGGGCGTGGTTGCCCGGCGCCGGCGGCGCAGCCAGCGGCACCTGCCACGCCGGCCGCGTGACGATACCGGCCCGCGCCGCAGTTCGAGCCTCACTCGATTAGCTGAGCAGCATCGACAGGCAAGTAGCACGATAATGAACACTGGCGTGCCGGCGGCTTCAGCCACGCAAGCGCCGCCCTGGGAAAGGTAGATGTATGAAGACAATCACCAAGCAGGCCGCTTACGACAAGGCGGTCGGCAATGTGCTCGCCACCTTGCGGATCGAGCAATTGAAGCCGAGCAAGTCGGTCGAGCGCAGGCTGAACGACTGCGTCGAGGGTAAAGACACGACCCAGCAAGTGCTCGAACAGGTGATCCAGCACCATGTCGCGCTACGAAGGGTCTGACCGCTACGTCCAGCCCGACACAGGCGTCCTGATCAACAAGGCCGGCATCCTGCAGCAAGACGCACTGGATGCATTCGAAGCGGATGCCACGGCGGTGCGTCTGCTCGAACTGATCGAACGCCCGATCACCGGCCGGTTCTATCTCGATCACCTGCGGGCGATCCATCGGCATATTTTCCAGGACGTCTACGATTGGGCCGGCGAGTTGCGCACGGTGGACATCCGCAAGGGCAACAGCCATTTCGGCAATTGGGCACGCATCGGCGCCTACCTCGAGACCGAATTGAGCGGCATTGCACGCGCCAGCTTTCTCCGCGGGCTGACACCCGAAGCATTCATTGCCCGACTGGCGCACTACATGTCGGAAATCAACGCCGCGCATCCGTTCCGGGAAGGCAATGGCCGCGCACAACGAGCGTTCTGCGCCCAGTTGGCGGCCGAAGCTGGCTATTTCATCGATTTCAGCCAAGTCGAACCGAACGAAATGATCGAGGCCATGATCGCCAGCTTCCATGGCAATGAGGCGCCGCTCTCGGTACTACTGACGCGGATCACCGCCATCGTCGAGCAAGGTGAGTAATCTACGGATTCACTGAAGGGCGCCAGCGCCCCAGGCCGGCGTCGAAGGGAAGCCATCTTGCCGGCATCGAGGCTTCGATACTCATGCCGTACCTCTTTCGAAACACAGATCCAATCCCGACTCGAAGACCATTCATGCATGTCGCCCTCGAATCCCCGAAGCAAGCCGAAGTCATCGAACTCATCGCCGACCTGGACGCCTACCAGGCCACGCTCTACCCGCCTGAGGCGTGCTACGCGCTCGACCTGGACGCCCTGGCGCAGCCCGGCGTCCTGTTCGCCGTCGCTCGCGACGGTGCCGGCGCCGCCGTCGGCTGCGGCGCGATCGTGCTGAACGAGGCCTACGGCGAGCTCAAGCGCATGTACGTCCGCCCGCTGGCGCGCGGCCAGGGCACGGCGCGGCGGATCGTCGAACTGCTGGAAGCGGCCGCCCGCGAACGCGGCTGCAATGCGCTCATGCTCGAAACCGGCCCCTACCAGACCGAGGCGCTGGCCTTCTATGCCAAGCACGGCTACGACCGCTGCGGCCCGTACGGCGATTACCCGGACCACCCGCTGAGCGTTTTCATGCGCAAGCAGCTGGCCCAATAGTTACCGGCCCTGGCGGCAGCCAGGCTTCCGCCCCGTCGCCGGCATCCCGGCCGCAAACGGACGAAACCGGGCTGAGCCATCGAGCGGGAACCGGGCGTGGCCGCCCGCCCTCTACGCCAGGCAACGACACCGACAGCCCCATCACGCGAGGCCTCGCGCAGGCCAGCACACTTCAGGAGACCCCATGTTCGACCACGTCAAATTCGGCGTCAGCGACTATGCCGCGAGCAAAGCGTTCTACCTCAAGGCCCTCGAACCGCTCGGCGTAGAGATCGTCGGGGAAGGCGTGCCGACCTACGGGATCGAGCTGTGCCGCCCGGACGGCACGGTTTCGCTGTGCCTGTTCCAGACCGAGGAAAAACCGGCGCATCTGCACCTGGCCTTCGTGGCGGAGAGCCGCGAGCAGGTCGACGCCTTCCACCGCGCAGCGCTGGCGGCCGGCGGCAAGGACCACGGCGCGCCAGGCCTGCGGCCGAACTATCACGCGAATTACTACGCGGCATTCGTGCTCGATCCGGATGGGCACAATATCGAGGCGGTTTGCCACGCGGCCGAGGCCTGACTTTCGATCAAACGCAGCTACCCGGCGAATGCCGCGGCCACATAGCCGCGGCGGCAATACCATCTGCAGCGAGCAACGCCTTTTTCTGACTTTCGTATCCGTAGTGGCAATGTTGGATCGTTGCGCCAACAAGCAATCAACTCATTCCAAATGTTGCACGACCGAAAGCTCTAGCCGAGGGCGAGATCCGTGTTGCGCCCTGCGAGTTGCAAGGCGACTTCATTCTTCGTCGATATCGGAAGGAAGCGGCTTGGGGCACGCAGGCAGCGAGTGCATGAGAATGCCCTCTAACGTTGGAAGTAACCCGCCGCCGGAATGCCGCAGGCAAGGCAGGAACCCGAGGCTTAGCTTTGGGCGGCCAGGTTGACTGAAAGGTCAGAGCCCATATGCCATTGCCAGTACGTTTGCATTGCTTTCGCCTTCGATATCGGCAAAGCCAAGGGCTCTGTATACGGCAACAGCAGAAAGATTATCTCTGCGAACCCGTAGAAAAACATGGGCAATGTTGGGTATGCGAAGTGCTTCCGCAAGCAATAACGAGCATAGACTTTTACCGAACCCTCTTCCTCGCATTGCAGGATCGACAATGATACGAACCAAATTCGCTTTTCCATTTGGGGAGAGCCAGATCTGCCCAAACCCTAGAACAGAAGATTCTTCTTCGCTCATGGCAAAGCTGAGGTGTCCCGGAAGAGTAAGAATTTTCGGAAAATCCTCATGCGTGAGTACTTCACCTTTGACCAAGCCCGGCCAATTTTCTTTCATTGCCCAAGCGCACACAATTTTGTGCTCTTCTACATGGAGTTCGCGAAGCTTTGTGCTCATAGGCTCTAACGTTGGAAGTAACTTGCTGCAGGCGTTGCGCAGCAACGGAGGGAACCCAAAGCGCAGCTTTGGGTAGTCAGCTGACTGAAAGGCCAGCACCGAGATTCTTATGAAATGCTGAAATATTGGCGCTCATGACATTCCTGCCCCGATAGCTTGCCGGACCGGAATTCCGGCCAAATCGAAGTCATGAAGGCAAAAGACATTTACGCCGAAATTGTCAGGCGTGACGCGCTTCCTGTGGAATGGATCAATGCCACAAGTCTTGCAGAAGAAGTGGCGCGCAGTTTTTTGTAGTGAATTGATATTCAGCAAGAGATTCTTCGCCCGAAAGCAGTTGGAACTTGCTTTCATGAACCTTAACTATCCGTGCGTTCTCGCGCCGGCAAATTGAGCAATCACACATAAGTAAGGCGCCGGTTGCGCGTAAGCACAAATGCTCCCCTTGACGGAGGGCTTAGGCGCCTGCTTCACGGCGCTACTTACGCGTATACAGGCCGTCGAAGGCGACTTCCCACTGGCCGTTCGCGTTAGTCGATTCCCACAACTGCCTCACGCTTCCGTTTGCATTCGGCGTCCAGGTAATCCTGTGCATTGTGACGGTTTGGTCGGTTCCGGTGGTTTGGCCTTCCAGGACCATGCTTCCGTTGCGCAGGCCCCCTCGAGAAGGAGCAAGGTGCCGGAAGTATCGACCCAAGTCTGGTGCCAGACTTTTCTACCGGCGTCGTATGAATTCAAGCTTTCGCCGCTAAAGCCGCGACCCGTGTCGTAGCGCTCGTGAAGGACACAGCCGTTGTATTCGCTTGAAATGCGATTTGTCCCGGCAAGTTTACCGTCCGGTGTGTGGACTTGCCATTCGCCGAGCCAGAAATCGAATGCTCGATGAGCTGATGAGTCACAGGGCGACGCGGCCATGGCAATTGACATCGAAGAAGCAATGATTGCAAGGATACCGAACCGGCTGCCAGTTTTCATTGCGTGCTCCCCTGACGATTAACGTTTGAGCCAAGCTGCCCACGGCGGCATGCGCTGTAAGCCCGGACTGAGACGATAGTACAACTGGCTCAGGCCGGGCCGACAACGCATGTGGTAGCAGGTCAGCTTGAGCGAGGGGGAAGGTCAGACCACGGCGCGCCAGGCCTGCGGCCGAACTACCACGCGAATTACTATGCGGCATTCGTGCTCGATCCGGATGGGCACAATATCGAGGCGGTTTGCCACGCGGCCGAGGCCTGACTTTCGATCACACGCGACTACCCGGCGAATGCCGCGGCCACATAGCCGCGGCGGCAATATCCTTTGCCGTCAGTCGACGAAGCCGGCGATCGTTTCCGGGCAATAGCACTGCGCCAGCTCGCGCAACATCTGCACACGCTCGGCCAGCCAAGCCAGTTCTTCGACCGTGATCCGGTAGTTGGCGTCGTAGCGGCCGTCGACATAGGCGTCGCGCAGCAATTCGAAGCGGCGCACGTCCTCGGGCAGGCCGGTCGGGAAGACCGGCAGATAGCGCGAATCGATCGCGTGGACCATGGCGCCGAGGTCTTCCAGGTCGTGGGTGCGCGGCTTGTAGTGGGTGCAGACCAGCAGGATGCAGCAGTAGAGGCGTTCGCAGCTTTGGTGCAGTTGGAAGGCAGCGGTCGCCAATCGCCCTCGGCCGAACGAGAACTCATAGTTATCGAAGAAATCCTGGGCCGCGGCCATGTACTGGTCGTAAGCCTCCTGGGCCAGCACGCGCCGCTCGGCCGGCGTCAGCTCCTTCGGCTTATCGAGCGTCAGCTTGCCGTTGTCGTGGAGGACGATGCCCTCCTTGTAGATATCGACGTAGAAATAGCGCGCCTTGGCGAGGCAGGCGTTGACGTGCTGGATGTGCTCGTAGATCACGCTGACCGGCGTTCCCACCTTTTCGCGCAGCTCCTTGCGCAGCGACTCCTTGCGCCGCATCCGCCGCACCTCGTGCTCGTTACGCACCACCAGCATCAGGTCGAAATCGCTCTGGTAGCGGTAGAACGACGTGCCGGGCTCGATCTCCTCCACCCAGTCGCCGCGCGCATAGCTGCCGAACAAGATGATCAGGTCGGGCCGGACCATCTCGTAGATGATCTCGGCGGCGGTCTGCAGTTGCCTGAGCTTGTGGTCGGGATGTGGTCGAGGGTGGTTTTCATGAGGTCATAGCATAGTAAAGTAGTGCCCTAGCACAGACGTAGTAAGGACACATTGATGTATATAGTAAAATTGTTTCGCCGTTCACTGTCACTCGCACCTCAGCTGATTACACCCGGAACGAATGACTTCGATCGTTACGAAAAATTGCAGGCGATTAAGCTTGATCAAAATTAGACGTTAGCATCAACTTTCAAAGCACCCTCAAAGAGACACCGTTAGTAATTTTGCCACTGAGATCTTATATAGCAGCAAGGCTCCCTACGTTCCGACGTAGGAATTATACACTTATTTTCACAGCACTCACTTTAAGCAATGGCATGCATAAAATTATCGTAACAGTTTCAAGCCACTCATCAAACCTCACTTTGTGCTTTACCTATAGCGCCACTCGTGCCATGCATGTAAAATCGCAGACTGTTCATAAATTGCCTACCAACGTTGGCTCGACGGGGAAGCAGCATGATTAACGTTATTTGGGGCTCGGCAAGAGAGAAGCCTGAGTCCTCTAAGTCGCTGGCGGATAAGCTATCTTCCATTAAGGCTCTCAGTGGTTACCTATACCTTGGCTACCCGGTTATAGGCTCCCCAACTGGACCGATGAAGTTCGACGCACTACTCGTATCAGAAACCGCCGGCCTGGTCGGCTTCGACTTGGTCGAGGGGGTAGAGTTAGGTGATTTTAAAAGTCGGCAGGATGATATAGCATCAATGCTGGACGTTCGTCTAAAGCCATACGCCGGGCTAAAAGATCGGCGCAACTTGAAGTTTGATATTCACGTAGTTACCTACGCCCCAGCAAAGCCATCTGTTCCTGTAGTTGAAGAGCCCTATTTCATAGCAAATAAAGACTCGCTCATAAGCATAATCAACCAATTTGACTGGCCGTGCGATAACGGCGTATTCAAGCAACTATTGGCAGCAGTCCAAGTTGTCACCTCAATTCGAGCAGGAAAACTTAAACGGGAGCCACAAAAGCCCAATTCACGTGGAGCGAAGCTTAAGCGTGTAGAAGAATCCATAGCCAACCTTGACCAACACCAGTCTCAGGCAGTGATTGAGACAGTCGAGGGTGTACAGCGGATTCGCGGTCTAGCCGGATCAGGCAAAACAATTGTCCTAGCATTAAAAGTGGCTTACCTCCATGCGCAGAATCCAGACTGGAAGATTGCAGTAACGTTTAATACGCGCTCTTTGAAAGACCAATTTAAGCGCCTAATTAATGCTTTCACAATTGAACAAACAGGAGCAGAGCCTGACTGGGAGAATATTGACATCCTGAATGCATGGGGAGCACCTGGAGATAGAGAGAGGGATGGAATTTATTATAAGTACTGCCGTACACAGGAAATCAATTTCTTTGATTTCAATGGCGCCAAACGAACTTTCGGCGAGGGAAAAGAGTTTGCAGGAGCGTGTAATGCAGCACTTAAAGCAAAGCTTGACCCAATACCTTACTATGATCTATTGCTAGTAGATGAAGCACAAGATTTACCGCCTGAATTCTTGCGACTTTGCTTCCATTTCCTAAAGGAGCCGAAGCGGCTAGTGTACGCCTATGATGAATTACAGTCCCTCACAGGCTCATCCGTATTGCCTCCCGAAGAATTGTTTGGCTCTGACACAGAAGGCAATCCACTTGTGTTACTAAATACAGAAGAAGGCACAACACCAAAACAAGACATTATTTTGGAAAAGTGCTACAGAAACTCCCGACCACTGCTAGCAACAGCCCACGCATTAGGTTTTGGCATTTATAGAGAAAAGGGGCTGGTCCAATTCTTCGATCAAGATAATCTTTGGATAGATGTTGGGTATGTAGTTGATGACGGTGCACTTCGCGGAGGCGAAACCGTAACGCTTACAAGAACCGCCGATAGCTCGCCGGCATTCTTGGAAGATCACTCCCCTTTAAGTGATTTAATTCAATTTCATCGCTTCAATGATGCCTCCGAGCAAACGGATTTCCTAGTTCAATCAATCATCCAAAATATTCGCGAAGATGAATTAAAACCAGAAGACATTGTTGTAATCAACCCAAATCCGCTAACCACGCAACGAGAGGTTGGGCCTGCGAGGCAACAGCTTTTCTCAGAAGCAATTAATAGTGAGCTAGCAGGTGTAAGTACGTCAGCTGATATCTTCACCAAATCGGGCAGCGTCACATTTACTGGAGTGTTTAGAGCAAAAGGGAATGAAGCTGGCATGGTATATATTATCAATGCTCAAGATTCTTTTTCCAGCTGGAGCAAGAGTACAACCGCCTTAGTGCGCAACAGGTTATTCACCGCAATAACCAGAGCTAAGGCATGGGTTCGGGTATTGGGAATTGGACCAGGAATGGATGGCTTGATTCAAGAATGGAACACCCTCCAAAAAAACGAATATAAGCTCAAATTCCGCTATCCAACCTCAGAGGAAAAACAAGAGCTGCGGCTCATAAATAGGGAACTATCCAGCACCAAGCGAACCAAGTACAGCAAGCTTAAAATACAACGAGACCTCTTACTTCAAGCGGCTGAACGTGGGGATATTGACGTTGACGACATGATTAATGAACTTCAAAAACTGAAGAAGCCACACTCAAAAAAATGACACCACAAGATATTCGCCAGCAGCTAAACGATGTTTACGCTCGACTGATCTCCACCAATCTATCTGTCAAACAGTTCTACCCCAAGGAACAATTGCTTCCAGGTGGAGGAGTTAGCATTGGAAACCTCCCTGTCAGTTCAATCTCTCTACGAGACATTTCATATGAAGAAATTTATACCGAGGTCGAATCCAATGATGGATATCACATTAAATTACCCGATGGTGGCCTGTTAATCTTTCAATATACATTCAACGGAACCACAACTCTCACCAAACATCGCCTATGCTATTTCCCTTCATTTGAGCTTCCAATATACGACAAAGCACCGAATTTGTATGAAAATGATGAGCTCTACGGGGACGTCATATTAAATAAGCTTGTAAGATTTCCAATTCGATTCGACTATGACCCCAACGCTCACAAAGATGTTGAGCACCCCATATCCCACCTAACACTTGGACAGTATGACAATTGCCGAATTCCTGTAGGCGCAGCCGTCAGCCCAAATGAATTTGCAATGTTCATACTGCGTAATTTTTATTCCCGCTCATACAAAAAAAACAAGAATGCACTTGACAAGAAACCACATCACATCCCTCAGATCCAAACAATAACAGAGGCAGAACGCAGAATCACCCACTTCATTAATGGCCGCTAACCATCAATCTCGATTCATATAAATCCGACATCGGATTCAAACTCACAAGCTGGAAACTTGCACATAGTGCAGGCCATCATTATTAACAATAATAATCACACCAGATCAAATTGGGCCACTAGCATATAAATGCTGCAGTGCGATTTCTGCAATCAGCAGATATCTTTAAAATATCTTATTGAGCTCGGTGCAATTAATCAGTAAATCTGCCGTTACCCCTAGCAGACCTTCCATATACCTAGCAGGCGCATTGCTATCTAACCCTCTCTCTCACCCCAGCAACAACACCGGCGCAGAAGCCGCCCCACCCGCCGTCCCCCATCCAAATCCCGCTGCACCAGCTCCCCAGCCGCCGCAACTTCGCCTCCACCGCCGCCGACCAAGGCTCCCCGCAGCACAGCCGCAAGTAATTGCGATAAGCATCCCGCGCCGAGAACAACGGCCCCGGCGCGAAGCTGATGCCGTCCTGTACCGAGCTTTGCAGGATGCGCGTCGCGTCGGCGCCGGCCGGTAGCTCCACCCAGCACATATAGCCGCCGTGCGGCCGGGTCCAGCGCGTGCCGGCCGGGAAGTAGCGCGCCAGGCCATCGTTGAGCCGCGCCAGTTGGTCGCTGCACAGCCGCCGCAATCGCCGCATGTGCTGGTCGTAGCCGCCGCTCTCCAAAAAGCGCGCCAGCGTGGCCTGGGTGATGGCCGGGTCGAGAAGGTGTTGATGTACTTGAGGATCTCGACCCGCGCGCGATAGCGGCCCGGGGCGATCCAGCCGACCCGCATGCCCGGCGCCACCACCTTGGTGTAGCTGGCCACGTAGAGCACGTTGCCGGTCTCGTCGAAGGCCTTGGCCGGCCGCGGCCGCTCGCGGCCCTGGTGGAAATCGCCGTAGATGTCGTCCTCGATCAGCGGCACGCCGCGCTCGGCCAACAGGCGCACCAGCTGCTGCTTGGCCTCGTCGCTCATCAGGCTGCCGGTCGGGTTGCTGAAGTTGGGCATCAGCACGCAGGCGGCCACCGCGTCGTCGCGGGTGGCCAGCTCCAGCGCGGCCAGCGAGATACCGTGCTCGGGGTCGGTCGGGATCTCGAGCGCCTTCAGGCCCATCGATTCGAACAGCTGCAGCAGGCCGAAGTAGGTCGGCGATTCGACCGCCACCACGTCGCCGGGCTGGGTCACCGCACGCAGCGCCAAATTCAGCGCCTCGATGCCGCCGGCGGTGATCTGCACATCGTCGGCCGTCAGCCGGCCGCCCCATTCCATCGCGTGGCGCGCCACCTGGCGCCGCAGCACTTCGAGCCCGCGCGTGCCGCCGTACTCCGACAAGAGGTTGGGCGATTCGCGCAGCGCCTCGTTCATCAGCCGCTGCAATTGCGCGTTGGGGAAGCACTCGGGCGCCAGCACCGCGTAGCAGAAGCCGTGCTGGCGGCCGCGGGTGAGCTGCAGGTAGTCCCACAGCCGGCGGTTGACGGTGACCGCGGCCGGCTCCTGCGAGGGCCGCGACGGCGGCGGCGGCTCCACCGGCCGGCGGCGCACATAGAAGCCCGACTGCGGCCGCGCCTCGATCAGGCCGCGGTCTTCCAGCAGGTGGAAGGCCTCGGTGACGGTGGAGAGGCTGACGCCGCGCTTGTCGCGCAATTCGCGCAGGCTCGGCAGCCGGTCGCCGGGCCGCAATGTGCCGGCCGCGATCAACGCGGCGATGTCGTCGGCGAGCGAGGCATACAGCGTGTTGGCGCGTTCGGTTCTCATGGCGGGCGTCCTGCGGGCGGGGGATCGGGGCAGATAGGTGCGCTTGATCTTGCGCCGCAGCATGGAGCCGGCAAAGAAACAGTTGGCCCCGAAAACGACCGTGACAGTTCCGGTCGGCGGCCGACTGTCCCGTACCGGACAGTGACAGTCTGGGTCTGAACCGCTCGCTGTCCGGCGCGTAATCTGGCCCCATCCCACCACCGCCGGAGGCCGCCATGAAACGCACCCATCACTCCCTGCAACGCGACGCCCTGCTGACCCTGCCGGTGCCGGCCGGCGCCGTGATCCGGGTCGAGCACGGCGCGATCTGGTTCACCATCGGCGGTAACGCCGACGGTGGGAACGCCGTCTTCGGCCTGGCCGCCGATGCCGAGCACGGCGCTGCCGACGTGGTGCTCGGCCGCGGCCAGCAGTATCGGCTGCTGGCCGCCGATACCCTGCTGCTGCAGGCGCTGGCGCCCTGCCGCTTCGAGATCGTCGAGCCGGCTGCCGGCCGGGCCGAATGGCCGCTGAGGCTGCGCCGCTTCAGCGCGCAGTTGTTCGGCCTGGCCTGAGCATCGGGTACGTCGTACCGTTGAAGCAGACCCCATCCCCACCCCAGCCCTCCCCTTGAAGGGGAGGGAGCAAATCGCGGTTGCTTGAACGATCGCAGACGGCCGCGCCGTCGCTGCATGGCTCCTCCCCCTTCAAGGGGGAGGCCGGGTGGGGGATGGGGTTACGCATAGGACCTAACCCGTCCCGACCGACTGCCCAAGCCCTTCCCACTCTGGCTAGAATGGCGCCTTTGCATCCGTCCGGACGGATGCGGACCGCCATGGCCAGGGAGGGCTGCGCGCGATGTTCCACACCTCCGCGGCCGCTCGCGCTGCGATCACCTCGCCGTTCCCCTTGCCGTCGACCCGGGGCGCCGCCGCCTGATGCTCGACGGCCGCCTGTCCCTGCTCACTCCCGAAGGCGTCAGCCTGGCCCTGGTGCCGGCCGGCCCGGCGCGCCGCGCGCTGGCCTGGGCCATCGATTTCGTCATCTGGCTGATCGCGCTGTTCGTCTTCGCCATCGCCCTGCGCTTCGCCATCGGCAGCGGCGGCCTCAACGAGGGCATCTTCCTGGTCGGCCTGTTCGTCAGCTACTGGGGCTACCCGGTGCTGTGCGAGGTCTATTTCGGCGGCCGCACGCTGGGCAAGCGCTGGCTCGGCCTCGAAGTGGTGCGCGCCGACGGCCTGCCGGTCGGTTGGCGCGAATCGGCCACCCGCAACCTCTTGCTGGCCGCCGACTTCCTGCCGCTGTGCTACGCCGCCGGCCTGGTCTCGATGCTCACCGATCCGCAGTTCCGCCGCCTAGGCGACCTGGTGGCCGGCACGCTGGTGGTCTACTCGGCCAAGCCGCGGCCGCGCCAGGCCGCGCTCGACGCGGCGCCGATGCCGCTGCCCTTCCCGCTCGATCCCGAACAGCAGCGCGCGCTGATCGACCTGATCGAGCGCGCCGAACGGCTGCCGCTGTCGCGCCGGCTCGAGCTGGCCGACCTGGCCGAGCCGCTCACCGGCCTGCGCGGCGAGGCTTCGCTGGAGCGGCTGCGCGCCTACGCCGCGGGGCTGACGCGATGAAACAGGCCCAGTTCGAAGCCCAGCACGCCGCGCTGTGGGACGAGGTCGCCGTCCTGGTCAAGGGCAGGCAGGGCGATCCGCGCCGGCTGCCGGCGCTGTACCGCCAGCTGTGCCAGAGCCTGGCGCTGGCGCGCCAGCGCGGCTACTCGCCCTTGCTCACCGAACACCTGCACGGCCTGGTGCTGGCCGCCCACCGCCGGCTCTACGGCACCCAGCCGGAGCGGCCGCTCACGCTGCGGCGCTGGCTCGGCGTCGAGCTGCCGCGCCGGGTGCGCGAGGAATGGCGCCTGCTGCTCTTGGCCTGCATCGCCTTCTGGGGCGTGGCGCTGGCGGTCGGCTTCCTGGTCTGGTACCAGCCGCACTGGGCCTACAGCTGGATGGACTGGCAGCAGCTCAACGAATACCGCCAGATGTACGACCCCGGCCACGACCGCGTCGGCCGCAGCGGCACCGGCGACGACGTGAAGATGTTCGGCTTCTATATCTGGAACAACGTCTCGATCTGCTTCCGCACCTTCGCCGGCGGCCTGTTCGGCGGCGTGCCGGCGCTGGTGAGCCTGGTCTACAACGGCATGCACGGCGGCGTGGTGGCGGCCTGGCTGTCGCGCGACGCGTCCACCGCCACGGTGTTCTGGTCCTTCGTGGTCACTCATTCGAGCTTCGAGATCACTGGCCTGATCCTGTCCGGCGTGGCCGGCATGCGGCTGGGCCTCTCGCTGATCCGGCCCGGCCGCTTCGGCCGCCGCCACTCGCTGGAGGCCGCCAGCCGGCGCATGTTCCCGGTGCTGGTCGGCGCCGCGCTGCTGACCGTGCTGGCCGCCTTCTTCGAGGGCTTCTGGTCGGCCGCCGGCGCCATCCCGCCGGCCGCCAAGTTCACCGTCGGCGGCCTGTGCTGGGCGCTGGTGATCGGCTTCTTCGCCTTCGCCGGCAGACGGGGCCGCCATGCAGCTTGAACGCCTGCAGCTCGATCTGCGGCCGCGGCCGCACTGGCAGGCGATCGACCTGGGCCTGGCGCTGCTGCGCCGCTCGGCCGGCACCGCCTATGCCGCCTGGCTGGCGCTGTGGCTGCCGCTGCTGGCGCTGACCGCGCTGCTCGGCTGGTTCTTTCCCGAGGAGGCCGGCTGGCTGTGGCTGCCGGCCTGGTGGCTGCGGCCACTGCTGGAGCGGGTGGTGATCTACGTGCTATCGCGCGCGGTGTTCGACCAGCAGGTGAGCTGGCGCGAGGCGCTACGCGCCTGGCCGCGCCAGCTCGGCGGCGGCTGGTTCCGCCTGCTCACCTGGTGGCGGCCCTTCATGCCCGGCCGCGGCCTGTACCAGCCGATCTGGCAGCTCGAGCAGGCGCGCGGCAAGTTCGCCGCCGACCGCCGCCGGGTGCTCGGCCGCGACGGCACCGGCGCCGCCGCCTACTGGTTCGGCCTGGTCTGCGCGCATTTCGAGGTGGTGCTGCAACTGGGGCTGATCTCGCTGATCGGGGTGTTCACCTCCTCGCCCGAGGCGGTCAACCCGCTGTGGATGTTCTTCGACAACGAGGCGGCCCAGTCGCCCTGGCTGGTCCAGCTCGGCGTGCTCAGCTACGGCGTCTCGATCGCGGTGATCGGGCCGATCTACACCGCCTGCTGCTTCACGCTCTACCTGAACCGCCGCGCCGCGCTCGAAGCCTGGGACATCGAACTGATGCTGCGCCGGCTGGCCGCCCAGCCGAAATCCCAGCCGAAGTCGGCCGCGCGTGCCCCGCGCCAGGCCGGCTGGCTGCTGCCGCTGCTGCTCGGCCTCACGCTGCTGCAGCCCGAGCCGGCACGGGCCGCCGAAGGCCAGTGCGAGCCGCCGGAAGAGTCCGTCGCCTACCTCAAGGAACGCAAGCCGCCGCATGACGTGGCGCAGCAGCAGCTGCGCGCGCGGCTCGACCGGGTCTATGCCGACGACGACCTGCGCGGCTACCGCTGCCAGGAGACCTGGGTCCTGAAGAACAAGGGCGAGGAGAAGAAGCCCGAGGACAAGCGCCGATCGCAGGTACAGGCCCCGCCCTGGCTGGCCGAACTGGTCCGGGTGCTGCTGATCGCGCTGGCGGTCGGCCTGGTCGGCTGGCTGCTCTACCGCTATCGCGACCAGTTGGCCGAGCTGTTGCCGCGCCGCGGCGGCAAGCCGCTGCCGGCCGAGATCGCCGGGCTCGACATCCGGCCCGAATCGCTGCCGGACGACGTGCCCGGCCAGGTGCTGCAGCTGTGGCGGGCGGACGAGCGCCGCGCCGCGCTGGCCCTGCTCTACCGCGCCACGCTGTCGCGGCTGGCGCATCGCCACGGCGTCGAGCTCGCCCGCGGCGCCACCGAAGGCGACTGCCTGCGCCAGGCCGAGCGCGCGCACGGCAGCCAGCGCATCGACGCCGCCGTGCTCGCGCTGGTGCGCAGCGTCACCCGCCAATGGCTGGACGGCGCCTACGCGCTGCGCTGGCCGGCGGACGAAGCGGTCGAGGCCGCCTGCGCCGCCTGGCGCGATGCCTTCGGAGCCGCGCCATGAGGCTGAATGCAAGCACCGTGCTGACGCTGCTGGCCTTGATCGCGGCCGGCCTCGGCGGCTGGTGGTGGTCGCAGAATATGGAACGCGCCTGGCGGGCCGAGCCCTACCTGTCGGAGGCGGCCGGCGCCGATCCGATGCTGGCGGCGGCGCGCTTCCTGCGCGGCGAAGGCCTGGCCGTGGCCAGCCACGACAACCTCGACACCGCGCTGCGCCAGCCGCTCGATGCCGGCGCGCTGTTGATCGCCAACAACGCCAACGTGATGACGCCCGAGCAGGCCGACCGCCTGCTGCGCTGGGTGGCGGCCGGCGGCGTGCTGATCAATACCGCCGACACCGAGATCGAGGACGGGAACGACGAAGACCCGGACGAGGTAGCGCCGCTGAGCCACCGCTTCCGCACCTGGCTCGACTTCCGCCGCGAAAAGAACACCGAGCCGGTGCCGGTGCGCCTGCCCGGCACCGCCTACCCGCTGCTGATCGACCGCGGCTCCGCCTGGCTGAAAGCCGAGAAGGACGCACCGGTAGCGACCGGCGGCGACGCGGCCGGCGAGTTCGTCCGCGTCTATCGCCACGGCGCCGGCCACCTGGTGCTGCTGAGCGCCATGCCGTTCGACAACGACACGCTGCACCGGCGCGATCACGCCGAGCTGCTGCGCACGCTGGTGCGGCTCGGCCCGGCCAGGCCGGTCTGGATCGTGCAGGGCCTCGACATGCCGCCGTGGTACGAGGCGCTGTGGCACCGCTTCCCGCTCGGCATCGTCGCGCTCGGCCTCACCCTGCTGATCCTGCTGTGGCGCGCGCTGCCGCGCTTCGGCCCGCTGCTGCCGGCGCCGGCCGGCGAGCGCCGCGCGCTGCTCGAGCACATCGACGCCAGCGCGCGCTGGCTGTGGCGCGCCAAGGGCGGCCGCGAGCTGCTGCTCGGCGCGCTGCGCCGCAGCGTGATCGCCCGGCTGGGCCGCCGCTCGCCCGAGCTGGCGCGGCTGTCGCCGGCCGAGCTGGCCTACCGGCTGGCCCACCGCCATCAACTCCCTCAGCGCCTGCTCGAGCAGGCGCTGCTGCAGCCGGCCGCATCCCAGCCGGCCGAATTCGTCCGCCAGATCCAGACCCTCCAGTTACTGAGAAACCGCCATGAGCGATAACGCCGCCGTCGATAACCGTTTCAGCCAAGCCGTCGAGATCGTCCGCCGCCTGCGCGAGGAGATCGGCCGCGCCGTGGTCGGCCAGGCGCCGGTGGTCGATCAGGTGCTGGCCTGCTTCCTGGCCGGCGGCCACGTGCTGCTCGAGGGCGTGCCCGGCCTGGGCAAGACGCTGCTGGTGCGCGCGCTGGCCAAGACCTTCGCCGGCGAGTTCTCGCGCATCCAGTTCACGCCCGACCTGATGCCGGCCGACGTGATGGGCCACGCGGTGTTCGACCTGAAGAACCAGAGCTTCACCATCCGCCGCGGCCCGGTGTTCACCAACCTCTTGCTGGCCGACGAGATCAACCGCGCGCCGGCCAAGACCCAGTCGGCGCTGCTCGAAGTGATGCAGGAACGGCAGGTCACCATCGAGGGCGAATCGCAGACGCTGGCCGCGCCCTTCATGGTGCTGGCGACGCAGAACCCGCTCGAGCAGGAAGGCACCTACCCGCTGCCCGAGGCCCAGCTCGACCGCTTCCTGGTCAAGGTGCTGATCGACTACCCGAGCGCCGCCGAGGAGCTGGCCATGCTGCGCATGGTGACCCAGGGCCGCATCGGCGACGGCCTCGAGGTGGCCGGTGTGGCCACGCTGATCAAGCCGGAGACGGTGAACGCGCTGCAGCAGCTGGTCGCCCAGGTGCGCGTCGACGACGCGGTGGCCGACTACGCCGTGCGGCTGGTGCGCGCCACCCGCGACTGGCCCGGCATCGCCATCGGCGCCGGCCCGCGCGGCAGCATCGCGCTGGTGCGCGTGGCCCGCGCGATGGCGCTGCTGGCCGGCCGCGACTACGCCACGCCGGACGACATCAAGGCCGCCGCCCTGCCGGTGCTGCGCCACCGCATCGCGCCGGCGCCCGAGAGCGAGCTCGAGGGCCTGGGCGCCGACGCGCTGCTGGCCGCCCTGCTCGAGCAGACCGCCGCCCCGCGCGCATGACGCCGTCGCGCCTGCTCCTCTGGCTGCTGTCCGGCTGGGCCGCGCTCGGCTTCGCCGCCGGCCTGCTGGCGCCGCTCGCCACGCTGTGGTGGGCGCTCGGCGCCGTGCTGCTGCTGGCCATGGCGGTGGACGCCGCGCTCGGCTGGCGGCTGCCCCAGCTGCGGCTCGAACGCCAGCTGGCCGGCGTCTGGCCGGTCGGGCTGTGGGGCGACGTGACGCTGACGCTGCACCACGAAGGCGGCCGGCGCATCGAGCTGGCGCTGTTCGACGACTACCCGACCGACTGGGAGCTCGAAGGCCTGCCGCATGCGACCGCCCTGCGCAGCGGCCGCTACGTCCGTTTCGTCTACCGGCTGCGGCCGCCGGCGCGCGGCGATGCGCGCTTCGGCGCGGCCCACCTGCGCGTCGGCTCGCCGCTGGGGCTGTGGCTGCGCCACGGCCGGCTCGGCGAGGCGAGCGAGGTCAAGGTCTTCCCCGATTTCTCCAAGATCCTCGGCCATACGCTGACCGCCACCGACCAGCGCGTGCCGCAGCTCGGCAGCGTGCGCAAGCGGCGGCGCGGCGAGGGCACCGATTTCCGCCAGCTGCGCGAATACCGCGTCGGCGACAGCCTGCGCGCGATCGACTGGAAGGCCACCGCGCGCCAGCTCAAGCCGATCAGCCGCGAGTACCAGGAGGAACGCGACCAGCAGGTGGTGTTCCTGCTCGACTGCGGCCGCCGCATGCTGGCGCGCGACGGCGACACCTCGCACTTCGACCATGCGCTCAACGCCATGCTGACGCTGGCCTGGGTGGCGCAGAAGCAGGGCGACGCGGTCGGCGTGATGAGCTTCGGCGGCGAGCCGCGCTGGCTGCCGCCGCAGAAGGGCCGCGTCGGTCTCGACCGGCTGTTGACCGGCGTCTACGACCTGCAGGCCGTCGAGGCCGCGCCCGACTACCTGCTGGCGGCCGAAGCGCTGCTGAACCGCCTGCGCAAGCGCGCCTTCGTGGTGCTGATCACCAATCTGCGCGACGAGGACGACATGGCGATGCGGCAAGCGCAGCGGCTGCTGTCGGGCAAGCACCTGGTGCTGTGCGCCAGCCTGCGCGAATCGGCGCTGGACGAGGCGCAGGCGGCGCAGGTGAACGATTTCGGGGGGCGTTGCGGTTGGCGGCGACCGAGCATTACCTGGCGGAGCGGCAGGAAGCGATCCGGCGGCTGGGGATGCCGGCGCATAGCTTGATCGATGTGACGCCGCAGAAGCTGACGGGGGCGTTGGTGGATCGGTATTTGGAGATTAAGGAGAGTGGGCAGCTGTAGAGCTATTTGCCCGCGGCGGTCAATTAATCGAAGTCGGCATTAAACTTACCCAAGCTACCGAATGGGGGCCAATAGAATCTTCATCAGAATAAGCCACCATGGTATTTCGGCACCTCCTCCCCACCAATACCACCCCACGAAACATGTCACACAGGCAATAAATATCAGCACCTCTTTCTTGATCAAGCTCTTAAACCAATACAACATATGAATTCAGAGAACCTCGATTATGCTACGCTGGAAACAACCACTCGGAAACCAACAGGCAGGGCAAGTTCGTAGCTTGGGCTGAGCACCACGAAGCCCAACAATTGCGCGGTAAACGTCGAGCTTCATTTCATTTAGCTCAATACATGCCCTTCACTCAGCCCCATCCTTACGGCGCAATCATTACAAATGGCAATGATTCAGCCCGCACCTCAATACAGAGATATTTGAAAGCACCATAACTTTTCACATTGACTGATGTATAAGATCGCCACTGCAGAGCATAAGCACCAGAAATAGTGATTTCAGCTTCGCGCCCCGGATATGTAGAAGAGACATCCTCTCCCCAAGCGAGAGAAGTGGGCACTTGTCGACCGTCGTTCATTGCAAATGCAGCATATTTACACAATGAATTGACTGGAGCCTTCCAATATGCACTGTCATTCGTAAGAAAGAGGGCATATCCAATACGCCGCGGGCCTCCCGCAACGAAAGTCTCGATTCGGCTGATGTCCTTATAAAAATCGTAGCGACCAATGTTTTGCCCTGCCTGATTCACAAGAATGAATTCTTCCTCCCTGATCGTGCATTGTAATGCACGAGTTTTATACTTGAGCTCAATACCGAAGTGCATTGAGTTTGACCTAGCCAGCAAGTCCAAGTATGTACTCCCAACAGGTGTACGAAGAGGTACCTCAAGGCGAATATCAAACTCAGAAGCCATCATCTGCAACTCCCATGCGAAGGCGTGTTGCAGGTCCGCTTCGGAATGGAAGATTGGCCGATATTTTGCCAGTCTAAGCATAACCTGTTCAGGTATTGAATCGACCAACGAACTCTCAAGCACGATGTGATTTGGCATTCTTATCATTTATATCGGTCCAAAATCCTCTGATAAGTCCCATTCTTCCTGATCACCTCCATCGCCCCCCGCCACTGCTTGATCTCGATCTGCGACACATCGGGCGACCCCGCCAGAAACAGGTCCTGATCCAGCAACGCCGCCCCATACCGCAACTCGCGCGGATCGTAACCAACCCGGCGATACACCACCGGCGCCACGATGCTGGTCGCCACCCAGATATCGATGCGCCCGGTCGCCAGCTTGCGCGCATTGGTGTCCTCGTCGACGCCGGCCTCGACGTTCAAGAGGCCGTTGCGCTTGAGGATCGGCTCGGCCGGGCTGCCGCGCAGCACGCCGACGCGCTTGTCGGCCACCTGGACGAAGTTCGAGATGTCGATGCCGGGTCGCGCGATCAGCACGATCTGCGACTGCATCACCGACACCAGCCAGGTGAACTGCTTCTCGCGCTCCGGCGTGCGGCTGACCGGGAAGATGCCGAAGTTGGAGCCGGTCTTGGCATCCTCGATCGCCCGCTTCCACGGCCGGAATTCGAACTGCGGCGAACGCTTCATCACCTGGCACATGGCCGCGATGATCTCCAGCCCGACGCCGGTCTGGCGGCCGTCGATCTCGGTGATGATCGGCGGGATGTCGCCGCCGATCAGCTTCACCGCGCCGCCGTCGGCCCGCAGCGGCAGGGCGCCGGCGAGCAGGACGAGGGCGAAGGCGAGGCTGGTGCGGAGGACGGCGCTGCGGCGGAAGCGATGGAGCATGGCGGATGCCTGTGGAGGAGGTGTTTCGAACGGATTCCGGCCCGACGGATCGCGGCCGGCGCGCACCAGGCGCAACGGATGTGATTATTTTATATACCGTACGACAGGCACGGTTCAAGCACACCGGCGGGCGCCGCGTTCAACCGTGCCTTTTTTCCATCTTGCATTCGTAGGTCAGGATCACCCGGCCGTCCGGATCGCAGCTTTCGAGCTTGACCGAGAAGCCCCACAGCCGCGCGATGTGCTTGAGCACCTCGTGCACCGTGTTGGCCAGCGGCCGCCGGTTCTGTTGGGTGTGGCGCAGCGTGAGCGAGCGGTCGCCGCGCGTCTGCACGTCCCAGACCTGGATGTTCGGCTCGCGACTGGACAGGTTGTACTGCTCGGCCAGCTTGCGGCGGATGTCGCGGTAGCCGGCCTCGTCGTGGATCGCGCTCACTTCGAGCTTGGACTCGTGGTCGTCGTCCTTCACCGCGAACAGGCGGAAATCGCGGATCAGCTTGGGCGACAGGTACTGCGCGATGAAGCTCTCGTCCTTGAAGTTCTTCATCGCGAATTCGAGCGCCGGCCGCCACGGCGTGCCGGCCAGGTCGGGGAACCACTGCCGGTCCTCCTCGGTGGGCACCTCGCAGATGCGCTTGATGTCGCTGTACATGGCGAAGCCGAGCGCATACGGGTTGATGCCCGAGTACCAGCGGCTGCTCACCGGCGGCTGGTAGACCACATTGGTGTGCGAATGCAGGAACTCCATGATCGCGCCATCGGTGATCAGGCCCTCGTCGTACAGCCGGTTCATGATGGTGTAGTGCCAGAACGTGGCCCAGCCCTCGTTCATCACCTGGGTCTGCCGCTGCGGGTAGAAGTACTGCGCGATCTTGCGCACGATGCGCACCAGCTCGCGCTGCCACGGCTCGAGCAGCGGCGCGAACTTCTCGATGAAGTACAGCAGGTTCTCCTGCGGCTCGGAGGGGAAGCGCTTGCGCTCGACCTTCTCCTCTTCCTCCTGCCGCCGCGGCAGCGTGCGCCACAGCTCGTTCACCTGGCTCTGCAGATAGGCTTCGCGGTCGGCCTGGCGCGCCTGCTCCTCGGCCACCGAGAGCTTGGGCGGCCGCTTGTAGCGGTCCACGCCGTAGTTCATCAGCGCATGGCAGCTGTCGAGCAGCTCCTCGACCGCGTCGATGCCGTAGCGCTCCTCGCACTGGCGGATGTAGTGCCGGGCGAACACCAGGTAGTCGATGATCGCGCTGGCGTCGGTCCAGGTGCGGAACAGGTAGTTGCCCTTGAAGAAGCTGTTGTGGCCGAAGGCGGCGTGGGCGATCACCAGCGCCTGCATGGTGATCGAGTTCTCCTCCATCAGGTAGGCGATGCAGGGGTTGGAATTGATGACGATCTCGTAGGCGAGGCCCATCTGGCCGCGCTTGTAGCCCTTCTCGGTCTGCAGGAAGTGCTTGCCGTAGCTCCAGTGGTGGTACATCACCGGCATGCCGACCGAGGCGTAGGCATCCATCATCTGCTCGGCGGTGATCACTTCGAGCTGGTTGGGATAGGTGTCGAGCTCGAAGTCGGCCGCGATCCGCGAGATCTCGCCGTAATAGCGGTCGATCAGCTCGAAGGTCCATTCCGAGCCGGTCGACAGCGGCCCCTTGCTCTTCTGGGGCGCTTGCGCTTGGCGCTGGTAGGCATCACCGATGGATGGTTCATGCGTGGGCCGCCGCTTTCTTGAACAGGTCGCGAAACACCGGGTAGATATCGGCCGGATTGGCGATCTTGCGCATCGCGAAGTGCGCGCAGGCCGCCTTCACCTGTTCGTACTCCATCCACAGGTTCTGCGGCTCGCCCTCGGTGATCTCGATATAGGCGTAGTACTGCGTCAGCGGCAGGATGTCGCCGAGCAGGATCTCCTTGCAGGTCACCGAATCGCTGTCCCAGTTGTCGCCGTCCGAGGCCTGCGCCACGTAGATGTTCCAGTCCTGGGTCGGGAAGCGCTCGGCGATGATCTTGTGCACCAGCTTGAGGGCCGAGCTGACCACCGTGCCGCCGGTATCGCGGGCATGGAAGAAATCGTGCTCGTTCACCTCGGCGGCCTGGGTGTGGTGGCGCACGAACACCACGTCGATCTTCTCGTAGGCGCGCGTCAGGAACAGGTAGAGCAGGATGAAGAAGCGCTTGGCGGTGTCCTTCTTCTGCTCGTCCATCGAGCCCGACACGTCCATCACGCAGAACATCACCGCCTGGGTGTGCGGCCGTGGCACCTTCACGCGGTTGCTGTAGCGCAGGTCGAACGGATCGATGTAGGGAATGCCGAGGATGCGGGTCTTGAGCGACTTGATCTCGTCGCGCAGCGCGTCGACCTCGGGGTCGCCCTCCTCGCGCGTCTCGAGCAGCACGTCGAGCTCCTCGCGCGCCTCGTTGAGCCGCGCCATCGGCCCGGCCGTCAGCGCGATGCGGCGGCCCAGCGCGCCCTTGAGCGAACGCACCACGTCGATGTTGGACGGCGTGCCGTCGGTGCTGTAGCCGGCGCGGATGTTCTTGAACGCCTGGGTCGCGGTCAGCTGGGTCTTGACCAGGTTGGGCAGCTCGAGGTCGTCGAAGAAGAAGTTGAGGAATTCCTCGCGGCTGAGCTCGAACACGAAGTCGTCCTCGCCCTCGCCGTCCTGCGAGGCCTTGCCCGAACCGCTGCCGCCGCCGCCCTCCTCGGGCCGGTCGATGCGGTCGCCGCGCGAATATTCCTTGTTGCCGGGGTGCACGCTCTCCCACACCCCGCCGCGGGCATGGCCGAACACCGGTTCGGACACGTCCTTGACCGGGATCGACACCTTCTCGCCGGTATCGATGTCGGTGATCGAGCGGCCTTTCACGGCGCGCGCCACCGCTTCCTTGATCTGTCCCTTGAAGCGGCGCAGGAAGCGTTCGCGATTGATCGCGGACTTGTTCTTGCCGTTGAGCCGGCGGTCGATGAGGTGAGCCATTGCAAGCCTTGTGCAGACCGCGCCCCGAGCGGGCGAAAGGCGGAACCCGGGCTCTTACGCGCGCAGGCCCCGCGCCGTCATGTCCTTAGGACGACTTCCTCACCCGCAGGTACCAGTCGCACAACAGGCGCACCTGCTTGGCGGTGTAGCCCTTGGCGACCATGCGGTTGACGAAGTCCTCGTGCTTCTTGGCATCTTCCTGACTGCCCTTGGCGTTGAAGGAAATCACCGGCAACAGTTCTTCGGTATTGCTGAACATCTTCTTCTCGATCACCGCCCGCAGCTTTTCGTAGCTGGTCCACAACGGATTCTTGCCGCCGTTGTTGGCGCGCGCGCGCAGCACGAAGTTGACGATCTCGTTGCGGAAGTCCTTCGGATTGCTGATGCCGGCCGGCTTCTCGATCTTCTCCAGCTCGTTGTTCAGCGCATTGCGGTCGAAGCTCTCGCCGGTGTCCGGGTCGCGGTATTCCTGGTCCTGGATCCAGAAGTCGGCGAAGGTCACGTAGCGGTCGAAGATGTTCTGGCCGTATTCCGAATAACTCTCCAGGTAGGCGGTCTGGATTTCCTTGCCGATGAACTCGACGTAGCGGCCGGCCAGGTATTCCTTGATGTAGGCCAGGTAGCGCTGCTCGGTCTCGGGCGCGTACTGCTCGCGCTCGACCTGCTGCTCGAGCACGTACAGGAGGTGCACCGGGTTGGCCGCCACCTCGCTATGGTCGAAGTTGAACACCTTGGACAGGATCTTGAACGCCCAGCGCGTCGACAGCCCGTCCATGCCCTCGTCGACGCCGGCGAAGTCGCGGTACTCCTGGATCGACTTGGCCTTCGGATCGGTGTCCTTGAGGTTGTCGCCGTCGTAGACCTGCATCTTCGAATAGATGCTGGAGTTCTCCGGCTCCTTGAGCCGCGACAGCACCGAGAACTGCGACATCATCTTCAGCGTGCCTGGGGCGCACGGCGAATTGGCCAGCGAGGAGTTGCGGATCAGCTTCTCGTAGATCTTCACCTCCTCGGATACGCGCAGGCAGTACGGCACCTTCACGATGTAGATCCGGTCGAGGAAGGCCTCGTTGTTCTTGTTGTTCTTGAACTGCTTCCACTCGGACTCGTTCGAGTGGGCCAGCACGACGCCGTCGAACGGGATCGCGCCGAAGCCCTCGGTGCCCTTGAAGTTGCCTTCCTGCGTGGCGGTCAGCAGCGGGTGCAGCACCTTGATCGGCGCCTTGAACATCTCGACGAACTCGAGCAGGCCCTGGTTGGCCAGGCACAGGCCGCCCGAATAGCTGTAGGCGTCCGGATCGTCCTGGGCGTATTTCTCGAGCTTGCGGATGTCGACCTTGCCGGTCAGCGAGGAGATGTCCTGGTTGTTCTCGTCGCCCGGCTCGGTCTTGGAAACGGCGATCTGCTTGAGCACCGACGGATAGCGCCGCACCACGCGGAACTGGTCGATGTCGCCGTTGAATTCCGACAGCCGCTTCACCGCCCACGGGCTGGGGATGCACTTGATGTAGCGGCGCGGGATGCCGTATTCCTCTTCGAGGATCGGCCCATCTTCGGCATCGTTGAACAAGCCGAGCGGCGACTCGTTCACCGGGCTGCCCTTGATGCAGTAGAACGGCACCTTCTCCATCAATTCCTTGAGCTTCTCGGCGATCGAGGACTTGCCGCCGCCGACCGGGCCGAGCAGGTAGAGGATCTGCTTCTTCTCCTCCAGCCCTTGCGCCGCGTGGCGGAAGTAGGCCACCACCTGCTCGATGACCTCCTCCATCCCGTAGAACTCGCGGAAGGCCGGGTAGACGCGGATCAGCTTGTTGGCGAACACCCGCGACAGCCGCGGCTCGTTGCGCGTGTCGACCATCTCGGGCTCGCCGATCGCCATCAGCATGCGTTCGGCCGCGGTGGCGTAGGCAGCCGGATCGCGCTTGCACAGATCCAGGTACTCGCGGAGGCTCATTTCCTCCTCGCGGGTACGGTCGTAGCGGCTGCTGAAGTTGGCGAAGATATCCATGGCAATCCCTCTCGGCAGATGTCGCAACAGCGGACTCAAGGTTTGGAACCGTGCGCAGGCAAAAGTTCGCGCGAGGAAGTAGGTGGGAGGCTGTTCTGGCTATGCGCTGCAATTCCGGTATAGCGCACCGGTCGGCCGGTCGCCATCACGCATTGGCCCGACGATCCAAAACTTGCCAAGAGAACGTGCGTTCACTACAGTAGTGAACAAACGTTCACCCGATGCAAATCCATGAATGAATTCGAAAAAGATCTCGACTACCTGGGCCGGCTGCAGGACTACTATGCCGACAACCGCTGCCTGCCGTCCTACGCCCGGCTGATGAGTCTGTGCGGTTTCGCCAGCAAATCGGCGGTCTCCAAGCTGCTGACGCGGCTGCAGCTGCAGGGCTTCGTCTCGCGTAGCCGCGACGGCGACTGGGTGCCGAACGACCGCTTCTTCGAGCGCACGCTGTCGACCCAGCCGGTGCCGGCCGGCATGCCGGTCTCGGCGCGCGACGTCGGCAACGACAGCTTCGCCATCGACCATTACCTGATCAACCGGCCCTCGGAGACCATGCTGATCCCGGTCAAGGGCGATTCGATGATCGACGCCGGCATCCATCCGGGCGACCTGGCCGTGGTCGAACGCCGTGCAGCCGCCAACGTCGGCGACATCGTGGTCGCGATCGTCGACGACGAATTCACCCTCAAGACGCTGGCGCGCGAAGCCGGCCAGTTCGTGCTGCAGCCGGCCAACCCGGCCTACCCGGTCATCCGCCCCGCGGCGCGCTCGAGATCTTCGGGGTGATGGTGGGGCTGGTGCGTAAATACCGGCACTGAGGCTTAGTCCGGTCGTCCCGCATTCCAGCTCGTAGAAACGATCAAGCCCCGCACGAACCGTGCGGGGCTTTCTTATTGCAGGTGTAATTCGATCTATTGAAGCTTCGATCTATTGAAGCGCAGGGATTCGTCCCTTTGCACAGAGCGCCGGATAAGCTTGGGGTGAGGGCTGGCTCATCAAATCACAGCACTCGAGACCATCCTGAAGCATTACCTGCTGCGCTTCATTGCGACTTGCGCCCCAGCCAATCCGAAGCAGCGCTCAATCCGGATACTCAGTGCGCATCAATCAAGCCAATCCGAGCCGCAAAGCTACAAAGCAAAACGCCCCGAACATCAGTTCGGGGCGTTCTAGAGGGAGCCTGGCGATGACCTACTTTCACACGGGTATACCGCACTATCATCGGCGCGACGTCGTTTCACGGTCCTGTTCGAGATGGGAAGGCGTGGGTCCAACGTGCTATGGTCGCCAAGCATTAACTTGGGAGCCCGATCAACTCTCTGATCAGCACTCATATTCGTTCGGCCGGTATCTCACCAGCCTCACATGGAAGAAGTAACTCTTTAGGTTGACCGACTCGACCTCGCAAACCCTGCCCTCTCAGGCATCTTGGGTTATAGGATCAAGCCTCACGGGCAATTAGTATCGGTTAGCTTAACGCATTACTGCGCTTCCACACCCGACCTATCAACGTCCTGGTCTCGAACGACCCTTCAGGGGGATCAAGTCCCCAGGGAAGTCTCATCTTAAGGCAAGTTTCGCGCTTAGATGCTTTCAGCGCTTATCTCTTCCGAACTTAGCTACCCGGCGATACGACTGGCGTCATAACCGGTACACCAGAGGTTCGTCCACTCCGGTCCTCTCGTACTAGGAGCAGCCCCCTTCAAACTTCCAACGCCCACTGCAGATAGGGACCAAACTGTCTCACGACGTTTTAAACCCAGCTCACGTACCACTTTAAATGGCGAACAGCCATACCCTTGGGACCGGCTACAGCCCCAGGATGTGATGAGCCGACATCGAGGTGCCAAACTCCCCCGTCGATGTGAACTCTTGGGAGGAATCAGCCTGTTATCCCCGGCGTACCTTTTATCCGTTGAGCGATGGCCCTTCCATACAGAACCACCGGATCACTATGTCCTGCTTTCGCACCTGCTCGACTTGTCAGTCTCGCAGTCAAGCATCCTTATGCCATTGCACTATCAGTACGATTTCCGACCGTACCTAGGATACCTTCGAGCTCCTCCGTTACACTTTGGGAGGAGACCGCCCCAGTCAAACTGCCTACCATGCACGGTCCCCGATCCGGATGACGGACCTAGGTTAGAACCTCAAACACACCAGGCTGGTATTTCAACGTCGGCTCCACGAGAACTAGCGTCCCCGCTTCAAAGCCTCCCAGCTATCCTACACAAGTCTGTTCAAAGTCCAATGCAAAGCTACAGTAAAGGTGCACGGGTCTTTCCGTCTAGCAGCGGGGAGATTGCATCTTCACAAACATTTCAACTTCGCTGAGTCTCGGGTGGAGACAGTGTGGCCATCGTTACGCCATTCGTGCGGGTCGGAACTTACCCGACAAGGAATTTCGCTACCTTAGGACCGTTATAGTTACGGCCGCCGTTTACTGGGGCTTCGATCAAGAGCTTGCACCCCATCACTTAACCTTCCAGCACCGGGCAGGCGTCACACCCTATACGTCCACTTTCGTGTTAGCAGAGTGCTGTGTTTTTAATAAACAGTCGCAGCCACCTTTTCACTGCAACCCCATCGGCCTTCGCCTGTACAGGCTACAACCTACCGGGGCACACCTTCTCCCGAAGTTACGGTGTCAATTTGCCGAGTTCCTTCACCCGAGTTCTCTCAAGCGCCTTAGAATTCTCATCCTACCCACCTGTGTCGGTTTGCGGTACGGTCAATCTGTAACTGAAGCTTAGCGGCTTTTCCTGGAAGCAGAGCATCAACCACTTCGTCTGCAAGCAGACTCGTCATCACGCCTCAGCTTAGTCTCGCGGATTTGCCTACGAGACACGCCTACACGCTTAAACCGGGACTTCCAACACCCGGCTGGCCTAGCTTTCTCCGTCCCCACATCGCATTACAGATTGGTACGGGAATATTAACCCGTTTCCCATCGACTACGCATTTCTGCCTCGCCTTAGGGGCCGACTCACCCTGCGCCGATGAACGTTGCGCAGGAAACCTTGGGTTTTCGGCGACAGGGACTTTCACCCTGTTTATCGCTACTCATGTCAGCATTCGCACTTCCGATACCTCCAGCAGACTTCACAATCCACCTTCGCAGGCCTACGGAACGCTCCTCTACCATATGCCTTACGGCATATCCCTAGCTTCGGTTCATAGTTTGAGCCCCGTTACATCTTCCGCGCAGGACGACTCGACCAGTGAGCTATTACGCTTTCTTTAAATGATGGCTGCTTCTAAGCCAACATCCTGGCTGTCTATGCCTTCCCACCTCGTTTTCCACTTAACTATGCATTTGGGACCTTAGCTGAGGGTCTGGGTTGTTTCCCTTTCGACACCGGACGTTAGCACCCGATGTCTGTCTCCCACGCTCGCACTTTCCGGTATTCAGAGTTTGCCATGGTTTGGTAAGTCGCGATGACCCCCTAGCCATAACAGTGCTTTACCCCCGGAAGTGATACGTGAGGCACTACCTAAATAGTTTTCGAGGAGAACCAGCTATTTCCAGATTTGTTTAGCCTTTCACCCCTATCCACAGCTCATCCCCTAGTTTTGCAACACTAGTGGGTTCGGTCCTCCAGTGGGTGTTACCCCACCTTCAACCTGGCCATGGATAGATCATCTGGTTTCGGGTCTACACCCAGCAACTGAACGCCCTATTCGGACTCGCTTTCGCTACGCCTCCCCTACTCGGTTAAGCTCGCTACTGAATGTAAGTCGCTGACCCATTATACAAAAGGTACGCAGTCACCCTTACGAGGCTCCCACTGTTTGTATGCATCCGGTTTCAGGTTCTATTTCACTCCGCTCCCGCGGTTCTTTTCGCCTTTCCCTCACGGTACTGGTTCACTATCGGTCGATCACGAGTATTTAGCCTTGGAGGATGGTCCCCCCATCTTCAGACAGGATTTCACGTGTCCCGCCCTACTTCTCGTACGCTCAGTACCACCGATCGCTTTTCACATACGGGGCTATCACCCACTATGGCCGGACTTTCCATTCCGTTCTGTTAAGCGTTCGACTATCACGTACAGGCTCTTCCCCTTTCGCTCGCCACTACTGGGGAATCTCGGTTGATTTCTTTTCCTGCAGCTACTTAGATGTTTCAGTTCACTGCGTTCGCCTCTCATACCCTATGGATTCAGGTATGGATACCCTTGCGGGTGGGTTTCCCCATTCGGACATGCCCGGATCAAAGCTTCATTGCCAGCTCCCCGAGCCTTTTCGCAGGCTTGCGCGTCCTTCATCGCCTGTGATCGCCAAGGCATCCACCAGAT
The DNA here is from genome assembly GCF_014353015.1 of Chitinimonas koreensis. Taxonomy (NCBI): domain Bacteria; kingdom Pseudomonadati; phylum Pseudomonadota; class Betaproteobacteria; order Neisseriales; family Chitinibacteraceae; genus Chitinimonas; species Chitinimonas koreensis. Next base: position 4,387,564 of record NZ_CP060704.1, read on the forward strand.
GCACTTATTCGCTTGACCCTATAACCTAAAATGCCTAAGCATCGATTACAGGTGTTTGCGATGCCAGATCCATTCTTTCGAACGATCCAGCTGTCGATACAATCAACCCATTGCAGTCCTTTACAACTCCCCAGGCAACTTTCATCGCCCAGTTCGTCATTGAACTACATTGGTTACTTCTTCCATTTTTTTAAAGATCAAGTACAGACTTTCGTCCATTCGGCCAAGAAGCCAAACAATAAAATACTCCGCCATGCGACTCTCGTCGCAACGCTCAATATTCTCTTGTCTGGACTCTCGTTCCTGTCCACATCCTCCCGTTCCGCTTTCCAGCCCGGCAACGATGTGGTGGAGGCAGACGGGATCGAACCGACGACCCCCTGCTTGCAAAGCAGGTGCTCTCCCAGCTGAGCTATGCCCCCAATCGAGTTACTGGTGGGTCAGATAGGAATCGAACCTATGACCCCCGCCTTATCAAGACGGTGCTCTAACCGACTGAGCTACTGACCCAGCTCCCGTACTTCTCTAACTACTACAACCGATAAGTGTAGACACTTGGCTACAGCGCCATTTTCTCTAGAAAGGAGGTGATCCAGCCGCAGGTTCCCCTACGGCTACCTTGTTACGACTTCACCCCAGTCATGAATCCTACCGTGGTAACCGGCCTCCCTAAGGTTAGCCTAGCTACTTCTGGTAGAACCCACTCCCATGGTGTGACGGGCGGTGTGTACAAGGCCCGGGAACGTATTCACCGCAGCATGCTGATCTGCGATTACTAGCGATTCCGACTTCATGCAGTCGAGTTGCAGACTGCAATCCGGACTACGATCGGCTTTCTGGGATTGGCTCCACCTCGCGGCTTGGCAACCCTCTGTACCGACCATTGTATGACGTGTGAAGCCCTACCCATAAGGGCCATGAGGACTTGACGTCATCCCCACCTTCCTCCGGTTTGTCACCGGCAGTCTCCTTAAAGTGCTCAACTGAATGGTAGCAACTAAGGACAAGGGTTGCGCTCGTTGCGGGACTTAACCCAACATCTCACGACACGAGCTGACGACAGCCATGCAGCACCTGTGTCCAGGTTCCCTTTCGGGCACCGCCAAATCTCTTCGGCATTCCTGGCATGTCAAGGGTAGGTAAGGTTTTTCGCGTTGCATCGAATTAATCCACATCATCCACCGCTTGTGCGGGCCCCCGTCAATTCCTTTGAGTTTTAATCTTGCGACCGTACTCCCCAGGCGGTCTACTTCACGCGTTAGCTGCGTTACTAAGGTATTGCTACCCCAACAACTAGTAGACATCGTTTAGGGCGTGGACTACCAGGGTATCTAATCCTGTTTGCTCCCCACGCTTTCGTGCATGAGTGTCAGTGCTATCCCAGGGGGCTGCCTTCGCCATCGGTGTTCCTCCACATCTCTACGCATTTCACTGCTACACGTGGAATTCCACCCCCCTCTGACGCACTCTAGCCACGCAGTCCTCAATGCAGTTCCCAGGTTAAGCCCGGGGATTTCACATCAAGCTTACGTAACCACCTGCGCACGCTTTACGCCCAGTAATTCCGATTAACGCTCGCACCCTACGTATTACCGCGGCTGCTGGCACGTAGTTAGCCGGTGCTTATTCTTCCGGTACTCTCAGTTGCATGGGTATTAACCACGCAGATTTGCTCCCGGACAAAAGAGCTTTACAACCCGAAGGCCTTCTTCACTCACGCGGCATGGCTGGATCAGGCTTGCGCCCATTGTCCAAAATTCCCCACTGCTGCCTCCCGTAGGAGTCTGGGCCGTGTCTCAGTCCCAGTGTGGCGGATCATCCTCTCAGACCCGCTACGGATCGTCGCCTTGGTGAGCCTTTACCCCACCAACTAGCTAATCCGACATCGGCCGCTCATATAGCGCAAGGTCTTGCGATCCCCTGCTTTCATCCGTAGATCTCATGCGGTATTAGCGTAACTTTCGCTACGTTATCCCCCACTACACGGTACGTTCCGATGCATTACTCACCCGTTCGCCACTAACCTGGGAGCAAGCCCCCAAGTCCGTTCGACTTGCATGTGTAAAGCATGCCGCCAGCGTTCAATCTGAGCCAGGATCAAACTCTTGAGTTCAATCTCTGTTTAAATTGCTTCATTTGGCGTATTGCAAAATCAAAACCGTCGAAACGATTTCAATTCAACGTAAGCCTTGGCATCCTTCGCCAAGCGCCTACGCTTATCGGTTGTATCTTGTTAAAGAGCGTTTGCTTTCGCACTCAAACTCGGCTAGACTCGTTCGTTTTCGCTTCGTTTTCGTCTGCGTCAGCAGCAGAGATGCGAACTATACGGATCGCCGCCACACCCGTCAACACCTCTCGCGAAGATTTTTGAAGAATCGTACGAACACCAATGCAAGTCATTGATTCTTCAATATCGCACGCCTCAAAAATTTGAGGCCCCAATCTCTTGGTCAGGCGTTCAAGCCAAATCCAGAGAACTCCATTCAGTGCCACGAGCCCGCCGCGCAGTGCGAATGCACGGCAAATCACATATATCTATTTAGTGCCGCCCTCACCGGCCCGCTCCTGTTGCCGCCGCTCCCATTCGAGCAACTGCCGGCGATACAGCTGCAGTTCTTCCGCATAGAAATCGAAGATGCACGGCGAGCAGCCGCTGTTGCAGCAGGCCTCCGGTTCCGGCTCGATCGGCGGCAAGGGTTTGGGATCGTGGGTTGGGTCGTGCTGCATTGCGCTGCTTTCTCCTGTCACCGGTCGTACAAGGCGCTTCTGCTAGAATCGCCGGCATGACTTATCAAGTTCTCGCTCGTAAATGGCGGCCCCGCTCCTTTGCCACGCTTGTGGGCCAGGAGCACGTGATCAAGGCGCTGAGCAATGCGCTGGAGAACCAGCGCCTGCATCACGCCTACCTGCTCACCGGTACGCGTGGGGTCGGCAAGACCACCATCGCGCGCATCCTGGCCAAGTCGCTCAATTGCGAGACGGGGATCACCGCGTCGCCCTGCGGCGAATGCGCGGCCTGCCGGCAGATCGATGCCGGCCGCTTCGTCGACCTGCTTGAGATCGACGCCGCTTCCAACACCGGCATCGACAATATCCGCGAAGTGCTGGACAACGCCCAGTACGCGCCGACCCAGGGCCGCTTCAAGGTCTATATCATCGATGAAGTGCACATGCTCTCCAAGAGCGCCTTCAACGCGATGCTGAAGACGCTGGAGGAACCGCCCGGGCATGTGAAGTTCATCCTGGCCACCACCGATCCGCAGAAAGTGCCGGTCACCGTGCTGTCGCGCTGCCTGCAGTTCTCGCTGCGCCAGATGCTGCCGCAGCAGGTCAGCGGCCATCTGCAGCACGTGCTGGAAGCCGAATCGATCCCGTTCGAACCCGGTGCGCTCGGCCTCCTGGGCCACGCCGCAGCAGGCAGCATGCGCGATGCGTTGTCGCTGCTCGACCAGGCGATCGCCTATGGCGCCGGCCGGGTCGAGGAAGCCGGCGTGCGCGCCATGCTGGGCGCGGTCGATCAATCCTATCTGTATGAATTGCTCGAACGGCTCAGCGCGCGCGACGGCAACGGCCTGATCGCCGCGGCGGAGAATCTGAGCACGCGCGGCGTCGGCGCCGACTCAGCCTTGCAGGAGCTTGCCTCCCTGCTGCACCGGCTGGCCCTGATGCAAGCCACGCCCGCCGCAGTGGCGACCGACCATCCGCAGTACGCCGCCCTTGCTGCATTGGCCGGCGCATTCACGCCGGAAGACGTCCAGCTCTATTACCAGATCGCGCTGCATGGCCGCCGCGACCTCGCGCTGGCGCCCGATGAATTCGCCGGCCTGAGCATGACCCTGCTGCGCATGCTGGCCTTTTCGCCTACGCGGCAGCAGGTGGCCGGCGACTTGCCGGCCATCGTCCGGCCCGCCGCCATGCCGGTCGCCGCCCCTGCCGCGAGCCCCGCTCCGGCAGCAGCCCCGCAGAATCCTGCTCCGGTCGCAATGGCGCCGGCGCCCGCACCTGTGCCCGCCCCGGCTCCTGTACCCGTACCGGCCCCCACTCCGGCTCCTACTCCCACGCCGATACCCGCGCCGACACCCGCACCGGTTGCCGAACCCGCTCCGGCCCCGGTCGCCAAGCCTGCCGTACAGGAAGCGCCGCCCTGGGAAGAGATCCGCAGCGAATCCGAGTACGAGCCTTTGCCGCCCGACATGCCGCCGCCGGCACCGTGGGAAGCGATGCTGGAAATCGAGCCGGCCCATGCAGCACCGGCAGCCACGGAATCGCGCGACGGCGACATCCGCGCCGATAGCTACACGCCCGACGTCGCCGAAGCACCGGCGGAACCGCGCAGCTTCGACGGCGACTGGGCCGCGCTGATCATCCAGCTCAAGCTCGGCGGCCAGGCCGGCATGCTGGCGCAACACGCCGAATTGACCGCTTATGACGGCCTGCATTTCGAGTTGGCGGTGCCGGATGCGCACAAATTCGTCGCCGGCCCGGAATACCGCGACAAGCTCGAGCAGGCGCTGAGCCAGTATTTCGGCGCGACGGCCAAGGTCCAGCTCACGGTCGGCGGCGTTGCCGACGCCACGCCGGCCGCCGTGCTGCAGCGCGAACGCCAGGCGCGCCTGGCCGATGCCGTCGCGGCGATCAACAGCGATCCCTTCGTGCAGACCCTGATCGCTGAATTCGGCGCGACGGTAGTGCCCAATTCCATCCAGCCGCGCACGGACGCCGTCTGAGCGCAGTCGTTTTCCCCATCCAAGGAGTATCCCCATGTTCAACAAGGGCGGCCTGGGCAACCTGATGAAGCAGGCCCAGCAGATGCAGGACAATATGAAGAAGGCGCAGGAGCAGCTCGGCGAAGTCGAGGTCGAGGCCAGTCCGGCGCCGGCATGGTCAAGATCGTGATGACCTGCCACCACGTGGTGCGCCGCGTGGCCATCGATCCGAGCGTGATCGACGGCGACGACAAGGAGATGCTCGAAGACCTGGTGGCCGCCGCGTTCAACGACGCGCTGCGCCGCGCCGAACAGACCTCGCAGGAGAAGATGGCCGGCCTGACGGCCGGACTGAACCTGCCGCCCGGCTTCAAGCTGCCGTTCTGACCGGACCGATGGCGCGCTACCAGCTCGCGTTCAGCTCCACGCTGGCCACCGGCGCGGAACAGGTGCGCGCCGTGGCGTTCACGCCGGCCGGGGTGAACGCCGAGCTGTGGCCCTGGCTGCGCATGCGCTTCCCGGGGCGCCGTTCACGTCGCTGCAGCAGGTGCCGGTCGGCGTGACGCTCGGCCGCTGCTGGCTGCTGCTGTTCGGCGTGTTGCCGGCCGACTACGACGACCTGTGCTTCGAGCGGATCGAGCCGCAAGGCTTCGTCGAGACTTCGCAGCTGCTCAGCCAGCGGGTCTGGCGCCATGAGCGGCAGATCGTCGGCGCAGCCGGCTCGCCGCAATGCACCGTGCACGATCGCGTCTCGTTCACCCCGCGCCTCGGCGTACCGGGCTTTCTAAGCCGGCTCCTGATCGGCCGGCTGTTCGCCTGGCGCCACTACCGCCTGCGCCGACGCTTCGGCCACGCGATGCCATGAAGACACCTTCTCCCCTCAACCGATTGATCGAAGCGCTGCGGGTGCTGCCCGGCGTCGGGCCGAAATCCGCCCAGCGCATGGCCTACCACCTGCTGCAACGCGACCAGTCCGGTGCAGCCGGCCTGGCCCAGGCGTTGGCCGAGGCGCTGACCCGGCTGCGCCACTGCGCGCGCTGCAACACCTTCACCGAACACGAGCTGTGCGAACTGTGCGCCGACGGCTCGCGCAACGATCGCCAGCTCTGCGTGGTCGAGATGCCGGCCGACCTGTTGCGCATGGAGCAGACGCTGGCCTTCAAGGGCCGCTACTTCGTGCTGATGGGCCGGCTGTCGCCGCTCGACGGGATCGGGCCGGGCGACATCCATTTCGACAAGCTGGTGGCGCGCGCCCAGGACGGCCAGGTGGAAGAGGTGATCCTGTCGACCAATTTCACCGTCGAGGGCGAGGCCACCGCGCACTATCTGGCCGAGCTGCTGCGCGCCCAGGGCCTCAAGGTCAGCCGCATCGCGCGTGGTCTGCCGGTCGGCGGCGAGCTCGAACACGTCGACAGCGGTACGCTGGCACAGGCGCTGATCGAACGGCGCATGCTGTAGTCCGTCGAATCGTCAAGTACTTATCCACCGCAGCGGATCGAGTCCACAACAGGCTTGCAGCCCGCATTCGCAGCTACAACGCGAAGCAGATCGCCCAAGCGGTTGATTCGATGGGGAAAACGTCAGCGGCAACATTACAGCAGCTTGACAAGCGCTACATTCGGGCTCATCGCGCCGCGTTCGCGCGGTTTTCTCCACAAAGTTATCCACAGATTGTTCCGATTGAAGCGCCTGCGGCGAAGCGGGTAAACTCGGCGGCAATTTTCCAATCCACACGCCGCCGCCGAGCGCCCTCGATGACCGCTTCCGTCAAGCCGGCCACCTCCCGCAGTGCTCCCGCCTTCGAACTCAAGAGCGCCGCACTCAACCTGATCGCCTTCGCGCCCAAGACCGCCAACCTCGCCGAACTCGAAGCCGCCCTGGAACAGAAACTCGGCGGCCGCGCCGATTTCTTCGGCGGCGATGCAGCCGTCATCGATCTGACCGACTGGCCGCTGGAGGCGACCCCGCTCGATCTGTCCGGCCTGGTCACGCTGCTGCGCCGTGCCGGCCTGCAGCCGGTCGCCGCGCGCGGCGGCCAGGCGGCGACGCGCGAATCGGCCCATTCGGCCGGCCTGGTCCTGCTGCCCGAAGCGGCCGCGCCGCGCGAGACGCCGGCCGAGCGGCCTGCCGAAGCGAAGCCCGCGGCGATCGTGGCGCCGAGCCCTGCGCTGATCGTCGACCGCCCGGTGCGCAGCGGCCAGCAGGTCTATGCGCGCGGCGGCGACCTGATCGTGCTGGCCCTGGTCAGCCATGGCGCCGAGCTGATCGCCGACGGCAACATCCACGTCTATTCGCCGCTGCGCGGCCGCGCCCTCGCCGGCGCGCGCGGCGACAGCGGCGCACGCATCTTCACCCATTGCATGGAGGCCGAGCTGCTGTCGGTCGCCGGCGTCTACCGCGCGATCGACGAGCCGCTGCCGCAGAGCATCCGCGGCCGTGCGGCGCAGGTCCGCCTCGACGGCAACAAGCTGGTCATCGAAGCAATGTCGCTCGATTGAACCCCATTCAAATTCCAAGGGAAACCACCGTGGCAAAAATCATTGTCGTCACTTCGGGCAAGGGCGGCGTCGGCAAGACGACCACCAGCGCCAGCTTCGCCTCGGGCCTGGCCCTGCGCGGCAACAAGGTGGCCGTGATCGATTTCGACGTCGGCCTGCGCAACCTCGACCTGATCATGGGCTGCGAGCGCCGCGTGGTGTACGACTTCGTCAACGTGATCCAGGGCGAGGCCAGCCTCAAGCAGGCCCTGATCAAGGACAAGCATTGCGACAAGCTGCACATCCTGCCGGCCTCGCAGACCCGCGATAAGGAAGCGCTGACCAAGGAAGGCGTCGAGCGCGTGCTGAAGGAGCTGGCCGACGACGGTTTCGACTACATCGTCTGCGACTCGCCGGCCGGCATCGAGACCGGCGCGCTGCTGGCGCTGTATTACGCCGACGAGGCGCTGGTGGTGACCAATCCCGAGGTCTCGTCGGTGCGCGATTCGGACCGCATCCTCGGCATCCTCGACGCCAAGTCCAAGAAGGCCGAGGAGGGCAAGAGCATCAAGGCCCACCTCTTGATCACCCGCTATTCGCCCAAGCGCGTCGACGCCGGCGAGATGCTGTCGCTCGACGACATCAAGCACCTGCTGCGCATCCCGCTGATCGGCGTGATCCCCGAGTCCGAATCGGTGCTGCAGGCGTCCAACAGCGGCACGCCGGCGGTGCACCTCGAGGGTTCCGACGTGGCGGAGGCCTACAAGGACGTGGTGGCCCGCTTCCTCGGCGAGGACAAGCCGCTGCGTTTCATCGAGGCGCCCAAGCAAGGCTGGCTCAAGCGCCTGTTCGGAGGGTAAGCGATGTCCTTCCTCGACTATCTGCTCGGCAACAAGAAGAAATCGGCCTCGGTCGCACGCGAGCGGCTGCAGATCATCCTGGCGCACGAGCGCGCCGGCCGCGGCGGCCCGGACTACCTGCCGGCGCTGCAGCAGGAGCTGATCGCGGTGATCTCGAAATACGTCTCGGTCGGCCAGGACGACATCAAGGTCTCGCTCGACCGGCAGGACGACTACGACGTGCTCGAAGTGAACATCGTGCTGCCCGAGGCAGCCAAGCGCTGAACCATGCCAGCCGGGCTTCGTCCCGGCTTTTTGCCGCACAACCGCCGCCGAACCGGCCCAGCGCCCGTCATTCATCACGCCATGACCGATTCCGCCGAAGCCATCGCCCCGCCCGAGCCGGCCGTCCAGCTCGACAAGTTCATCAGCCAGCGCGATACCGAGCGCTGGTGCAAGCGCCTGTCGGCCGACTACCCGGCCGCCGACTACTGGCTGTGCCACGAGGCGCGCATCCTGCAGGGCTTCCAGCGCGATCCGCGCTACGCCGCCCGCTTCGTCGCGGTCGACCTCGACCGCCGCATGCTGGTCTGCGAGGCCGACGGCCACCCGCTGACCCACTGGCTGTCCACCCGCGTCGGCGAGCTCGAGCATCCGTTCCAGCGCTCCAGCGACCTGCTGCGGCTGATCCTGGCCAGCCTGCGCGCGCTGGCCCACCTGAGCCGCGACGGCCTGGTCCACGGCGGCCTGAGGCCCGACACCCTGGTGCTCAAGCAGAACGACCGCGGCGAGATCGACTACGACAGCCTGACGCTGGTCGACTTCGCGGTCGCCCGCACCGGCCAGGAACGCATCGAGAAACCGCTGTTCATCGACCTGGCCAGCCCCGACGCGGCCTACCTCGCGCCGGCGCTGCGCGAAGCGGTGCTGCGCGACTGGCGCACCTACGCCAAGCTGGTCGGCGAGCCGGGCAAGAGCAGTTGGTACGAATTGTCCGACGCCGCGCGGCGGCAGTACGCCAGCGTGCTGATGCCCGACCTGTCGGTGAATACGCTCGACTGGCGCGTCGACCTGCATGCGCTCGGCCACTGGTTCCGCCAGATCTCGCTGCACCGGATCGACTACTTCAAGGATTCGCACCAGGAAGAACTGCCGGCGCTGATCAAGAAGATGCAGAAGTCGATGCTGCACGGCGGCTTCACCAGCCTCGACGCCTGCATCAAGGCATTCGAGGCGTTCGAGATGGACAAGCGCATGCTGGCCATCGCCGAACCGCCGCAGACCGCCAGCGTGGTCACCATGCAGCCGAGCCCGGTGCTGCACGCCAATTCGGCCGATGCCGCCCTGCCCGCCTCGCCGCGCCTCGACGACGACTTCTCGCCGCGGCCGGCCTACGCCGGGCAGCGCAGCACGGTCTCCTCCAGCTACAACCGCTGGGTCGGCATGGGTGCCGGCCTGCTGCTCGCACTGGTCGCCGGCGCCGCGCTGCTGCGCTCGCGCGAGGAACACGCGAGCGTGCCGGCGACGCCGCCGGTCGCCGAGCCGGCCGCCGCCACCGGCGCCGCGCCGGCACCGCAGCTGGAAACGGTCGCCCAGGTGGACAGCACCCAGCCCGCGCCGCCGCCGGTGCAGACCATCCCGGTCGCGCCGGTCGCCGAGAGCGCGCCGCCGCCGGCGGCCGACTACGCGAACCAGCCGATCGAGGCGCTACGCAGCGCGGCCGAAGGCGGCGACCCGGCCGCCCAGACCCAGCTCGGCCTGCGCTACCGCAAGGGCCAGGACGTGCCGGCCGACAACCAGAAGGCGGTCGAGTGGTACCGCCGCGCTGCCGAGCAGAACCATGCCGGCGGCCAGGCCTACCTCGGCTTCATGTACATGACCGGCCGCGGCGTCGACCGCAACGACGACGAGGCGGCGCGCTACTCGCGCCTGGCCGCCGACCAGGGCGACAGCACCGGCCAGTTCAACCTGGCCCTGCTCTACCTGGCCGGCCGCGGGGTACCGAAGGACAACGTGGCGGCCTACCGCTGGCTCAAGCGCGCCGCCGAGCGCGACGACGCGGCGCGCGCCCGGCTGGCCGCGCTGAAGCGCCAGCTCAACCCGGCCCAGCTGGCCGCGGCGGAGGCATCCTGAGCGCGGCCGGATTTGTCGCGTTGCAACAATCCAACAATGGCGGTTCCCCCGCTA